>CAXIBD010000036.1:0-28391 GCA_964022135.1 uncultured Sphingomonadales bacterium | reverse complement strand
TCTGGTGCACCGGCGCTTCCTTGGTGGCGATGAAGCGCGTGCCCATGTTCATGCCCTCGGCGCCCATCGCCAGCGAGGCGACGAGGCTGCGGCCATCGGCCTGGCCGCCGGAGGAGACGAACGGAATGTCCAGTTCATCGGCAGCGCGCGGCAGCAGGATCATGTTCGGAATATCGTCCTCGCCGGGATGGCCACCGCATTCGAAGCCGTCGACCGAGACCGCGTCGCAGCCGATGCTCTGCGCCTTCAGCGCGTGACGGACGGCGGTGCACTTGTGGATCACCTTGATGCCGGCTCCGTGCAGCGCGGGCAATACCTGGACCGGATTGTTGCCGGCGGTTTCTACGACCTTGACGCCGCCCTCGATGATCGCCTTGACCATGCCTTCATAATCGGGCGAGTTGACCACCGGCAGGAAGGTCAGGTTCACGCCGAACGGCTTGTCGGTCATGTCCCGGCATTTGGCGATCTCGTCGGCCAGCGCCGCAGCCGACGGCTGGGTCAGGGCGGTGATGATGCCGAGGCCGCCCGCGTTGGAAACAGCGGCGGCCAGTTCGGCAAATCCCACATAATGCATGCCGCCCTGGATGATCGGATGCTCGATGCCGAAAAGCTCGGTGATGCGTGTCTTCATTGGGATTTGCTCCTGTCATTGGAAGGATCGGAAGCATGTCTGCTCCATCCGGGAATCAGTTTAATCGCGCGATTAACTAGCAAGCGATTTGCCGCCCGTCCAGTCGCCTGTGGTGACGCCTTTCCAGATCTGGTCCGGGGATGTCGCGGCCAGCTCCTCGCCGAGCCGGCGCGACCAGTGATGCTCGTTGCCGAGCGCGTCGCGCCAGGCCCAGAGCCGGCGGGTATAATGGTGCAGGTCATATTCCTGCGTATAGCCCATCGCGCCATGGACCTGGTGGAAGGGCACGGTGACCGCCTCGACGCTGTGGCCGATCTGGACCTTGGCGATCACCGCCTCGTGCCAGGCCTGCTCCGGATCGTCGACATGGCGGGCAATCGCGCTGGCCGCCTGGGTCGCGGCCATGGTGGCGGCAGCGCATTCCGATGCGGCCACGGCCAGCTGGTGCTGGATCGCCTGGAACTTGGACAGCGGCCGGCCGAACTGCTCGCGCTGCGAGACATAGTCGATCGACAGGTTCAGCGCCGTCTCCATCGACGCCGCCATCTGCACCGCGCGCACGGTCAGGATCAGCGCCTCGAACGCGCGCCGCGAGAGATCGGTCTTGGCCGACTGTTCCGCGACATGGCCGGAGAAGACGAACTGGGTCATGCCGTCGGGAGACAGGGCTTCCTCGGGCGAACGGACGGCGACGCGATTGTCGAACAGGCCGATCTCGTGATGCGCGGCGTCGAACAGCACGATCTTGTCCGCGTGCATGCCGAAGGGAATGTCGGCGGCGGGCGTGGGGCCGCTCAGCGCAAAGCTGGCGCTGCCATCGGCGGGGGCCAGACCGGCGCGGTCGAGCATCCAGTTGGCGATCAGCGTCTCGGCGAACGGCACCGGCGATGCGGCCTGCGCCGAGGCCCAGATCGCGCCGAAGACCTCGTCCAGATCGGCGCCAAAGCCGCCATTGGCCTCGCTGACCCAGGCCAGCGGCAGGCCGTTCTCGGCGAGCGCGTCCCAGAGAGCCTGTGGATACTGGCCGGCCTCGGCCTGGTGCGGCACCTCGCGGCTGCACAGGTCGGTGTAGATTTTCGTGGCCGTTTCGGCGACCATGCCTTCGGTGTTGATCATGAGAATAGCCTGCCTTTGATAGAACCGTTCGCACTGAGCTTGTCGAAGTGCGGCTGTTGCCGTTGGATGTCCTTCGACAGGCTCAGGACGAACGGAATGGAATTCAGGATTTCCGACATCATCTCAGCCCCAGCTGGCGGGCGATAATGCCGCGCATCACTTCGGTCGTGCCGCCGCGCAGCGTGTTCGGCGGGGAGCGCAGAACGCCGATATTCATGATCCGCCGCATCGCCGGACTCCACTGGTCGGCCGGCAGATCGTTGAGCATCGCCCGCACCTGCAGGGTCAGGTCATTCTCCAGCCGGTTGCCGAGATCCTTGACCAGCGCCGCCTCGGTTTCGGGCGACACGCCCTGGTGGAGCAGATTGGCGATCGCCCATGACATGCCGCGCAGCGTGCGCAGACTGGCGACCAGCTTGCCGAGACGCGCCTGCGAATCGGTTCCCATTTTCCCGTTCAGCTGTCCCAGCGCGGTTTCCAGCGTGATGTAGCTGGACAGGAAGCGTTCCGGTCCGGACCGTTCCATTGCCAGCTCGCCGGTGACCTGCGCCCAGCCGCCGCCCTCTTCGCCGAGCAGGCAGTCGTCGGGCACGATCACGTCCTCGAAATAGACCTCGTTGAAATGGGCATCGCCGGACAGGTCGACGATCGGCTTGATGGTGACGCCGGGCAGGCTGAGGTCGATCATGATCTGCGACAGGCCGACATGGCGGTTGCGACCGTCGGCCGGCGAGGTGCGCAGCAGCGCGACCATATAATGCGAGATATGGGCGCCGGAGGACCAGATTTTCTGGCCGTTGATTTTCCAGCCTTCGGCGATCTTCTCGGCCTTGGTCTTGACATTGGCGAGATCGGAGCCGGCACCGGGTTCGCTGAGGCCGATGGCGAAATAGCATTCGCCGGCGGCGATCCGCGGCAGGATGTCGAGCTTCTGCTCTTCGGTGCCATGGGCGAGCAGCATCGGCGCGTGCTGGCGATCGGCGATCCAGTGGGCGCCAACCGGAGCGCCCGCGCGCAGCGTCTCCTCGGTCACGATATAGCGTTCGAGCGCGCTCTTGTCGTGGCCGCCATATTGCGAGGGCCAGGTCAGGCCGATCCAGCCGCGCTTGCCCATCTTCCTGGAAAATTCGGGATCGGCGGAGGCCATCCAGCATTCCGGCTCGGGCCGGAAATTGCCCGCGTCGCGTTCCTCCTTGAGAAACGCCTGCAGTTCGCCGCGCAGCTCCTCGAGCGCCGGATCGGGCTGGATGACGGGAAAGTTAAATCTTTGCATGGGCGATCCTTATCAAATCAGACCCGTTCGTGCCGAGCTTGTCGAAGCACCTTGGCAAGCGTCCTTCGACAGGCTCAGGACCAACGGATATTGGCATTTCGCGGCAGGTCACGGCGTCACGATATCGAATTGCGGATTTACCTCGTCGAGGGCACCGAACATAGCTGCCATCAAGGCCGTATTCCCGCTGATGATCATCTTCTTGTTCGCGATCAGCTCTGGCGCGGTGGCCTCGCGCATCAGCAACTGGGTGAACAGGGCTCGGCTGATCGTGATCTGCGTATCCGATCCTTCGCCGGTGATGGCATAATCTTCCTTGCGCGGGAACATCACGCTCTTGCCGAGAGCGATACTCACCGCTTCCTTGCGGTCGGGGAACCAGAAGCGGAGGATGCCGCCTTCGCCCTGCATCTTCGCCGGGTTGAAACGGGTCGCCATGGCGTCGAACAGGTCGACCGCCGGAATCCCGTTCAGCACCCTGGCACTGGCCGAGGAAATGCTGTTTTTTGTATTGTTGCCCTCGCGCAATTCCCGGGCGCCGACCAGATAGATATTGCGCCAGGTCCCGGCCTCGGCCTGGAAGCCGAGCTGCTCGTAGGTCGAGGCCAGCCATTGCTTCGCCGCGTCATCCGCCGGATCGGCAAAGACGAGATGATTGAAGACGGTTGCCGCCCAGCGATAGTCGCCTTCGTTGAAAGCCTTTTCGCCGATCGCCAGCGCCCGGCCCGGCCCGCCCATGGCCTCGACATATTTTTTCGAGGCCTCGACCGGCGGCAGCTCGTGATAATGGGCCGGCACGGCATCCCACCAGCCGAAATAGCGCTGGTAGACCGCCTTGCTGTTGTGGTTGAGCGTGCCGTAATAGTCGCGCACGCCGAAGTCGGTTTTCGCGAAATCGGGCTCGCCGATATTCTCGGCGATCTCGTCCATGGTCGCGCCCTGGTTGGCCTGGCGCATCGTCTGGTCATGGACATAGCGATAGATGCCGCGCTGGTTTCTCAGCGCCGTCTGCACATTGTTGGCGCCCCATGTCGGCCAGTGATGGGATGCCAGCATCACGTCGGACTTATCGCCATATCTGGCGAGCATGGCGTCGATCACCTTGCTCCATTTCAGCGTGTCGCGGACCAGCGCGCCGCGCGGGGTCAGCACATTGTGGAAGGTGCGGGTCGCGACCTCGGCGGTGTGCAGCGCCTTGAACTGGGGCATGTAGAAAATCATCTCGGCCGGCGCCTCGGTCTCGCCGGCGTCCATGAAGTCGAAGCTGATGCCGTCGATGGTCAGCGTCTCGCCATCCTTGCTGATCGACCGGGTTGGCGGCACCAGCGCGATATCGCCGCTCGACAATTTCTGGCCGAGGCCGCCGCCGACATGGCCGGTGGTGCCCACGGGCAGTGCGGTGCCGAACTGATATTGCACTCGGCGGTTCATCGCGGTGCCGGCGATCACGCTTTCGCCCACCGACTCGGCTAGGAAACCGTGTGGCGCAATGACCTGTATCTTGCCGGCCTTGATATCCTCGGGCGAGGCGACGCCGGCGATGCCGCCGAAATGGTCGCCGTGGCTGTGGGTAAAGATCACCGCAACCACGGGCCTGTCGCCCAGTGTCTTGTTGGCCAATGCCAGTCCGGCTCTTGATGGCGCCGGGGTGGTCAGCGGATCGACGATGATCCAGCCGGTCTTGCCGGCGATCAGCGTCATCTGCGCCAGGTCATAGCCGCGGATCTGGTACATGCCGGGCACGACCTCGAACAGGCCGTGGATGCTGTTGAGCTTGCCCTGCCGCCATAGCGACGGGTTCACCGTATCCGGTGCGGCACCCTCGATAAAGTCGAACTGGCGCGAGTCCCATGCGACCGAGCCGTCCTCGTTGAGAATCTGGTCGCCTTCGATCTGCGCCAGAAGGCCGCGCCGGGCATTTTCGAAATCGGTCTGGTCGGCGATCGGCAACCCGGCTGCTACCTTGGCGTTGGCGGCTTTGGTGGCTTCGGTGGCAACGCCTTCGGGAGGGGCGGCGCATAGGGGAGCCGCCGACATCAGGGCTGCGATCAATATAGCGGACTTTTTCATTCTATCCCTCCTAGCTCTTCCCCTGCGCGGTCGCAGGCCGGGCTTGCCTCTGGTCTTTATTGTCCCTTGAACACCGGCTTGCGCTTTTCCAGGATCGCGTCAATCGCTTCCCTGTGATCGTCCAGCTGCTGCAGCACGCCCTGGAACAATGCCGCCTGGTCGAGATTTTCCTTCAGCGTCACGCTCTGCGCGGTGCGCACCAGTTCCTTGGTCTTGCGGATCGCCAGCGGCGGCAGGCCAACAACCATTTCGGCCAGTTCATAGGCGCGCTCGAGCAGCTTGTCATTGGCGACCACTTCCGACACCAGGCCATATTCCAGCGCCTTGTGCGCATCGATGAATTCGCCGGTGAACAGCATCTGGTTGGCCCGTGCCTGACCGATGATCCGCGGCAGCAGCCAGGCACCGCCGTCGCCGGGAATGATGCCGACGCGCAGGAAGCTCTCGGCAAAGATCGCGTCCTCGCCGGCGATGCGGATATCGCACATCGTGGTCAGGTCATTGCCCGCGCCGATCGCATGGCCGTTGACCGCAGCGATCACCGGCACCGAGATCTGCGAGAAGGCCAGCGGAATCCGCTGGATCCCGGTCTTGTACCAGTTCTCGATTTCCAGCGGCGTCATGTGTTGTTCGGCAGTCATCGCCTTGATCTCGTGCAGGTTGCCGCCGGAGGAGAAGCTCTTGCCGCTGGCGGCCAGCACGACGCAGCTGACGCCGGCATCGGCATCGGCCCGGTTGATCGCATTGACCAGCGCCTCGCACAGATCCTTGGACAGTGCGTTGCGCGTTTCCGGCTTGTTCAGCGTGATTGTCACGATGCGGTCATTTTTCTCGTAGAGAACGACGTCTGCCATTGAATATTTCCTTGCCCTGCGTTTCTTTTCTTGTGCCGCTGTCATTGCAGGGGTTCATGGATTCTGCAAGACTCGCTCGGCTCAACTCGCTAAATGAACGATAATGATCCGAAAGAAAACGCCAGTCGCAAGCGAGAGCACATCGGGTTTCACGCTGGTGGAGCTGATGGTGGTGCTGCTGATCATCGGGCTGATGGCGTCCGTGGTGGTCTTTTCCTTCCCGAGCGGCAGCAGCGCGCTGGAAGAGGATGCCCAGCGCTTTGCAGCGCGCACTGCGGCGCTCCGAGACAATGCGATCCTGCAGTCGCGGCCGATGGCGGTGCAGGTCACGCCCTCCGGCTACAGCTTTCTCGAACGGCGCAAGGGCAGCTGGTCGGTGATCGAGGACAAGCCGTTCGTGTCGACCGACTGGTCGGACGGCGTGACCGCCAAGATTGGCGACAAGCCGATGATGATCAGCTTCGAAAGCACCGGCCTGCCCAGCGACCAGGCCGAGCTGGTGCTTCAGGGAGAGGCGCAAAGCCGCCGCGTGCTGATCGCGCCGATGGGCGATGTCAAGCTGGCCGGGGCGGCGCCATGATCAGGCCAGTCCACTCTGGGGAACGCGGCTTTACCCTGATCGAGATGCTGGTCGCCCTGTCGGTGTTCAGCCTCGCCGCGCTGTCGCTGATCCGGCTGCAGGCCTATACCACGCACAATGCCGCCGAGCTGGAAATGCGCGTGGTCGCGCAGTCGGTGGTGCGCAACCGGGCGGTGGAGATCCTCACCGATCCGCGCCCGCCGGCGCTCGGCCAGGAGAGCGGCACGGTCGAGAATGGCGGCTGGCAATGGCAGTGGGCGCAGGATGCCAAGCTGACCGAGGACCAGCGTTTCATCCAGGTGGACATCAGCGCGCGCGAAGAGGGCAGCGGGGCCCCGGCTTCGCTGACCATATTGCGGCTTTCGGAACTGTTGCTCGATGAACCGCCGGCGGAACTGCCCGCAAACTAGAAAAACTGGCCCGTGAAATTGGTCGCATTATGGGCGATGATCGGCAGCAGGATGCTGCCCGTGCGCAGCCGGATCCACATCAGCGCCCAGCCGAGGATCGCGGTGTAGATCATCGCGATCACGCTCGTCTGCAGCGCGCCATCGGTGACCATGATGCTGTGCCCCAGAGCGAAAAACAGCGTGACCAGAATAGCCGCCCAGCCGACCGGCGCACCCCACAGATTCCATGTCTTGCCGGTCACCGCCATCGACAGGCCGAGCAGCAGCAGGCCGCGGAACATCAGTTCCTCGTCGATCCCGGGGACGGTGGCCTGGTAGATCAGCGTTTCGGTGTCGAGGCTGGTACCGTCATTGGCCAGCATTTGCAGGCCGATGATGAAGGCTATCATCAATGCGATGGCGATCAGGGCAGGGCCGACCGATCCTTCGCGTTGCCGGAAGGTGAGACCGGCGTCGGCAAAGCTGAGATTTTCGGACGACTTGACGGTGGCGACGATCATCACCGCCGAAGTGGCGATGGCGAGCAGCTTGCCCGACCAGTTATACTGGGTCTCGCCAAAGGCCGCCTCGAACCCGGGGATGTGAAAGCCGGAAAATACCGCGGCGACATAGATGGCGTAGAAAGCGATCGAGGCGACCAGCCACGGGGCCGAAACCTCTGTCTTGCCCCGCAGGGCGAGGAAGCCGATGATGAGCAACACCGGCGCCCACCAGATGGCCAGCATGAAAAGGATGTCCAGCATATGTCCCCCCAGTTTCATTGTGATATGCTGTAGTAATACAGTATGGCGCATTATGTAAAGCGAATTCGCGCCCAATTCCTTGCAGAACTACCGTTTTCGCGGTCGATTCCTCTCATTTCGCGCCATAAAATCTCATGTTTCGCCTTTGTTTCGACCGCAACTGTCGTTAGAAGCGCATGAACAGCACCAACGGAAAGAAATATGAGCAAACTCGAAGACGCCCTGGAAGATTTCGACATGGACGACATGCCCGAGGAGGACGAGTCCCAGCTCGAATGGTGGGACTTTGACGATCCGGCCGAGATGGTGGCTGCGGTCGCCGGTGA
Source organism: uncultured Sphingomonadales bacterium (assembly GCA_964022135.1). Classification (GTDB taxonomy): domain Bacteria; phylum Pseudomonadota; class Alphaproteobacteria; order Sphingomonadales; family Sphingomonadaceae; genus Parasphingorhabdus. The sequence continues at coordinate 20,385 of CAXIBD010000036.1, read as the reverse complement.
CATTCAGTTCATCATCGAAAGCGCGCTCGACGCGCGCGGCGATGCCTTGCTGGCGCTGCCGGCCGGCGATGACGCGATGCCGGTGCTCGAGGCGCTCGCCGAAAAGCCGATCAAGTGGAAATATGTCACGATCATCCCGACCCATGACCTGCTGGTGCCGCTCGACGATCCGCGCAGCCAGGTGAAGAAGCTCGCCAGCCTGTTCCTGACCCGCGGCGCGCGCGTGCTGCCGCTGGCGCCGGAGCACGAGGATTATCACATGGCGGGCGCGGCCGCCGATGCGCGGCTGCGCGACACGAAATGGCCGCCCGACCTGGTCCTGCTCGGCATGGGCGCCGATGGCAGCACCGCCGGCATCATGGAAAGCGCCGACATGGAAGAGGCGCTGGACGGCTCGCCGGACAAGATCGCGGCCGGCCTGCTCCCGGACGATGGCGACACGCCGCTGGTGACGATCACCAAGGCGGCGATCTGCGAAGCGCGCACCGTCGTGGTGCTACTCAAGGGCGCGGCCAGCCAGACGATGCTGGAAAGCGAGATCGAACAGGGCGCCACCAGCATGGCCCCGATTGGCCGGATATTTGCCGATCTGGCGGTGCCTGTGGATATCTATGTGGAGAATTGAGGGACAATTGCCGCATTCGATTGCTCGTTGCGGTGACTATCGATTGATTTAACCGTACGATTAAACCATGGTGCCGGGAAAGCGAATCGCCAGATCAGGCGATCGATTACCTGGAGAATATTCGACCATGCATCCATCTGTCCACGCTAGGGAAAATCCCGACAAGCCAGCCGTGATCATGGCAAGCACCGGGGAGGTCATCACTTATGGCGAGCTGGACAGACTGTCGAACAAGGTCGCCCAGCTCTACCGCAGCCGCGGCCTGCAGATCGGCGACACGGTCGCCATCTGCATGGAGAATCACCGGCAGTTCTTTCCCGTCACCTGGGGATCGCAGCGCTCCGGCCTGTTCCAGGTCGCCATCTCCAGCCGGCTGACCGCCGACGAAGTCAGCTATATCCTGAAGGATTCGGGCGCCAAGCTGCTGATCAGCTCGCAGAAGATGCTGCCGGTCATCGATCAGGTGCGGGCGCTGAACCCCGATGTCGAGCAGCTGGTCTTCGGCGCCGACGACGAGCGCAATATCGAGGCGGTGCTCGAACCGATGCCCGAGACGCCGATCGCCGACCAGCGTGCCGGGATCGACATGCTCTATTCTTCGGGCACCACCGGCCAGCCCAAGGGCGTGAAACTGCCGCTGCCGCTGGAGGAAGATATCGCCGGGCCCAATGGCATCGCCGGACTCGCCGAGGCGATTTTCGGTTTCCACAAGGACTGCGTTTATCTTTCTCCGGCGCCGCTCTACCATGCCGCGCCGCTGCGCTGGAACATCGCCGTGCAGGCGCTCGGCGGCACCAGCATCATCATGGAGAAGTTCGATCCGGAACATGCGCTGCAGCTGATCGAGAAATATAAATGCGATGTCGGCCAGTGGGTCCCGACGCATTTTGTCCGGATGCTGAAGCTGCCGGAGGAAATCCGTACCAAATATGACGTGTCCTCGATCAAGAGCGCGGTCCACGCGGCCGCGCCGGTGCCGGTGCCGATCAAGGAGAAGATGATCGAATGGTGGGGACCGGTGCTCAACGAATATTATGCCGGGACCGAGGGCAACGGCTTCGTCTTCTGCAACAGCGAGGGCTGGCTGTCGCACAAGGGCACGGTCGGGCAGCCGATCAATTGCGTGGTGCATATCTGTGACGAAAATGGCGAGGAGGTCCCGGTCGGCGAGGAAGGCCAGATCTATTTCGAGAGCGGCTCGAAATTCGAATATCACAATGATCCGGAGAAGACCAAGGCGGCCACGCACGCCAAGGGCTGGACGTCGCTCGGCGATGTCGGGAAGCTCGACGAGGACGGCTTTCTCTATCTGACCGACCGCAAGAGCTTCATGATCATTTCCGGCGGCGTGAACATCTATCCGCAGGAGATCGAAAATCTGCTGGTCACCCATGAAAAGGTCGCGGACGCCGCAGTGATCGGCGCGCCGGACGAGGACATGGGCGAGAAGGTGGTCGCGGTCGTGCAGCCGATGGACATGGCCGATGCGGGCGAGGAACTGGCCCAGGAGCTGGAAGCCTATCTTCGCCGCTCGCTCTCCGGGGTCAAGGTGCCGCGCCGGATCGATTTCCGCGCCGAGCTGCCGCGCCATGCAACCGGCAAGCTCTACAAAAGGCTGTTGCGCGACGAATATTGGAACAAGGAAAAAACGGGAGAGTCTGATGGCAACGCAAGCTGAGCCCATTCTAACCGGCCCGGAGGCCGAGGCGATCATCGACCCGGCCAATTATGTCGACTGGGACGGCCTGCTCGACCGGTTCGACCGGCTGCGCAGCGAAACGCCGGTGGTGCGGGTGGTCAATGACGAAATCCACGATCCCTTCTGGCTGGTCACCAGCTATGATGACGTGATGCGGATCAGCAAGGACAACAGGCTGTTCCTCAACAGCCCGCGCAGCGTCACCTTCAGCGACAAGAACAGCGGTGCCTTCGTCAAGTCGATCACCGGCGGCGATCCCAATCTGGTCCGTTCGCTGGTTGCGCTGGATGCCCCGACCCACCCGAAATACCGGCGGCTGACGCAGGACTGGTTCATGCCGAAGAACATCCGCCAGATGGAGGACGAGATCAAGGCACTGGCCAGGGTCACGGTCGACCGGCTGGTCGATGCCGGCGGCGAGGCCGATTTCGTGCCCCTGGTGTCCGCGCCCTATCCGCTGCACGTGGTGATGCAGATCCTGGGCGTGCCGGAAGCGGACGAGCAGCGGATGCTGTTCCTGACCCAGCAGATGTTCGGCGGCCAGGACGAGGATCTCAACAAGTCCGGCATGGCCAACATGACGCCGGAGCAGATCATGCAGCTGGTGGTCGGTGCGGTCGCCGATTTCGAGGCCTATTTTGCCAAGCTGACGCAGGAGAAGCGCGCCAACCCGACCGATGACGTGGCGAGCGTGATCGCCAACGCGAAAGTCGACGGCGCCTTTCTCAGCGACCGCGACATGGCGGGCTATTATATCATCCTCGCGGCGGCCGGGCATGACACGACCTCGGCCTCGACCGCCGGGGCGATGATGGCGCTGGCCCGCGATCCGGAACAATTTGCCCGGCTCAAGGCCGACCGCGATCTGCTCCCCGGCATCGTCGAGGAAGCGATCCGCTGGACCACGCCGGTGCAGCATTTCATGCGCACGGCGGCAGAGGACACCGAACTGGGCGGGCAGAGGATTGCCAAGGATGACTGGCTGATGATCAGCTATATCGCCGCCAATCATGATCCGGATGTGTTTCCCAACCCGAGAAAATTTGACGCGTCGCGCTCGCCCAACCGGCATATCGCCTTTGGCGCCGGCGCGCATCAGTGCCTCGGTCTGCACATGGCGCGGATGGAGATGAAGATCCTGTTCAACGAACTGCTGGACCGGATCGAGACGCTGGAGCTGGCCGGGGAACCGGTCCGCGCCAAGTCGACCTTTGTCGGCGGGCTCAAGACCCTGCCGATCCGCTACCGTCTATCAAAATGAATGGCGCCGGCGGTCTTGCAATCGAGTATAAGTGAATCAAATAGAATCGAACGATCCCGAAGGAGAGCAACATGGTTACCCAGTACAAGAATCTCATAAATGGCGAAATGGTTGGCACGGCAAAGACGCTGGATGTGGTCAATCCCGCCAACGAGGAAGTCATCGGCCAGGTGCCCGCTTGTGGTGAGGAAGAACTCAACCAGGCCGTGGCCGCCGCCCGCGCCGCCTTCAAGAGCTGGTCGAAAAAGCCGATCGAGGAACGCCGCAAGGTGGTCCAGGCGATCGCTGCGGTGATCAACGAGAATAATGACGAGCTTTTCCGCCTGCTGACCGCGGAGCAGGGCAAGCCCCACGCCCAGGCGCAGGGCGAAATCGCCGGCGCTGCCTATATGGCGGGATCGCAGGCGACGCTCGACCTCGAAGACGAAATCAACGAGGATACCGCCGAACGTCTGAGCCGCACTCGCCGCGTGCCGGTCGGCGTCGTCGGCGGCATCGTGCCGTGGAATTTCCCGGTGATGATGGCGGTGCAGAAAATTGCTCCGGCGCTGCTGTCCGGCTGCACGATCGTGCTCAAGCCGTCGCCGTTCACGCCGCTGACCACCCTGCGTCTGGCCGAGCTGATCAAGGATGTCGCGCCTCCCGGCGTCGTCAACATCATCACCGGCGAGGACAGCCTCGGACCGCTGATCACCGCGCATCCCGATATCGACAAGATCACCTTCACCGGCTCCACCGCGACCGGCAAGAAGATCATGGAAGGCGCTTCCAAGGACCTCAAGCGGATCACGCTGGAACTGGGCGGCAATGACGCCTCGATCGTCCTGCCCGACGCCAATGTCGAGAAGGTCGCCGAGCAGCTGTTCTGGTCGAGCTTCACCAACGCCGGCCAGATCTGCGTCGCGGCCAAGCGCATCTATATCCACGAGGATATCTATGACGAGCTCAGCGCCGCGATTGCCGCCTATGCGAAGAATGTGAAGGTCGGCGACGGCTCGCAGCAGGGCACCGCGGTCGGTCCGATCCAGAACAAGAAGCAATATGAGCGGGTGCTGGAGCTGATCAAGGATGCCAAGGACCATGGCTACAAGTTCCTCGTTGGTGGCGATGCCAAGGACGAGAATATCCCGGGCTATTATGTGCCGATCACGATTCTCGACAATCCGCCGGAAGACGCGCGGATCGTCGCCGAGGAGCAGTTTGGTCCGGTCATGCCGCTGATGAAGTTCAGCACCACCGAGGAAGCGATCAGCCGCGCCAACAACAGCGAATATGGTCTCGCCGGCGCGGTCTGGACCGCCGATCCCGACGAAGGCGTGCGGGTTGCCGAGCAGCTCGAAACCGGCACCGTGTGGGTCAACGAATTCCTGCATCTGTCGCCCTTCGCGCCGTTCGGCGGACACAAGCAGTCCGGCTTTGGCGCCGAATATGGCAAGGAAGGCCTGCTCGAATTCACCTATCCGCAGGTGATCACGGTCAAGAAAGACAATGTGCCTGCCTGAGACCGGCACGCGATGACGTGAAGGAGCCGGTTATCACTATTGTGATCGCCGGCTTTTTCATTTGACGCTAGCGCCTGTGCGGTTTAACCGGTCAGTTAAATTTTCGACTCTCAACCAATCAAAGGAATAAGACTATGGCTGAAGCCTATATTGTTGACGCGGTCCGCACCGCTGGAGGCCGTCGTGGCGGTCGTCTCGCAGGAATCCATCCGGTTGACCTCGGGGCCGCGACGCTCGACGCGATCGCCGATCGCAACGATTTTGACGTCAGCGCGATCGAAGACGTGATCACCGGCTGCGTCATGCAGGGTGGCGAGCAGAGCGGCGACGTCGGCCGCAACGCGGTGCTGGCTTCGAAACTGCCCGACAGCATTCCGTCGGTTTCGATCGACCGGCAGTGCGGCTCGTCGCAGCAGGCGATCCAGTTCGCGGCGCAGGGCGTGATGTCCGGCACCCAGGACATGGTCCTGGCGCACGGCATCGAAAGCATGAGCCGGGTGCCGATGGGCTCCACCTTCAAGCTGTTCAAGGACGCCGGTCTCGGCACCAACATGTCGGAACGGCTGCAGGCCGCCTATCCCGGCATCCAGTTCAGCCAGTTCATGGGCGCCGAGATGCTGGTCAAGAAGCATGGCTTCACCCGTCAGGATCTCGACGAATTTGCCCTCGAAAGCCACCAGAAGGCGATCAGGGCGGTCGAATCCGGTGCCTTTGACAATGAAATCGTTCCGGTTGAAATCGAAACCGCCGAAGGCAAGGAACAGCACAAGGTCGACGAAGGCATCCGCTTCGACGCGACGATGGAAAGCATCGGCGCGGTCAAGCTGCTGCAGGAAGGCGGCGCGATCACCGCTGCCAACGCCAGCCAGATTTGCGACGGCTCCAGCGCGGTGCTGGTCTGCTCCGAACAGGCGCTCAAGGATCATGGCCTCACCCCGCGGGCGCGGATCGTCAATCTGACGGTGACCGCCGGCGATCCGGTGATCATGCTCGAAGAGCCCCTGTTCGCGACCGACCGTGCGTTGCAGCGCGCCGGCATGAAGATCGGCGATATCGATCTCTATGAAGTGAACGAGGCCTTTGCTCCCGTTCCGCTCGCCTGGCTCAAGCATGTCGGTGCCGACCGCAACAAGATAAACGTCAACGGCGGCGCGATCGCTCTCGGCCACCCGCTCGGCGCCTCCGGCACCAAGCTGATGGCGACCCTGCTCAACGCCATGGAAGCGCGCGGCTCGAAATATGGCCTGCAGACCATGTGCGAAGGCGGCGGCCAGGCCAATGTGACGATCATCGAGCGTCTCGGTTAATGTAAGTAAAACGTCATCCTGAACTTGTTTCAGGACCTCTTGCCGCAACGTGCGGACTCGCCAGGGATCCTGAAACAAGTTCAGGATGACGAATGATAGAAGAAAGAGAATAACATGGAACTCAGCAACAATATCTCGGCCGTCATCACCGGCGGTGCCTCGGGCCTCGGCGCGGCAACCGCTCGCCGGCTCGCCGCCAAGGGCGTCAAGGTCGCCCTGTTCGACCTCAACGAGGAAAAGGGCGAAGCACTGGCCGCCGAACTGGGCGGGGTGTTCTGCAAGGTGAACGTGACCGACGATGACAGCGTCGACGCCGGCTTCGAAAAGGCACGCGCCGCCAATGGCCAGGAACGCATCCTGGTCAATTGCGCAGGGATCGGCAACGCGATCAAGACTGTCAGCCGTTCCAAGGAAGACGGATCGATCAAGCATTTCCCGATGGATGCGTTCAACTTCATCATTCAGGTCAATCTGGTCGGCACCTTCCGCTGCATCGCCAAGTCGGCAGCCGGAATGCTCACCCTTGATCCGATGGAAGACGGCGATCGCGGCGCGATGGTCAATACCGCATCGGTGGCGGCAGAAGACGGCCAGATCGGCCAGGCCGCCTATTCCGCGTCGAAGGGCGGCGTGGTCGGCATGACCCTGCCGATCGCGCGCGACCTGTCCCGCGAGGGCATTCGCGTCAACACGATCCTGCCCGGCATTTTCGATACGCCCTTGCTCGCCGGTGCGCCGCAGAATGTGCGCGATGCGCTCGGCGCCATGGTCCCGCATCCGCCGCGGCTCGGCCAGCCGGACGAATATGCCGCGCTCGCCCTGTGCATGATCGAAACGCAATATTTCAACGGCGAGGATGTCCGGCTCGACGGCGGCATCCGGATGGCCCCGCGCTAGACAGCAAATCAAAGGGGGCTGCGAGAAATTCGCGGCCCTTTTTTTTATCCCCAGGAGAGTCGCATGACCGAATATAGCCAGATCCTCTACGACGTCGCCGACCAGATCGCGACGATCACGATCAACCGTCCGGAAAAGATGAACGCCTTTACCGGCACGATGATCAAGGAAATGACCGACGCCTTTGACCGCATCGACGCCGATGACGATGTCCGGGCGGTGGTGGTGACCGGTGCCGGCGACCGCGCCTTTTGCGCCGGTGCCGATCTGACTCCCGAAGACGGCAAGAAGCCGTTCGCCAGCGAAGAGCCGGTCGAGGATTATTCCGACCCCCGGGTCCGCGACGGTGGTGGTCTGCTGATTCTCCGCATCTATCAATGCCTGAAGCCGGTGATCGGTGCGATCAACGGCGTGGCGGTCGGTGTCGGCGCGACCATGCTGCTGCCGATGGACATGCGCCTCGCCAGCGAGACCGCCCGCTTCGGCTTTGTCTTTGCCCGCCGGGGCATTGCCCCCGACGGCGCGGCCAGCTGGTTCCTGCCCAATCTGGTCGGCCGGGCGCAGGCGCTGGAATGGTGCCTGACCGGCCGGGTGTTCGACGCGGAGGAAGCGCTCAAGGGCGGCCTGGTGCGTTCGCTGCACAAGCCCGAGGACCTGCTGCCCGCGGCCTATGCGCTGGCACGCGAGATTGTCGACAATACGGCGCCGGTATCGATCGCCGTCACCCGGCAGATGCTGTGGCAATTGCCCGCCGCCGACCACCCGATGGAAGCGCACAAGGTCGACAGCCGGATCATCTACAATCGGGCGAAATCTGCCGATGCCAAAGAGGGGATTGCCAGCTTCCTGGAGAAGCGGGCGCCCAACTATCCCGACAAAGTATCCAGCGACTTGCCAGACAGCTTCCCATGGTGGAAAGAACCTGTTTATAAGTGACAAAATTGTGACGTGGTGCACAAAGGGGAAGACAGATGGGCGTCGACAAATTGGTAACCAAAGATAATGAAGCGGGCGCGCGCGACAAGCTGATCGAGACCGCCAGCCAGATCATGCGCGAAGGCGACACGATCGATATTTCCTTCAGCGAACTGTCGGTCCTGTCCGGCCTCAACAGCGCACTGGTCAAATATTATTTCGGCAACAAGGACGGGCTGCTCGAGGCAATTCTCGAGCGCGACATGGACAATATCCTGGTCCAGGTCGGCCTGCTGATCAAGAAGGACTGGCCACCGGAAGACAAGCTGCGCCACCATATCGGCGCGGTGATCGATACCTATTATGAATTTCCCTATCTCAACCGGCTGACCATGCGCCTGATCCGCGAACTGCCACCGGAAGGCGCGCGCAAGATCGCCGACAAATATCTGAAGCCGCTGTCCGGGGCCTACAAGATTTTTATCGGCGAGGGCATCAAGTCGGGCGTGTTTCGGGATGTCGATCCCGACCTCTTCTATTCCGCCGTCACCGGCGCCGCCGACCGCTTCTTCACCGGCAAGCTGGTCTGGAAATATTGCTACGGCCGCGACGATTTCGACGAACGGATGCGCGATGCCTATCGCGAGCAGACGGTCGACCTGATCATGGCCGGGATTCTGAAATAAATATCAATCCAGGGGGAGGCGTGAACATGCCAAGGACATTCGGAACTTTCGGTCTGGCTCTGTCCTTCGCGCTCGCCTCGCCAGCGCTTGCCCATGGCACCGGTCCGGCAGACGCGCCGGCGCACGGCCCGGTGATGAGCGCCGACCAGATGTTCAAGGCGTTTGGCTGGGATTTTGAAAAGACCGAAATCAGGACCGAGACGCTGGCCGACGGTTTCCATGTCCTGTTCGGTCTCGGCGGCAATATCGCCGTCTCGGTCGGCGAGGACGGCACGCTGATTGTCGATGACCAGTTCCCGCAGCTGATGCCCAGGATCAAGGCCGCGTTGGCGGCGATCGGCAGCGAGAAGGTCGATTTCGTGGTCAACACCCACTGGCATTTCGATCATGCCGACGGCAACCAGACGCTTGGCAAGGAAGGCAGCTGGATCGTCTCGCAGGCCAACAGCCGCGACAAGATGCTGCACGACAATATCGTCAATTTCGGGACTTTTGCGACCGAGCAGAAAGCCTATCCGCAGCATGCGCTGTCCGACATCACCTACGACACGACGATGCAGTTCCACATCAATGACCAGAAGATCGAGCTGCTGCACGTCGGGCCTGCGCATACCGCCGGCGACACGGCGGTCATCTTCCGGGGCGTCAACGCCGTGCACATGGGCGACGTGTTCAACAACAGCGGTTATCCGTTCATCGACGCCGACAATGGCGGCGATCTTGCCGGGATGATCGCCTTTTGCCAGGCGGTCCATGACGCGATCGACGATGATACCAGGGTGATTCCCGGCCACGGACCAGTCGCCGACCGCGCCAGGCTCGCCCGCTATATCGAGGTGCTGACGATCATTCAGGCGCGCGTTCAGGCGCTGATCGACGACGGCAAGTCATTGCAGGAGATCATGGCGGCCAAGCCGACGGCCGAATTCGACACCGAGTTTCAGGCCAATGAAATGATGCTGCCGAGCTTCCTCAGCCGTGTCTACGCAAGCCTGACGCAGGACTAGTCTTCACTCCGCCGCTTCGCCTTCGGGCTCCAGCTTGTCCTGCGTGCGCAGTTCGAAGTCGCTGGCATCATGCCGTTCGCGCAGCTGGCCTGCGGGGTCGCCCCAGGCGCGGTTGACCATCTTGCCGCGCTGCACCGCCGGCCGCTCGCCGATCATGTCGGTCCAGCGGTTCATGTTCTTGTAGGAGGCAGTGTCGAGAAACTCGGCGGCTTCGTAGACGACATTCTTGACCAGAGCGCCATACCAGGGCCAGATCGCGATATCGGCGATACTATATTCGTCGCCCGCCATATATTCATGGTCCGCAAGATGGCGGTCGAGCACGTCGAGCTGGCGCTTCACCTCCATCGCGAAGCGGTCGATGCAATATTCGATCTTGACCGGCGCATAGGCGTAGAAATGGCCGAAGCCGCCGCCGAGATAGGGTGCGCTGCCCATCTGCCAGAACAGCCAGTTCAGCGCCTCGGTGCGCTTGTTATGGTCGGTCGGCAGGAATTCGCCGAATTTCTCGGCGAGATAGAGCAGGATCGAGCCGGATTCGAACAGCCGGGTCGGCTTGTCGGTGCTGTGGTCCATCAGCGCCGGGATCTTGCTGTTCGGATTGATGTCGACAAAGCCGCTGCCGAACTGGTCGCCATCGCCGATATTGATCAGATAGGCGTCATATTCGGCGCCCTTGTGGCCGAGCGCGAGCAGTTCCTCGAGCATCACCGTGACCTTCACCCCGTTGGGCGTGGCCATCGAATAGAGTTGCAGGGGATGCTTGCCGACCGGCAGTTCCACGTCCTTGGTCGGACCGGCGATCGGGCGGTTGATATTGGCAAAGCGACCGCCATTTTCCTTGTCCCATTTCCAGACTTTTGGCGGCGTGTAATCGGGCAGATCGGCGGTCATGGGACTATTCCTTCAATTGGTTCGGACGACTGGTAACATTTGCAATCGCAACGATCACGCAAGTTTTTCTGCGTCCGGGACAAGCGGATTTATGAGCGCGGCCTAGTTTCGCGGCGGCAGGCTGTGCACCATGGTCAGGAAGTTCAGCGTCGTGCCCGCCCGGCGATGCTCGGAAAGCGCCTGGTAATCGGGATCATGATACCAGGCGGTGGCCGCCGCTTCGCTGGGGAATTTGAACAATACCACCCGGCCCTGCGGCGGCGAGCCGCCTTCGAAGGTGACGCTGTTGTCGTCAAAGGTGATGAACTCCCCGCCATGCTTTTTCAGGATCGGGAAAAAGCCCTTTTCATATTCGCGATATTTCGCCGCGTCCTGCACGGTGAAATTGGCGACGACATGGACGGGAAGATCGGCCATCACTTTGCTCCTAGTTCATTTCCGCGAAGGTCTTGTCCTTGTCGACGCGGACGTCCTGCGGCAGGCCGAGTACCCGTTCGGCGATGATATTCTTCAGGATCTCGTCGGTCCCGCCTGCGATGCGCAGCCCCGGCGCCCACAGGAAGCTTTCCTGGAAGATCGCATCGGACGGCGCTTCGTCCTTGTCGACGATCAGGCCGAAATGGTCCTGCATCTCGATCGCGCTGTTGCAGATGTCCTGCAGATGGTTGGCGTTGATGATCTTGCCGATGCTGTTTTCCGGCCCCGGCGTCTCGCCGCGCGACAGCGCGGTCTGGGTGCGGAACTTGGTCAGCTTGTAGCCCTGCGCCGCCACGTACCAGTCGGCCAGCTTGTCGCGGAACGCCTGGTTCGACAGTGTGCCGGCCGAGCGGGCATAGTCCATGATTTCCTTCCAGTCGGGGCCGGGCGAGCCGCCCACCGCCAGCCGCTCGTTCATCAGCGTCACCAGCGCCACCTTCCAGCCCATGCCGGGTTCGCCCAGCCGGTCCTTGTCGGGAATGCGGACATCGGTGAAATAGACTTCGTTGAACTCGCTGCCACCCGAGGCCTGGTGGATCGGTCGCACGTCGACGCCTTGCTGCTTCATGTCGACGATGAACATGGTCAGGCCCTTGTGCTTGGGCACATTGGGATCGGTGCGGACCAGCAGGATGCCATAGTCGGAATAATGGGCGCCCGAGGTCCAGACCTTCTGGCCGTTGATCACCCAATCGTCGCCGTCCTTGACCGCCTTGGTCTTGAGGCCGGCAACATCGGATCCGGCCGCCGGTTCGGAGAACAGCTGGCACCAGATTTCCTCGCCCTTCAGCGCGGGCTGGACGTAGCGCTTTTTGTGCTCGTCCGAGCCAAAGGCGATCACGGTCGGAATGCACATGCCGAGACCGATCGCGAAGGGACCAGTGGGCGCGTCGAATTTCGCCTCTTCCTGGCCCCAGATAACCTGCTGCATCACGGTGCCGCCGCGGCCGCCCATTTCCTTGGGCCAAGTGATCTGGGCAAAGCCGCCTTCCGCCTTGATCTTCTGCCAGGCCTTGGCGCGCGCGAGAAAATCCTCCCGGCCACCGGAGCGCAAGGCGCCGGGCGTCTTGGGCTTCAGATGCTGCGAGAGAAAGGCGCGCGCCTCGGCGCGAAATTCTGCTTCTTCGGGGGTGTCATTGAAATCCATTCTCTATTCCTTTCAATCATTCTTCGCTTCCAGCGCGCTGACCAGCTTCTCTTTCCAGACCGCCGGGCTGCCCGCCTGGACGGCGAGCAATTTGGCGCGGCGATAGAAGAGATGGCAGTCGACCTCCCAGGTGAAGCCCATGCCGCCATGGGTCTGGATATTTTCCTTGGACGCATACCAGAAGGCTTCGGATGCCGCGACCCGGGCCGCTGCCGCCGCCTCGGGCAGTTCGGCGGCATTGCTCGACAGCGCCCAGGCGCCATAATAGGCGTTCGAGCGGGCCACCTCGTTCTTCACATACATGTCGGCCAGCTTGTGCTTGATCGCCTGGTAGCCGCCGATCGCGCGGCCGAAGGCCTGGCGTTCCTTGGCATATTCGGTGGCCATTTCGAGACAGCGCGAGGCACCGCCCAGCTGCTCGAACGCGATCAGCACCGCCGCCCGGTCGTTGATCTGGTCGAGCAGCGGCATGCCGTTGCCCGCTTCGCCGAGCAGCTGCGCCGACGCGCCGTCAAAGCTGATCGCGGCATGGCTGCGGGTCGGCTCGAGCGTCTTGATCGTTGTCCGTGATACGCCGCTCTGGTCGAGATCGACGATCACCAGGCTGGCACCGCTGCCGTCCTTGACCAGCACCACCGCGTGGGTGGCGATATCGCCGTCGGTGACCGGGATTTTCCGGCCCGAGATGGTGCCCTCCTTCAGCCGCGTGGCAATCGTGCCGGGGGTGATCTCGCCGGGGCCTTCGCTGACCGCGATGCAGCCGATCACGCTGCCGTCGGCAACCTTTGGCAGCAGCGCCTGTTTCTGTTCCTCGCTGCCCGCCAGTTTCAGCGCCTCGGCGAAGAAATAGGCGGAAGAGCCGAACGGAACCGGCGCCAGCGTCCGGCCCAGTTCCTCGGCGATCACGCACATTTCGAGCATGCCGAGGCCAAGCCCCCCATATTCCTCGGGGATCGCGGCGCCAAGCCAGCCCATGTCGACGATCTTCTTCCAGACACCTTCATTGTGGCTCTTGCTGTCATCGTCCAGCACTTCGCGCACATGCGCCATGGTGCACTGGGATTCCAGAAACTTGCGCGCTTCGTCGCGCAGAAATTTCTGGTCGTCGGAGAAATCAAAATTCATCGGGCGGTTCCTGTCCTGCTATTGCTATTCATCATTGGCGGGCATGCCGATTGCGCCGCGTATCTCGTCATTGTCCGCACCCAGGGTCGGCGGGTCGGCATAGATATTCGCGGGGCTCGCGGAATAATGGACCGGGTGCTTGATCGTGCGATATTTGCCGATCTTGGCGCCTTCGCGTTCCTGCCAGAAACCCACCTGCTGCAAATGCGGATCGGTCAGGACGTCTTCCATCCTGTTATAGCGCATTGCCGGAATATTATGCTCGTCGAGCAGCGGCAACCATTCTTCGGTGGTCTTGGTCGCAGCAATTTCCTCGATCAGGGCATAGAGCGCGGTGATGTTCTTGGTGCGCTGGGAATAATCGGCGAACCGCGGTTCATCAAAGACGCCGGGTTTGCCGCCCAGCTCGAAAAACTTCCGCCACTGGGCATCATTATAGGGGACCAGGCCGATATAGCCGTTCTTGGTCGGATAGGGCTTGCGATTTTCGTTGATCGAGCGGGTGTAGGCAAGCTTGCCATTGCCGGGAATGAAGGTCTCGCCCCACAGATTTTCGACCATGTTGAACCAGGTGAAGGCCTCGAACATCGGCACCTGGACAAATTGCCCCTCGCCGGTCTTTTCCTTGTGGTACATGGCGGCGAGCGTGGCGTTAACCGCGAACAGGCCGATCGTCTTGTCGGCGACCAGCGACGGCATGTAGAGCGGACGCCCGCTGTCGCCGCGCATTTCGAACAGGCTGGCAAAGCCGGAGGCGCACTGGATCAGGTCGTCATAGGCCTGGCGCTTCTCATATTCCCCGCCCTGGCCAAAGCCGGCGCAATGGACATAGACAATGCCCGGGTTGACCGCCTTGACGCTTTCATAGTCCAGCCCCAGCCGGGCCATCCCGGCCAGCCGGACATTGTGGAAGAACACGTCGGCATGCTTGAGCAGTTCGAGAATGACCGCCTTGTCGTCGTCATCCTTGCCGTTGAGCGTGACCGATTTCTTGTTGCGGTTGAGCGAGGCAAAGATCGGACCCAGATCGCCGGTCGGGCTGTCGCCGGCGTGGCGCATCATGTCGCCGGCAAACTTGCCCTCGCCATTTTCGATCTTGATCACGTCGGCGCCCATGTCGGCAAAGTTGAGGGTGGCAAAGGGTCCCAGCACGACCGTCGACATGTCGACGATCTTCAATCCCTTCAGCGGACCCGTCGGTTCCGTTTCCCATTTCAGCTCAGGCCATCCGCTCATTCAATAGTCCTCAAATTATTAGGTGCATTGATTTGGCTCTCTGTTATCAGTTTTAACCGATTGATGAACTGTTTATTTTGAGGGAATTAACAATGGCTTTGGCAGATCACATGGCGCCGGTGCTGGTCGGCGTCGGCGAAGCGAGCGGCAGGAAACTGAAGGAATCGCAGGGGCTTGAATGGCCCTCGACGGTCGACCTGGCGTCGGCCGCGATACAGCAGGCGCTGGCCGACAGCGGAGCCGCGGAAAGACTGGCGGCGTCGATCGACTGTCTGCTGTCGATTCGCCTGTTCCACGACAGCGGCCTGCCGCATGACTTCGGCTCGCCGGAAAATCATCCCGAGGCGGTGGCCAGCGCGGCCGGCCTCGATCCGGCAACCTTGCTCTATGGCGATGTCGGCGGCCAGAGCCCGCAGAAGCATCTCAACAAGCTCGCCTGCCAGGTCCATGCCGGCGAGTACAAGGCGGTGGTGCTGTCCAGCGCCGAGAATATGGGCACGGTCAAGCGCGCCCGGCGCAGCGGCCACGAACTCGACTGGAGCCAGCCGGCGACCCGCGAGATGACCGATCTCCGCACCGACGAGGACAAGATGCTGACCGCCTATGAATGGCGGCAGGGGATCATCAACATGCCGATGGCCTATGGCATTGTCGAAAACGCCCGGCGGGCGCGGCTCGGCATGGACCGGGACAGCTATGCCCGGACCATGGCCGAGCTGTGGGAAGCCTTTGCCGGCGTGTCGCTGACCCGCGAGCACGCGCAATTCCCGCGCAACTGGACGGCGGAGGAACTGCTGTCCGACGAGCATGGCAATTACCGGCTCAACGATCCCTATCGCCGCTGGATGGTGGCGCAGGATGCGGTCGAACTGGGCGCGGCGGTGATCCTGACCACCGCCGGCCATGCGACCGAACTCGGCATTGCCGCGGACAAGATCATCTTTCTGCACAGCGGCGCCGATGCCAGCGTGCCATTGATGAGCCTGCAGGACGACCTGTCGGTTTCGCCGGCGATGCAGGTGGCTTTCCCGAAGGCGCTGGAACTGGCGGAGCTGGAGGCGGCAGATCTCGGACCGATCGATATCTACAGCTGTTTCCCGGTGGCGGTGTCGCTTGCGATGGATGCGCTCGGCTCGCCCGACCGGTCGCTGGCTTCCTATACGCTGACCGGCGGGCTCAGCTTCTTCGGCGGCCCCGGCAACAGCTACAGCGCGCACGGCATGGTCGCGCTGGTCGAGGCGCTGCGCAAGGACGGCAGCAAGCCGGGGATGATCTCCGCCAATGGCGGCGTGATCAACAAGGAATCGGTCGGCATCTATGCCGCGCAGCCGGTCGCCGGCGGCTGGTCGCCCGACCGGATCGCGGAACCGGTGCGGATCCCGAAACCGGACCATGTGAAGGAAGAGCATTATTTCAACGGCAAGGCGGTGATCAAGAGCTACGCCATGCCTTATGGCAAGGCCAGCCGGGGAGCGGCGAGTCTGTGGCTGGAGGACGAGCAGGGCCTGCCGGCGATCGGCGTGCTGCCCGATGCGCCGGAGGATACCGACCTGATCGGTCTGGCGGTCACTGTCACCACTGCGGACGAGCGCAATATCGCGAAGCTCAGCGGATAGTCTGCATGTCCAGCAATTCGACCGTCGGGGTCAGATAGCAGTCGCGGCAGGGCTCTTCCTTCGCCAGATCGGTCGACAGATATTTGCTGTTGCTGTCGGCGAAGATGGTGGCGACCGCCTTGCGCGTGCCGTCCGCGGCCAGCGGCTGCCGCAGCGCCAGGCGGATCGCGGCGACCAGATTTATGCCGCTCGAAATGCCGACGCCGAGACCGAATTGCTGGCCGAGCTGCTGCGCCATCAGGATCGCGTCGCCGTCATGGACGCCGATCACGCCGTCCAGCTCGGACAGGTTGAGGATCGCCGGGATGAATTCGTCGGACAGGCCCTGCACCCGGTGTTGGCCGCATTTGTGGCCGACCGACAGGGTGGGGGATTCGACCGGCTCGACCGGGTGGACGGCGATGCCGGCGTCGCGGCCCTTGAGATAGCGGCCCATGCCCATCACCGTGCCGCCGGTGCCGACGCCGGCGACAAAGCCGCCGAGCGTGCCGCCGTCCGCTGCCACCTGCTGCCACAGTTCGGGGCCGGTGCCCTCGGCATGTTCGTCGGCATTGACCGGGTTGGAGAATTGCCGGGGCATATAGGCACCTTGTTCGCCCAGCTCTTCGGCGGCGGCGAGGCAACCGAGAAAGCCGCCCTGCTCGCGCGAGACCAGCCGGACATCGGCGCCATAGATCGCCAGCATCGCGCGCCGCTCGGCGCTGACCCAGTCGGGCATGAAGATGGTGACGGGATGGCCGAGCGCGCAGCCGATCGCGGCAAAGGAAATGCCGCTGTTGCCGCTGGTTGCCTCGACAATCCGCTGGCCGGGCCGCAGCTCGCCGCGCCGCATCGCATCCTGCAGGATCGCCAGCGCCATCCGGTCCTTGATGCTGCCGGACAGGTTGTACATTTCCGCCTTGGCATAGACGGTGACCTCCTGCCCCTGGCAGCGTGCCCGGATCCGGATTAGGGGCGTGTTGCCGATCAGCGCCGACAGCGACCGCAGCTTGTCTTCCCGCGCGCGTCCCACCGAATCCAGCATGATATTTTCCCCTGCGATCATATGCATTGCTTATGAGCGACACGCGGCGGGAAATCCTTGTCATTATTTGGTGATTTTGCTCGATAACCGTGATAATATCCCGGATATGACCGATAAAGCCAAAAATATTGATGATAATGACCGGAATATCCTGAAAGCCTTGCAGCGCGATGCCAGCCTGTCGCTGGAAAATCTCGCGGCCCAGCTCAGCCTCTCGACCAATGCCTGCTGGCGGCGGATCAAGCGGATGGAGGCGGACGGCATCATCGCCCGCCGGGTGGCGATCGTCGAGCCGGAAGCGGTCGGCTTCGGCATGACCGTCTTTGTCGCGGTGCGCACCAATGATCACAGCGACAAATGGCTGGAGAAGTTCGCGCGCGCCGCCTCGGCGGTCGAGGAAGTGGTCGAGCTCTACCGGATGGCGGGCGAGGTCGACTATCTGCTCAAGCTGCTGGTCCGCGATGTCGCCGACTATGACCGGGTCTACAAGAAACTGATCAAGGCGGTGCCGCTCTCCGATGTGTCGGCGAGCTTTGCGATGGAGCGGATTAAGTATGAGACGGCGGTGCCGGTTTGAGGGGGCTGGGCATCATGGGGAGGGTTCGAGTTGCTGTTCTCAGTCGCCGCAAAAGCAGACACGGGCTTTACTTTAAATCCATTTCCAATCTACGCATGCTGTTATGACAACGGACTTCACCAGCGAACTATGGAGATTTGCCAGAGGAGACGGCAAACGGGCCGCATTTGAAGAGTGGCTGTACAAGCAGGATGAGCTGGAGGGCTTTCTGGGGGAAGATCTTTATCTCAGGCTTATCTCCTGCGATTTTTCCAACAAAAACGAAGTGTGGACGGTCAGGCAGGAAGTGGCGGAGAAGCTGGATAGCCAGCGAAGCTGCGAGTGCCCAAAGGTTAGAGACCTCGATTTCATTCCGATGGGCTTCGATGGCGAGGATGAAAGATTTTTCGCGAATCTGACGGAAATATTGCGCTACGGCGAGAAGAAATGGTGGTTGTATATTGCTGAATGTAGCCGCTGCGGAACTCTTTGGATGGTTGGTCAAGATGATAGATATTATGATGACTATTTCTTGAACCGGATATCAAGGGACCAGCTCATCCGCGCAGAAAAGGGGGAGTGGCCCGAACTGTTCCTCACCCAGGAGAGGTTGCTCGCGATTGGCCGGGATTTGAGCTCGGCGCCCGTATATGTTGATGCAGATTCACCGAGCCTAAAATGGACAGTCGAAGATCTGCTGAAAGAGCGTCCGGCGATAACGGATAGCGAAATTGCCGACATACTGGGGATTTCTGCTGACCATGCAGCCTGGCTGCGATTACGGTGACAGCGCGCTTCATTCTGAAACCAGAGGCATATAGTGCATCGTCACCATCATTCTAATCCAAAACGCTCAATATAGAATCGCAAGTGCCTTGGTGGAGATTGACAAAATGCCGAATTTGAAAGTTACGATTGCTGGCTTCGTAGCGTCCTCTTCCGTTTTTCTGACCTGCTGCATTGTTATGCTGCATTTCAGAAATCTGGTCTCCCAAAGTCCGTTGCTTGAGAGTTACATCGTAGTTTGGGGAATATCTGCGCTGGCATTCCCTTTTTTTCTGGCACGACTGTTCATTCTATTGTGGAGAAGAGCATAACAGGCTCCTTGGTGCCGGCTTCCGGAACCCCCTCAAACTGCCACAACCTCCTGCCGGATCGCGCCAAAGATCGAATGGCCGTCCGCATCCAGCATCTGGATCTTCACCGTATCAAGCAGGAGAGTGGCTACATCGATTACGCAACGTCACCTTAACTTGATGCGGATGAGGAATTTCAATTCTTCCCAAAACCTTGAGACTATGAGATCCCTTCACCATCATGCGCATCGCAACATTAAATGTTCAAAACCTCAGGCTCCAGAGCATTGATGGCCGCAATTATCTCCACGGTGCCTGGGACTCCGACGATCCGGAGGAGGAGCGTCTGGATCCGATCGATCGCAGGTTGACCGCTGAACTTTTGAAGGCCGTCGATGCCGATGTTGTGGCTTTGCAAGAGGTTTTCGATCTCGAAACCCTTGAATACTTCCACCAGAACTACTTGTTACCGGCGGGAGCGGCCCCCTATCCGCATCTTATTTGCTTGCCCGGAAACGACGGTCGCGGCCTTGATGTCGCGTTGCTTTCTCGCCACCCCGTCGATGCGATCCAAAGCCATGCATCGCTTACTTTGACAGAGTTGGGAATCGACCCACCTCCGACCGTCGATCCAGATTTTCCCGTGTTCCGGCGGGACTGCCTGATGGTCACGATCGGGCCGCTCACACTCTTTGTCTGCCACTTTAAATCGACCTATCCGGATGCAGCCACGGCCTGGACCACACGCCGACTGGAAGCCCTTGCAACCCGCCGACTGATCGAACGTCATTTTCAGGATCCCGCGCAGAATCTATGGCTCATCACCGGCGATCTGAATGAGCCCAATGACTTGGTGGCAGGCCACCCGCGCGCCATTGCACCGCTCGAAACTAGCTTTGCAATCGATCTGATGAAACGTCTGCCAGAGAAGGAACGATGGACCTATTTTGATCCGCATTCCGGATTGTACCATTGCCCTGACGCGATGTTGGCATCCCCGGCGCTCGCTGAGCAGTGGCCGAATGCCGAACCGGTTGTGGTGCGCAAGGGCCTGGGCGAGGAAACTTCGCGCTTTCATGGGACCCGGTTCGCTGGTGTGGGCAAGCACAGGCCACACGCCAGCGATCATGCCGCCGTAGTCATCGATTTTGCGGGACTTTGATTGGGCATTTTGAGGCCCCAATCCGGCGAGGTCGACTATCTGCTCAAGCTGCTGGTCCGCGATGTCGCCGACTATGACCGGGTGTACAAGAAGCTGATCAAGGCGGTGCCTTTGTCCGATGTGTCGGCGAGCTTTGCGATGGAGCGGATCAAATATGAGACGGCGGTGCCGGT
>CAXIBD010000035.1:0-29713 GCA_964022135.1 uncultured Sphingomonadales bacterium | reverse complement strand
CGGGCAGATTTACAGTCTGCTGCCTTTAACCACTCGGCCACCTGTCCATCCGGGCATCCAAGGCCGCCTGAGGCGACAAGAGCGGCTCAATGACGAAGGCAGGGCAAACTGTCAATGCCGCCCTTGCAAATTGATTGAAAAAAAGGGCTGTCCGCGGGTGGCATAGCGGCTACAGGGGGAAAATGGCACGCAAGAACAAATCCATCAAGAAAACCGGCGGCGGACTCAAATTCTGGGGACGGCACGCGATCGAGGCGGCGCTCGACAATCCCAACCGGGTGATCAAGAAGATATCGATCACCCGCGAGGCACTGGCGACGCTGGAGATCCCGTCCGACATTGCCGTCGTGATCTGTGATGTCGCCGATCTCGGCCGGGTGATTCCGCGCGACGCGCCCCATCAGGGCATGGTCGCCGATGTCGACCCCCTGCCCGATATATGGCTCGGCGAGATCCTGGAACAACAGTCCGACCGGCCGCTGCTGCTGCTCGATCAGGTTACCGATCCGCATAATGTCGGCGCGATCCTGCGCTCCGCCGCGGCCTTTGATGCCGCCGCGATCATCACCCAGGACCGACACGCGCCACCGGAATCGGGCGTGCTGGCCAAGTCCGCTTCCGGCGCACTTGAAATTGTACCTTGGGTCCGGGTAGTAAACCTGTCGCGCGCGCTCGATGAAATTGCCGAAGCAGGTTACTGGCGGATCGGGCTGGACGGCGATGCCGGTGACGAGCTGGAAAGCGCCATGGGCACAGGCAAGCTGGCACTGGTGATGGGCGCGGAAGGCGAAGGCCTGCGACAGAATGTTTCGGCGCATTGCGACGCATTGGCGCGCCTGCCGATGAGTCCGCGGATGGAAAGCCTGAATGTTTCCAATGCCGCTGCCATTGCCCTATATGCGGAGTATACCAGAAAACGGGGAGAATAGCCGTGGGGACATGTTGGAAATGGGCGCTGGCAATGGTTGCGCCGTTGCTGCTGGCAGGCTGCCTGCTGATTCCGGGAAAGTTTGAATCGCAATTGCGACTGATGAACGACGGCACCTACAGCTTCACCTACACCGGCCAGATGCAAATGGCTGAAGGTGATGACAATCCGATGGCTTCGCAATCCGCCATGACCGAGGACGATGGCGATGGCGGCGTCACCGCGGATGATCAGCAGAAAAACAATGCCATGAGCGCGATTTTCGGCGGAGCGATGCCGGGCGACGACGAAGGCATGAAGAAATTCGCTGCGCAGCTTGCCAAATATGACGGCTGGAACAGGGTCGAATATATGGGCGATAATCTGTTCGAGGTCGAATATGCGATCAGTGGCCGTTTCGACCAGATGTTCGCCTTTCCGACGATACCGGGCGCGACCATGCAATTTCCCTTCGTCCAGATCATCCGGCGCAGCGGCGGCGAACTGGAAGTGCTGACACCGGCCATGGCCGGTCCGGCCGGACTGGCTGGCGCGATGGGACCAATGCCGATGGGCAGCGCATCGGAGGAATCGAAAATGCAGCCGATTGACGGCATTTTCACCATCATGACGGACGGCGACGTGTTGAGCAACAATACCGAGGATGGTCTCACCATCAGCGGCGCGACGAAGAGCATGCAATGGAAGGTCGATGGCACCAGCGGCCCGGAAGGCAGTCCGCGGGCGATCGTCAAACTCGCCAACTAGGCTTGATACCGAACAAAAAAATGGGGGCTGCCGAAAGGCGCCCCCATCTTGTCACTGGCCGGAAGCCTCAGTCTTCTTCGGCGATCCGGACCTTCAGGCCGTCGAGTTCGTCCGAGACCTCGATCTGGCAGCTGAGACGCGAAAATTCGTCGCGATGATCGCTGCTTTCGAGCAGATCATCCTCGTCTTCGCTCATTTCCGGCAATTTCGCCTTCCAGTCGGCTGCGACATGGACATGGCAGGTGGCGCAGGAGCAGCAGCCGCCGCACAGCGCCAGCAGTTCGTCAAAGCCATTGTCCCGAATCGCTTCCATGACGCTGATTCCGCTGTCGACGGAAACCGCCTTTTCTTCGCCATCGCGGCCGGTTACGTGAATCGTTGGCATAGCTACCCCTTGTAGTGACTGTTAATAGAAAATCCCGCACGCTATGTCTGGACCGCGAAAAAGAATCAAGGGCCGAAACGGGGACGCCAAATCGATGGGCCTATCAAAAGAAATGATCAAAGCCGGGCTGGACCATGTCAGCGCGATCGAACCGCGACTGGCGGCCGCCATTGAATCCTCCGGCTATCCCGAGCCGCGCATCCGGCCGGAAGGCTATGAAACTTTGCTCCGCACCATCGTCGGCCAGCAGGTCAGCGTGGCATCGGCAGCAGCGGTCTGGAACAAGCTGGAAGCGCGACTGGGCACCGGCTGCCCGGCCGAGGTGCTGATCGCCACCGAATTCGACGAGCTGCGGGCCTGCGGCCTGTCGCGCCAGAAACAGGGCTATGCCAGAAGCCTGGCGGAGCTGATCCTGTCCGGCGGACTGGATCTCGACCATCTGCCGGACGATGACGAAGCGGCGATCGCGCTGCTGACCAAGATCAAGGGTATTGGTCGCTGGTCGGCAGAAATCTATCTGCTGTTTGCCGAAGGTCGCCCGGATATCTGGCCAGCTGGTGATCTGGCGATCCAGGTCGGCGTCGGCAATTTTCTCGATCTTTCCGAGCGGCCTTCGGAAAAGGATGTGCGGGAAATGGCCGAGGCCTGGTCCCCGCATCGCGGGGCCGTGGCGATCTTCACCTGGCACCATTATCACGTGATGGTGATGTAGCTCCTACAGATCGAGCGGGTGGTTCCACCAGGCGGTGTCGGAAAAGGCGCGCATGTCGAGCTCGAAGGTCCAGGCCGAGCGGTGCTGGTGGGCGACATGGAAATAGGTGTCAGCGATCGCCGACGGTTCCATGATCTCGTCCTTTCCCTGCGCCTTTTCTTTCTGCAATTGCGCAAAGCGCTCAGGTCCGAGCAGCTTGCCGAGCGTATCCGGTGCGTTGACCGCGCTGTCGATCAGGATATGGGCGACATGGATATTCTGGGCCGCGAATTCGGCGTTGAGCGTCTGGCAGAGCATCCTTCGTCCGCCCATGGCCGCAGCGTGACTGTGCTGGCCGGCATTGCCGCGCATCGCTGACGTCGCCGATGTCACGAGCAACGCGCCGCCGCCGCGTTCCACCATCTTCGGAAACAGTTTCTGCGCCACCCGGAAAAGCCCGAGATTGCCAATCCGCCAGCCCAGTTCGAAGGTCTTGAGCGGCGTGTCGGCCAGCGACCGGTTGCCGATCTGCGCGCCGAGATTATAGACGAGGACGTTGATCGGGCCGATATCGGCCTCGACATCGTCGATCAGCTTCTCGATAGCTCCCT
Source organism: uncultured Sphingomonadales bacterium (assembly GCA_964022135.1). GTDB lineage: Bacteria > Pseudomonadota > Alphaproteobacteria > Sphingomonadales > Sphingomonadaceae > Parasphingorhabdus. Next base: position 26,351 of record CAXIBD010000035.1, on the reverse strand, counting down.
CGTCGACCGCGTTGAGCAAATGGCCCGATGCCTGGCCACCGGCGGCCTCGATTTCGGAGACCATCTGGTCGAGACCCTGCTGGTCACTGCGGCGGCACAATGCCGCGTGATAGCCCTCGGCAGCAAAGCGCTTTCCGACATGGCCGCCGATCCCTGCGCCCGCGCCGATTACCATGCAAACATCGGTCATGAGCAATGTCCTTCGCCGATCACTTGAGAAACGGATTGAGCCGCATGACTTCCTCCATGAAGGAACGGGGCTTTTTCCAGTTGGCGGTTTTCAAATTGGTCTTAAGATCCAGTGTCTTGATCGCATCATTGATGAAATGGACGCAGTTGCGCTTGTTGAGGCTGTAGCTTTTCTGGGGAATAGCCTGCCATTTCTGAACCACCGCAATCAGCTCGCGATATTTCCTGTCATCGACCTTCACCGTGAAATGCGGGTTGCTGCTGGCGATATAGTCCGGCGGCGGCGCCTTCACATGGCCCTTCACCGACCCGAACAAGATCGCGGGCGACACGTTGATCGCGGTAAAACCGAAAGCGGTGTCGACCTTCTTGCCATCGGCCGTTTCCCCTTTGGCGACAAAGAAGGCGTGTGGAAAATTCTTGCCGAAATCGTGCGAATAGAAAGTCACGGCCACTTCTGCGCGGGCCGAGACCGAAAAACTGGCCATCATCAGCATTACGGCCAGACCGGCCATTCTCAGTAAATATGCAAATCCAGATTTCACTGTCGTTCCTTTAACTTGTCATTCAGCCAGAGCGCGGCCTGTTTCGGCGTTTTCTTGTTGTCTTCTCGATCGACCATATAATTGGCTTCGCGCATATTTGCCACCGTGATTGCGCCGATCAGGGGTTTTAGGGCGGCAACGAATTTATCGTCGTCGCTGCGCTTCGGAGCAAGCAGCAGGATCGCTTCATAGGATGGCACCGCCCCTTTCCGGTCTTCGAGCACGACGAAATTGTTCGCCGCGATCCGGCCGTCGGAGGAAAAGGCGGAAATCACGTCCACTTCGCCGCTCGCGAGCGCGGGATACATGAAGGTCGGGCTGAAGGCGCGGGCGTCCTTGAAGCGGATCGGATAGGCGTCCTGCACCATGCGCCATTCGGGGCGTTCGAGAAATTCGACGTCGGTGCCGAAATTGAAATCGCTCGATACCCGCGCCAGATCATCCAGGGTTTTCAGGGATTTTTTCCGGGCGTCTTCCGGCCTGACGGCGAAGGCATAGCTATTCTCAAAGCCCAGCGCGCCGAGCATGGTGACCCCGTGACTGGCCTTCGTCCATTGCGCGATCGTGTCGAGCATCGCCGCTTTCGACTGGCTGTCGGTGCGCTGCATCTGGTTGGTCCAGATTGTCCCGGAATAATCGACATAGACATCAATATCGCCCTCTGCCAGCGCCTGATAGACCACCGCCGACCCCAGGCCATCCCGGTAACGGACAGCATATCCGGCGTCTTCCAGGCGGGAGCCGATCAGCCGCGCGAGGATGAACTGTTCGGAAAAGCTCTTGGCGCCGATGACCACGACATTGTCCCGCGCGATCAGCAGCGGCAGCGTCGCGATGGCCAGGCCTGCGGCAATGATGATCATTCCCGCCCAGCCCCACAGCTTGCGCCTGTCGCGGATGCCGCGTTCGATCAGGCCGAGCGAGAAATCGACGGTGATCGCCAGCGCTGCCGATACCAGGCAGCCCGCCAGCACCAGCGTCCAGTTCTGGGTCTGCAGCCCGGCGAAGATCAGGTCGCCGAGGCTGGGCTGGCCGACCGTCGTCGACAGCGTGGCCGCACCGATGGTCCAGACGGCCGCGGTGCGAATGCCGGCCATGATCGTCGGCGCCGCCAGCGGCGCTTCGACAAGGCGCAGCTTCTGCCAGGCGGTCATGCCCAGGCCGTCAGCCGCTTCCGCGGCGGCCGGATCGACGCCGGTCAGGCCGGTCACGGCATTGCGCAGGATCGGCAGCAGCGCATAGAGGGTCAGCGCGAGCAGCGCCGGCAGGAAGCCGAAGGCGGAAATGCCGCCGCCGACCAGCGCCGACACGCCGAGCAGCAGCGGATAGAATAGCGCCAGCAGGGCAAGACCGGGGATGGTCTGGATGAGACTGGCAAGGGCCAGAGCGACGGCGGCAATTTTCGGGGACCGTGCTGCCCAGATCGCAAGCGGCAGGCACAGGACCATGGCCAGCAGCAGCGCCGAGAAGCTAAGCTGGACATGCGCGGCCAGCAATTCCGGCACGCGGGCGAACGCCTGGCTCCAGTCTTCCCTCACGCGGGCTTGCTCAAGGCGATCAGATGGGCGGCTTGCGCGCGGGGAATGGCAACGAGGGCTTCCGCTTCGTCGCCGACATTGCCGGACAGGAGCTGTGCCGGTGTCGCGTCCGCCCGGATCTGGCCATCCTCCATCACCAGGATGCGATCGGCCAGATAGAGCGCCTCGGCCATGTCATGGGTGACGATGATCGTGGTCAGACCCAGTTTTTCGTGCAACGCCTTGTACTGGTCGGTCAGATTGTCCCGCGTCACCGGATCGAGCGCGCCAAAGGGTTCGTCCATCAGCATCAGGCCGGGCCGGGTCGCCAGCGCGCGGGCCACGCCGACTCTTTGCTGCTGGCCGCCACTCAGCTGGTCGGGCATGCGGGAAGCAATGTCCTGCGGCAGCTCGACCAGATCGAGCAGATCGGCGACCCGCGCGTCCCGGCCCGCTTTTTCTCCGGCGAGTTCCAGCCCGATCGCGATATTGCGGGCGACGGTCATGTGGGGGAACAGGCCGATATTCTGGAACACGTAGCCGATCCGGCGGCGCAGGACATGGCGGTCGATGGAGTCGACGGCCTCGTCGCCGATCCGGATGGTGCCGCTGTCCGGCTCGACCAGCCGGTTGATCATCTTGAGCAAGGTGGATTTTCCCGACCCCGACAGGCCGACCAGCGCGACCAGGGAACCGGCGGCGATATCCAGCGATACCGAATCGACTGCGCGAACCGTTCCGTAATGGCGGCTCAGCTGCTGCAGGCTGATGGAAGGACCGGAGACAGGCATCGGACGATATAGTGACGCGCTTTGCCGTGCATGTCCAATCCCACTTGACGACTGCGTCAAAAACGGGTCGAATGAACATCAATGTTAATAACGAGGCGGGAGCGGATATATGGGCTATCAAAGCGGACAGAAGACAATTTTCATCACCGGCGGTGCGTCCGGTCTGGGCCGGGAAGTCGGTCGCTATTTTGCCGAAAAGGGCTGGTTCGTCGGGATCGCCGATATCAATGACAAGGGCATGGCGGAAAGCGCCGCAATGCTGCCCGAAGGCCAGAGTTCGGTCCACCGGCTGGACGTGACCGACCGGGCGCAATGGAAACAGGCAGTCTCCGAATTTGGCGCGATCACCGGCGGCAAAATGCATGTCCTGTTCAACAATGCCGGCATCGGCGAAGGCGGACCGATCCAGGACATGACCGACGAAGCCATCGACCGGATGATCGCGATCAATTTTACCGGCGTGATCAGCGGCACCCGCGCCTGTTTCGAGATGCTGAAGAACACGCCCGACAGCTGCATCCTCTACACCGCATCGGCGGCGGGCATATATGGCGTGGCCGATCTCAGCGTCTACAGCGCGACCAAGTTCGCGGTGCGCGGCCTTGCCGAATCGCACGATCTCGAATTGCGCAAATATGGCATCAAGTCGCGCTCGCTGATGCCGGGATTTGTCGACACCAATATCATCTCCGATGTGGCGGAAGGCACGAATCAGACAGGCAAGGAACGGCTCGAAGAAGCCGGCGTGCTGGTCAGCCCGGTGACGATCATTGGTCCGGCAGCCTGGGAAGCCGTGCATGGCGACAAGGTCCATACACCTGTCAACAAGATGGCCAAGCAGCTCGCCTTTGCGGCGCGCTGGCTGCCGGGCCGGCTGCGCAAGCAGCAAGCCCAGCTGGCCGATATGGGAAGCATTCTGGCCGGACCGGATGAAAAATAGGGGCTAGAGGCAGCCTTCAATGATTTTGGCCAGATCGACGTCCCGCTGCGACAGCCCGCCATCTTCGCCGGCGTCATGGGTGGTCAGCGTGACATCGACCTTGTTGTAGACGTTGAACCATTCAGGATGATGGTCGGCCTTTTCCGCGTGCAGGGCGACCCGGGTCATGAAGGCAAAGGCTTCCGTAAAATCGCCAAATTTGAACGAGCGGCTGATCGCGTCGCGCTCCAGATCATATTCCCAGTCGGACAGCTTCGCGAGGGCCTTCTTGCGTTCGTCCTCATTCAATTGCGCTACCATATTTCTTGCTCCTTGCTTGGCTTTCGCGCCAATTCGTGCCTTAAGTCTGTGCGATGAATGAGGGACAGTCAACCGGAAGCAGCGATCGGCTCATGGCCGAGGCGCTGGGCTGCGTGCGCGGCGGGCGGATATTGTTCCGGGGCCTGACCTTTACGCTCGAACCTGGGCAGGCAGGCCTGCTGACCGGTCCCAACGGGGTCGGTAAATCCAGCCTGCTGCGCCTGCTCGCCGGACTGCTTCAGCCGTCTGCCGGTATCTGCAGGGTACCGGAGGCAAAGACGCTGTGCGATGACCGGCTCGCGCTGGACGAGCATCTGCCGCTCGAACAGGCACTGCGCTTCTGGGCGAGGCTCGACGGGCAGACCGATCCGGCCGTCACCTCGGCGATGGCGCGCGCGGGGCTCGACCATCTGGCCGAGGTACCGGTCCGCTATTTCTCCACCGGACAACGCCAGAGGGCGCGGCTGGCGCGGTCCTATCTTTCGGGCGCAAGGCTGTGGCTGCTCGACGAGCCGGCCAATGGCCTCGACACGGATTCGGTGACGCAACTGGGGCGGGTGCTGCAGGATCATCTGGATGGCGGCGGGATCGTTCTGGCCGCCAGCCATATCCCGCTGCCGATCGCCATTGGTCTTTCCCTGCAGCTGCAGCCGCTGGAAGAACTGGAAGCATGTTCGTGATCCGCGGCATCGCCACGATCATCTGGCGGGACGTGCGGCAGAGCTATGCCAGCGGCGGCACCTGGCTGCCGGTGGTCTTCTATCTCTCGGCGGCGACGCTGTTTCCCTTTGCCGTCGGACCGGATCGCGATCTGCTGCTGCAGACCGGTGGCGGAATCCTGTGGATCGCGGCGCTGCTCGCGACGCTGTTGCCGCTCGACCGGCTGATCCAGCCCGATCTGGAAAATGGTGTCCATGACCAGTTGATTGTCCGCGGTTTTTCAGATGAAACCATCGCTGCAGCGCGGCTGGTCTCGCACTGGCTGTCCTTCGGGCCGCCGCTGCTGTTCGCTGCCTTTCTGGCGAGCGGCCTGATGGGGCTGGAGGGTGCGGCTCTCGGCACGTTGCTGGCGAGCCTGGCGATCGCGACCCCGGCCCTCGCCGGGCTGGCGGTGATGATCGCGGCGCTGACCGCCGGCCTGAAAGGCGCCGGCGCGCTGGGCGGCTTGCTGCTGGTGCCGCTGGCGATTCCGCTGCTGATCTTCGGCGCGGGCAGCCTGTCCGCGCAGGGCAGCAGCGCGCTGCTGTTTCTCGCCGCAATTTCGCTGCTGCTGGTGGCGATCACGCCCTTTGCCGCCGGCGCGGCGCTGAAGGCGGTGCGGGAATAGCGATCGGGCCGTCAGGCGAATCAGGGCCTAGTCCGGATCGTCCGGCACAGGATTTTCCCTGTAGAATTCGACCTGCATCTTCATCGGCCCGAGCAGCCGGACAAAATGCGGCGATTGCGGGGGAATCGGTGCGGGCTCATCCGCTGTTACGCGTCGGCTGGAGGCCGGATCGAGAAAGACGAGTTCGACCTCGCCTTCAAGAACCCGCAGCAGCCCCCAGGTCCCGTCGCGGGTGCTGTGTTCGTTGCGCAGGGAATCCGGCAGGCTGAGTTCATCGAATATCGGCGACGCCCCATAAGGCGCGACAGGTTGCGAAACACCGTTCATCAGACGAAGGCCCGGATGACGGCAAAGGCGCAGGCGAAGACCGCCAGCAGGATCGGTACCGTCAGGATCTGGGCAAGTGCGGCCCTGTTGTCCATCCAGCCCGTGTGGGTTGCGATTCCGTCGAACGGCCCGGCAGGTGGCAAGGCCTGCCGTTCGGCAGAGCCAACACCGTTGAGGATCGCCGCCGTGCCAAAATACATCACGGTATAGGCGATGCTGACCAGCAGCGCGAATGTCGCCGCGATCCCGTGTCCCGTCGCCACGAACAGCGCCGCGAAGAAAGCGGCATAGGAAGCGAACATCGCGATCCAGACCGACGCGGGAAGCTCGAAGGTCCTGATTTCATGCGACGGTCCCCGGTAGCGCGGCAGGTCCTGCATGTCCGCGGCGATTTCAGCTGCGACCGCCTGCCCGCCCTCGATCTGAAAATCCATCAGCATGACTACTTCTCCTTCTGGTTGGAACTGGGGTCCAGGCCATCGCGCTGGACCTTGATACCCATGAGCAGGCTGGCCGCGATCCGCTCTGCCGCAGACCGGAATACCTGTGCCGCGGCTTCACTGGGAGCAATGCTGTCGAGCGTCGCATTCCACAGCTGCAGCCAGCGGTCGAAATGGACCGAATCAAGACCACCAACGGCGATATGCTTGAGCATCGGATTGCCGCGAAACCGGCCGGACTCGAGCGTGACCGAGGCCCAGAAATCCTTCATCCGGGCAAGGTGCGGCGTCCAGTCCGCGACATGGGATTCGAATATCGGTCCGAGCAGGGGATCTTCGCGCACGGCGCGATAAAAGCTCTCGACCAGATCGGAAATGACGGCGTCGTCGATGCCAACGGCATGGGCCTGCGCGGTCTTTTTCGCTCTGGCGCGTTCGGCATAGCTGGCTTCGGTCATGATCGCGACTCGTTTAAGATGTATTTCATATGCACTGTTTATAAGGCTTGTTGGTTAAATGCAATATATGATATGCATCTTTTATGAGATTATCCGTCCAGACAGACTATGCGCTGCGCACCCTGATGTATCTGGCCGCCCATGACGGCCAGCATTCGATCGCCGAAATTGCCCGGCAATATGGCATTTCGAAAAACCATCTGATGAAAGTCGCCCAGCGGCTGGCGGCGGAAGGCTTTGTCGACAGCGTTCGCGGGCGCAGCGGCGGGCTGATGCTCAACCAGCCGGCCGACACCATAAATGTCGGCCAGGTGGTCCGCAGGTTCGAGGAGTTCGGCGGCTTCGTGGAATGTTTCGATACCGTCGGCAATGGCTGTATCGTCACGCCCGTCTGTGGCTTGCGCCATGTCCTTGCGGACGGCATTGAAGCCTTTCTGCGCCATCTGGACGACTTCACCCTTGCCGATCTGATCGGCAACAAGGAGCGGTTCCAGTCCGTCTGGGCCTAGCGGCCGCGCCTTTTCCGCATGCCCAAAAAATATGCAAAAATCCGCGCCATGGCCAGCAAAACCCTGTAACAGGCAGGCCATGTCAAATTCAAACGCACTTCTGGTGGCCCTGCGCCAGATCAACCGGGCGATCGACCTGCAGTCGAAAAAGCTGGAGAAGGAGACCGGTCAGACCACCCCGCAACTATTGCTGCTGAAGGAACTGGCAAAACAGGGCCGGTCAAAGCCATCGGTGATCGCCAAATCGGTGCATTTGTCGCACGCCACGGTCACGTCGATCGTCGACCGGCTGGAAAAATCAGCGATGGTCACGCGGGAGCGAAGCGCGGATGACCGCCGTTCGGTGGAAATCGTTCTGACCGACAAGGGCAGAGCCTGTATCGAGAACGCCCCGGAACTGCTGCAGGAAGATTTCCTGATCGCCTTTTCGCAGCTGGCACCCTGGGAACAGAATCTGCTGATCTCCTCGGTCCAGCGCATCGCGGTGATGATGGACGCCAACCAGATCGAGTCCGCGCCAATCCTGGAGGTGGGCGAACTCTAGTCCCTTGACGCGACCTCGGTCATGTCCTCCTCCGACGGCAAATCCCAGGGCAGGTGCCGGTCGTCCAGCACGACCATATTCTTGTCCGTGATCAGCGTGCCACCGGTCTTGTAACCGAGCAGCTGCATCGCCGTCATCGTCGGGTTGCGGGCCAGCGCCATGGTCTCGTCGGACGAGAAATTGGTCAGGCCGCGGGCCAGTTCGGTACCCGATTCCCCGTAAATATGGATGACATCGCCTTTGACATAGGGGCCCTGGATGGAGAGCACGTCTTCCCGGCCGATATGACGCCGGCCGGATTTGAACGCTTCGGCGGTCTGTTTGTTGACGACGATGCTGCCCGCCATCTGCAACCGGTCGGACAACCAGTTGGCCCAGGCGGACTCGGGCCGTTCGTTGGCCAATATCGTGGTATGGGGCCGTTCGCCGTTGAGCACGGAGGTGACCGGATTTTCATATTCGCCATGCGCGATCAGCGTCTCGCAGCCGGCATTCTGGGCCATGTGCGCGGCCTGGATCTTGGTCAGCATGCCGCCGCTGCCGAGACTGCTGACGCCTTCGGTCACCGCGAGATAGGGAGAGACATCGCTCAGTTCCTCGACCAGCTTCGCGCCCGATTCGGACGGATCGCGATCGAACAGGCCATCGACCTGGGTCAGGATGACCAGTTTGTCCGCCTGCAGCATCTGGGCAATTTTCGCAGAGAGCCGGTCATTGTCGCCGACCCGGATTTCTTCGGTGGTGATCGTGTCATTTTCGTTGATGATCGGCATGATGTTGGCATCCAGCAGCCGATCGACGGTATTCTTGGTGTTGAGGAAGCGCTTGCGATCCTCGAGATCGCGCAGCGTCACCAGGACCTGGGCGATTTCGAAACTATATTCGTGGGCAACCTGCTTGTAGCCGTTGAGCAGCAGCGGCATGCCGCAGGCTGCGGCTGCCTGCTTGTCGCGCAGACCCGCGGTTTCCGGGCGTTCGCCGATCATGTTCAATCCCAGGGCAACCGATCCGGAGGAGCATAGAATCACCTTCGCGCCGGATTCGCGCAGCTGGGCGATGTCCGACAGCAGATTGTGCATGAAGGCCCAGCGCGGGGTCAGCCGTTCTGCATTGGCCAGCAGACTGGAACCGACTTTTATGACTATGGTTTTGCCTTGTACCATTGGAGAAAATGCCCTTCTTTGATATGCCATGGAGGTAGGGACGGAACCCACCCAGCGCAATAATTTAGTGATCAAAATAGATTTTTTTGCATGAAAGCTTTAATAAATAGCATTTGTTGACATGTGTGTTTTGTATTCTAAGGATATTCCATCACTCCCTGCCACCAACAATAAGAGACTGATTTGAAAAAGATATTGCTTCTCGGATGCGGAAACATGGGCGGCGCGCTGCTGAAGGCGTGGGCCGCAAATACCGATCACGCGTTCACGGTGGCCGATCCCGCCGATCCGGTTCTGCCCGACAATGTGGCGCACATCGGTTCTGCCGGCGAACTGGGCGATACCATGTTCGACTATCTGATCGTTGCGCTGAAACCGCAGCTGATCGACACCGTCCTTCCCGACTATCTGCCGCATCTGGCACCTTCCGGGGTGATCAGCTCGATCGCCGCCGGATATTCCGCCGAGCGGCTGGCCACCCAGGCGCCGGGCCGGTCGGTCATCCGGATCATGCCCAATCTTCCCGCCATGATCAGCAAGGGCGTCAGCGGTCTCTATGCCCATGGCAGCGTCACCGAGCCGGCATCGCGCGAGATAGAAGAACTCGCCTTGTGCTCGGGCGAAGTCGTCTGGGTCGAAAGCGAAGACATGCTGGACCGGCTGACCGCAGTGGCCGGAAGCGGTCCCGGCTATGTGTTCGAAATGCTGCGTGCCTATATCGAGGCCGCCGAAAATATGGGATTCAGCGCCGAGGACGCCCGGACCATGGTTCTGGGTACGGTGCAGGGCACACTGGAGATGGCGCTGCAGTCCGACCGGCCGCTCGAGGAATTGCGCAACAATGTCACCAGCAAGGGCGGAACGACAGCAGCGGGTCTCAACGCCCTGAACGGTGGCGGGGAATATTCAGACCTGATCCGGAAGACGCTTCAGGCTGCCTACGAGCGCGCGGTCGAGCTCCGTTAGGCGCAGCCAATCCGTGCAGCCAGATGAGCTGTCATTTTCCGGCGTTGCCGAATAAAATGCCTCGGGATCGGACCATTCAGCTTTCGTCCTGCTCGGCAAAGCCGATGCGATCGGCGGCGGCGCCGGACATGATGAAGCCGATCGGCCGTTCGCTCTCTTCCTGCAGGTGGCCGATGATACTGGCGGTACGGGCGAGCAGGGAAATGCCCTTGAGCGCAGCCAGCGGAAAGCCGACATCGAGCATGATCGCCGGAATCGCGCCATTGACGTTGATCGGCAAGGGTCGACCCAGAATATCCGGCAAGCTGTCGCGAATGGCATAGAGCATGGCAATATGGTCGCCCTCCACGCCATGGTCCCTGGCAAGCCCGAGCAGGCGATTGGCGCGCGGATCGCCTTCCGCATGCTGGGGATGACCGAATCCCGGGATCGGGTCCTTGTTGGCGCGCAGGGCCTTGATGCCGTTGGCAGCGACGCTGGCCGGATCGGACTGTCTGGCCTCTTCGACCAGCTTCGCGTAAAACCGCCCGGCCACTTCCGCGCTGCCCAGAACCACGGAGCCACAGCCCAGCAGGCCGGCGGCAACCGCGCCATGAAAGGCTTCGGGCGCGGCGGCCTGCGTCATCCGGGCGGCCACGACACTGGGCACCAGACCATGTTCCGCAATCGCGCACAATACGGCGTTGGCGAAGAATTTCTGGGTCTCGCTCGGTGCGATGCCGGTGACCAGCAACCAGAAATAGCTGGTAAAATCCCACTGCCCTATAATATCGTCGCACAGGTCATGGCCCCGGACCGTGATGCTGCTGGCATCCGAGGTGCAAATTGATGTGAGGGCGTTGTCCTGTTTGCCGATCCGCATGGCTGATCTCCCGATAATTTCTATTTTCGAAGTTGATTTCGTTATTCGAAGTTTTTAGGCTATAGTCAAGTCAGAAGGAGAGACGGATGTCACGACCCCTAGCCGGTATCACTGTTCTTGAAATGGGAACCTTCATCACGGGACCCGCAGCAGGCATGCTGCTGGCCGACCTGGGAGCCAATGTCATCAAGGTCGAGCAGAACGGCACCGGAGATCCGTTCCGGTCGTTCAAGGGTGGTCTCTACAGTCCGCATTTCCAGACCTATAACCGCAACAAGCGGAGCATCACTTTGGATACGCGCACGGCAGAAGATCTCGCGGTTTTCGACGAGCTGATCAAGGACGCGGATGTCTTCATCCAGAATTTCCGGCCTGGCGTGGCGAAAAAAATCGGTGTCGACGCCGAGCGGCTGCAGGCGATCAACCCGAGCCTGATCTATGCCTCCATATCGGGCTTCGGCACCGTGGGGCCCGATCGCGACCGGCCGGCCTTCGACACCGTTGCGCAGGCCGCGAGCGGCTTCCTGCGCCTGCTGGTCAATCCGGAAAACCCGCGGGTCGTCGGGCCGGCGATTGCCGATTCGCTGACCGGATTTTACGCGGCCTACGGGATTCTCGCCGCGCTCCATGAACGCAACAGCAGCGGGAAAGGTCGACTGGTCGAGACGTCGATGTTCGAATCGATGTCGCATTTCAATCTCGACGATTTTACCCATCTGCTGTCCGAGGACGAGATCATGGGCCCTTATAGCCGGCCGCATGTCTCCCAGTCCTATGTCTTCGAATGCGCCGATCAGAAATGGCTGGCGCTGCACATGTCCTCGCCGCCAAAATTCTGGGAGAATCTGGCGACCGCCGTGGAGCGCCCGGACATGCTGGCCTTGCCGATGTTCGAAAGCCGGAACGCGAGGATCGAAAATTATGAAAATGTGATCGGCTTCCTGGCGCCTCTTTTCAAGGAGCAGCCACGCGACTATTGGTGCGAGAAACTGGGAGAACTGGAAGTGCCGCATTCTCCGGTCCGGACCTCGCAGGAAGTGGTGGACTGCGACCAGGCGAAGGCGCTGGGGATCGTCGTCGAGGACCCCAAGGGCCCGCATGGCGTCTTCCGGACGATCCGCTCGCCGGTCAGTTTTGACGGGGAACGGATGGAATCGGTGACAGCGCCGCCGGTCCTGGGCGCGGACAACAAGGAGCTGGTGGAGCCCATGCGGAACAAGATTGCCCTGAAAACAGAAGGCGCAGCGTGACCGGTTCGGGCACGAAGGATCCCGAATATCTCTCCACTCTCGCTCGCGGCCTGTCGGTCTTGCGATGTTTTGACGACAAGCATCCGGAAATGCGGCTGAGCGAAGTGGCCGAACGGACCGGCCTCAGTCCGGCGGTTGCACGGCGCTGCCTGAAAACTCTCGTGGCCCTCGGATATGTGGGTCAATATGGTCGCAATTTCCTGCTCCGGCCGGAAGTCCTGACGCTCGGATCGGCTTTTCATGCCTCGATGAATCTGGACCAGCTGTGCATTCCTCCGCTCCAGACGCTGCGCGATGAAACCGGCGACAGCGCCTCGATGGCGGTTATTTCCGGACAGGACATACTCTATCTTACCCATGTATCGACAAACCGGCGCATCCGGCTGGGCGTGAACGTGGGCACGCGGTTTCCGCTCCATGCGACATCGCTTGGAAAGGCGATCCTGGCATTTCGTCCGCAGGCAGAAATCGATGCCTTTCTGGACCTGGCGCCCTACGAAAAATTCACCGAACGCACCGTCTCGACCGGACCGGTCATGAAGAAGCGGCTCGAGGACGTGCGCGAGCGCGCCTATGATTCGGCGCTTGATGAACTGGATTTCGGAATCGTGTCGATCGCCGTTCCGATACTGGACGACAATCGTCAGGCCATTGCCGCGATCAACTGCTCGACATCGACCACGCGGATTTCCCAGGAGGAGCTGATCGAAACCCGGCTGCCGTTGCTGCGCAACGCCGCTGCGGAGATCGAGCAGTCGCTCCGCCGCTGGCCGGCCCTGCAACATTCCCTGTCCAACCCCTCATAAATTCGATTATCGAATTTGACTTCGTATTTCGAAGCCGTTATGGGAATCAAAGAAACTGAACGCAAAAAGGTTCAGGCTGCGGAAGGGGATGGATTGATGAAAGCGACTTCTTGGGGAAAAATCGGGTTACTGGCGTCGACAATATTGGTGTCGGGCCTGTCTGCGACTCCCGCATTTGCGCAAACCGAAGAACAGGCGGATGACGACGTCATCATCGTGACGGCAACCAGACGAGATGCCAATCTTCAGGATGTTCCCGGAGCGGTGACCGCCTTTACCGCCAAGGCGATCGAAGCGGCCGGCATCGAAAAACCGATCGACTTCATCAACCTGACGTCCAACGTCAATCTGGTCGAAACGCAGAATGCCGGCAACGCCTTCATCATCATTCGCGGCATCACCCAGGCGCGCAACTCCGAACCATCGGTCGCGGTGGTCGTCGATGGCGTACAGCAGGTCAATCCGGCGCAATTCAACCAGGAACTGTTCGACATCGAGCAGATCGAAGTCCTGAAGGGTCCGCAAGGCGGCCTCTATGGCAGAAATGCTATCGGCGGCGCGATCATCATCAACACCAAGCAGCCAACCGACGTCCTGGAAGGCAAGCTGAAAGTCGGCGTCGACAACGGCTTTGGCTGGCAGGTGCGCGGCGGATTGAGCGGACCGGTCACCGACAATCTGAAATTCCGGGTGTCGGGATCCTATGTCGATTCCGACGGCTATCTGCGCAACGCGTTCCTGAACGAAAAGGCGGACCCCTATCGGGATATTGCCGTGCGCGGCAATCTGCTGTTCGATCCGGGCAATGACATCACACTGGATCTGCGGGCATCCTATGCCAGACTGGAAACGCAGGCGCTCTATTTCAACATCGTCAACGACGTCAACGATACCAGCCTGCCGATCCGGGTGAACAACCGGGGGCAGAATGATCGCGACATTTTCAATGTCGCGGCCAAGTTCCGCTACGAGGGCGACAATTTCTCGGTCACCTCGATCACCTCCTATGATACCGTGAAGGAAGTCCTGACCGGCGATGCCTTTGACTTTCTTCCGATTCAGGAATCCTTTTTCTTCAATCTGTTCGAATCCATTTTCGGTGCGGGCAACGGGTTCGACCTGAACCAGAGCCAATATGTCAACGTCAAGGCGCTCAGCCAGGAACTGCGGTTCGAGTCGCCGAAGGACGAGAAGCTGTTCTGGATGTTCGGTGGCTATTTCATCGACACCAACCGTTTCATCTCCACCGGCAATATGATCGACACCGGCAATGGCGTATTCCCGGTCTATCGTTCTCCCTCCACCAACCCGCTGAACCCCCAGTTTTCCTTCCTGTCCGACAAGCAATCCAACTTCGCATGGGCGCTGTTCGCCAATGCGGGTTACGAATTTTCGGACCAGATCCGGGTCGACGGCTCGCTGCGCTATGACCGCGACCGGCGCGTCAACACGACGCTGACCCCGACCGCGTTTCTGCCCAATCCCGCAGGCTTTCCGCAGGGACGGACGGGCGAACAGCGGCGCATCACCTTCGACGATTTGCAGCCCAAGCTGACCGTCACCTACAAGCCGACCGAGGATATCACCGTCTATGGGGGCTATAGCCGGGGCTTCCGGTCCGGCGGCTTCAACCAGACCGGCGTCGGAGGTGTTGCCGCGGCCAATGGCATCGTTGGCGTCAATGACATTTTCCAGGCCGAAACCGCAGAAACGTTCGAAGCGGGAATCAAGACCCAGTTTTTCGACCGGATGCTGACCCTGAACGGCGCGGCTTACACCACAGTTTCCAAAAACAGCTATTTCTTCGTGTTCCTCGCGGCGAACTCGACCCAGAATCTCGGCAATATTCCCAAGGCCCGGATCCAGGGGTTCGAGCTGGATGCACTGCTGCGCCCTGCCCCATGGATCCAGTTGAACGCTGCGGTCGGTTATACCTGGAGCGATATCAAGGAATTTCCGGATCCGACCGTGATCGGCAACGAGTTGCCGCTGATCTCGCGCTATACCTACAATCTCGGCGCACAGTTTACGCCGGAACTGAGCGATGGCCTGAACGGGCTGTTCCGGGTCGACTATCGCCGGACCGGGCGCACCTGGTGGGAACCGTTCAACACCACATCGCGCGACCCCGTTGACCTGGTCGACGCAAGACTGGGCGTGAGCGGCGACAACTGGAGCCTGACCGGCTTCGCCACCAACCTGTTCAACGAAAAATATAACGCCGAATTTTCTCCCGGCGGCTTTGTCTTCAAGGCCCGCCCACGGATCTACGGTGTCGAAGCAACATTGAGTTTTTGAGGAAAATATGGCAAAAATCCTAGTCGTCTATTATTCGAGCTACGGGCATGTGGAAACCATGGCGGGCGCGGTCGCCAAGGGCGCTGCCAGCGTCGAGGGATGCAGCTGTGATCTGAAACGGGTCGCGGAACTGGTCTCCGACGAGGTCGCCGAAGCGTCGGGCATGAAGACCGGGCAGGATGCCCCGATTGCCAAGCCCGAGGATCTGGAAGATTATGATGCGATCATATTCGGCACCCCGACCCGCTTCGGCAACATGGCCGCCCAGATGCGCAACTTTCTCGACCAGACCGGCCCGCAGTGGTTTGCAAAGGCTCTGGTCGGCAAGGTCGGGAGCGTTTTCGCTTCCACGGCCAGCCAGCATGGAGGCCAGGAAACGACGATCACGTCGTTCCACACCAGCCTGCTGCATCACGGCATGGTCATCGTCGGACTGCCCTATACGTTTGAAGGCAATTCCGAGATGGGCGAAATCAGCGGCGGCACGCCTTATGGAGCAACCACGATCGCAGGCGCCGACGGCAGCCGGATGCCGAGCGACAACGAACTGGCCGGCGCGCATTTTCAGGGGAAACATGTCGCCGAGATTGCCAAACGGCTTTTCGGGTAAGTATATTCGGACAAGTTGAAACCAGTAAGAGGAAGAAGATCATGACCTCGTCATTGCCAAGCCGACTGCACCACACCGCCTATGTCGTCAAAGATCTGGAAGCCACGCGCCATTTTTATGAAGATATCCTGGGCTTTCCGCTGATCGCGACCTGGTGCGAACAGGAAGAGCTGTTCGGATCCGAGCGGACCTATTGCCACTGTTTCTTCGGTCTTGCCGACGGCAGCGCGCTGGCGTTTTTCCAGTTTGCCGATCCCGCCGACCAAGCCGAATTCGGTCCCGACCTTGCGCCGAGCCCGTTCCGTCATGTCGCGCTCAATGTCGACAAGGAAACCCAGGCCGAGATCGAAAGGCGCATTGCCGATGCCGGGCTGCAGGAACCGCAGACCTATGTGCTCGAACATGGCTATTGCCGGTCTGTCTATGCGGTCGACCCGGACGGGATGATCGTCGAATTCACCCTGGATGCCGACCATGCCGACCAGATCAATGAATTGCGCCGGAAAGACGCGCATTCCGAGCTCAAGCGCTGGCTGGCCGGCGACCACAAGCCCAATAACGACGTGCGCCACGAGGACCTTGCGGCTGCCCATTGATGCGGAAAGTCCGACTACGCCGATGACGGCCGAGCAACCCACAGACGTTTCGGTCGCCGTCGACGACGGACAAATTGCCGTTTCGATGCTCGGTGCGGGCAAACCAATACTGCTGCTGCACGGCTGGACCTTCGACCGGCGGATGTGGCGAGTGCAATATCCGCTGGCGAAGTCCTGGCGGCTGGTGATGCCGGATCGGCGGGGCTTCGGTCAATCGACAGCACCGCCCTGCCTGGAACGGGAATTTGAGGATATAAACCAATTGATCCCGGACGGCCGCTTTGCCATCATCGGTTTTTCGCAAGGAGCAACGGTGGCGATGGACTATGCGCGGCGATATCCTGACCGGGTTTCCGCTCTGGTCGTTGCCGGCGCGCCGCTGCACAATGTCATCGGGTCCGACCCCGTCGGCGCGGTGCCGCTGGACGCCTATCGGAGCCTGATCGAGGCGGGTGATCTGGCCGAAATGAAACAGCAATGGCGGCAACATCGATTGATGGCGGGCGAAGCGGAGATGGATCATGACATTGATGCCATCCTGGCCGACTATTCCGGACGCGATCTGATCGAGGACGATACGGACATTCAGCTGACCGCCGGAGATATCGGCAATCTGTCCATGCCGGTGCTGGCGCTGACCGGCGAAACCGACACGCCATGGCGCCGCGCGGTGACCCAATATATCGGTGACAAGGTACCGTCCGGCGAGAGCCGGATCGTGGCCGGCGCCGGGCACCTGTGCTCTCTGGAGCAACCGGTTGCATTCAACAGCCTTGTTGACGACTTCCTCCGTTCGAATTTTTGTTAAAGGAATTGCCCATGTTACTGCCCACCTCGCTTGTTGGTTCCTATGCCCAACCCGACTGGCTGATCGACAAGGAGAAACTGGCCGGGCGTTTTCCACCCCGGGTCCGGGCCACCGAATTGTGGCGGGTTGACGAGCAATATCGGGAAGAGGCCTTCGACGACGCCACCCTGCTGGCAATCCGCGATCAGGAAAATGCGGGTCTCGATATCATCACCGACGGCGAGATGCGGCGGGAAAGCTATTCCAACCGCTTCGCCACCGCGCTGGAGGGAGTCGATCTGGAGAATCACGGCACGGCGCTGGATCGCAGCGGCGAGCCGACGCCGGTGCCCCGGCTGACCGGCAAGATCCGGCGCATGCATGCGGTGGAAACCCGCGATGTCGAGTTTCTGCGCGCCAATACCGACCGGATGATCAAGATCACCGTCCCGGGCCCCTTCACCATGTCGCAGCAGGTGCAGAACGACTATTATGATGATGAAGCCGAGATGGCCCACGATTATGCCGTTGCGGTGAACGCGGAAATCAAGGACCTGTTCGCGGCCGGGGCGGATATCGTCCAGATCGACGAACCCTATATGCAGGCGCGCCCGGAAAAGGCCCGCGCCTATGGTCTGGACGCGGTCAAAACAGCGCTTGACGGGGTCAACGGACGGACCGCCCTGCATATCTGCTTCGGCTATGCGGCGCTGATCCACGAGCGGCCGGAGGGCTATAATTTCCTGCCCGAACTGGCAGAAACATCGCTCAACGACGTGTCGATCGAGACGGCACAGTCGAATCTGGATTGCAAGGTCCTGGAGAAGCTCGACGGAAAGACGATCATTCTCGGCGTGCTCGATCTGTCGACGCACGACATTGAAGATCCGGAAACGGTCGCGCAGCGGATTCGCCGCGCCCTGCCCCATGTCCCGGCCGAACGGCTGGTGATTGCCCCCGACTGCGGCCTGAAATATCTGCCGCGCGATATCGCCTTTGGCAAGATGAAGGCCATGGCTCAAGGAGCAGCGATCGTCCGGGAGGAACTGTCATGAGCGCCGGTCGTTTTCTGACGACCCACGTCGGCAGCCTGCCCCGCGAGGATGATCTGGTCGAGATCATGTTTGCCAAGGAAGACGGCTTGCCCCTGGACCTCGAAGCCGTCGACAGGCGGATCGAGCAAGCGGTCGACTATGTCGTCGGCAAGCAGGTCGGAGCGGGGCTAGACATCGTCAATGACGGCGAGCAGTCCAAGCCCAGCTATGCAACCTATATCAAGGACCGGCTGCATGGCTTTGGCGGGACCGGCAACAGCTATGTGTTTCAGGATATCGAGGATTTCCCGGACACCAAGGCGCGGATATTCTCCGATCCCGGCCGCCGGCACCGCAAGACGCCTGCATGTAACGCACCGATCACCGTGAAGGACATGACCGCGGTGGAGCGCGATGCTGCGAACCTAAACAGCGCGCTGGCCAGGAAGGGCGGCAAGCAGGCATTCATGAGCGCGGCTTCCCCGGGCGTCACGGCACTGTTCTTTGCCAATGAATATTATGACAGCGACGAGGATTATCTGTTCGCCCTGGCCGAAGGGCTGCGCCACGAATATGAGGCAATCGCCGATGCCGGGATCATCCTGCAGATCGACTGCCCCGATCTGGCCATGGGCCGCCATACCCAGTTCCGCGACCTGACCCTGTCCCAGTTCCGCGACCGGATGATGCTGAATATCGAGGCGATCAACCGGGCGACCGCCAATATCCCGGAAGACCGGCTCAGGATGCATATGTGCTGGGGCAATTATCCGGGCCCGCACCATTGCGACGTGCCGTTCGCCGATATCATCGACCTGGTCTGGCGCGCCCGGCCGCATGCGATCCAGTTCGAAGCCGCCAATCCGCGCCATGCGCATGAATTCGCCATGTTCGAAAGCGTCAAGCTGCCGGAAGGCAAGCTGCTGATCCCCGGGGTGGTGGAATGCCAGTCCAACTATATCGAGCATCCCGAGCTGATCGCTCAGCGGATCGCTCGCTATGCCGATCTGGTCGGGCGGGACAGTGTCATGGCCGGAGTCGATTGCGGCTTTTCAATCCACGCCGGATCCGGCGGGGTGGACCGCGATATTGTCTGGGCCAAGATGCAGGCCCTGTCGGAAGGCGCAGCCATTGCCAGCCGGAAATATTGGAGCTGATGGGTCGGGGGAAGCATGGCGACAGCAGGTCGCAATCGCTTCCCCCGGATTCCCGATAGGCTTATGTGAGCAGCGAGACATTGCCTCCCGCCGCCGTGGTATCGATGCAGACATGGCGCTCGACCAGGCACTGGTGATCGAAATTCTCTTCGGTGATCAGCGGGATGAGCGCACCGTCGCGTTGGGCAAGGGCCATACGGATCGCGCGGATATCCTCGATTTCGCTCCAGCAGGCCACCCCGTCCATGCCGGTCAGGTCGGATAGCATTTCGCGCGGCACAAATCCGTCGAGCGCCTGGTCCCCGCTGGCACCGGGCACGCAGATCAGCGGTTCACAGCCTTGCCGCCGCACGGTCTCCGCCTGCTTCAGGGCATCGTCCACTGTCGGACCAAGGCAGAGTATCTTTCCGCGGGCATAGGTAAACAGTTCATTGGATTCCCCGGTCGGTCCCGGCATCATTTCAGAGCTGCGGGGCCGGGCATCGGCCGCAGGCAACTGGTCGAGCGCTGTCTGCACGGTATCCCGCTGCAGATCCTCACCCCGGCTGACCGGGCTTGCTGGCCTGACAGCTTCATAAAAGCGTGGCAGATAATGCGGCCCGCCGGCTTTCGGGCCGGTCCCGGACAGGCCTTCACCGCCAAAGGGCTGGGAGCCGACGACCGCGCCGACCTGGTTGCGGTTGACGTAGATATTGCCGACCTTGAGCGCGCTGGTCAGCTTGTCGATACGGCGCTCGATCCTGGTCTGCAGGCCGAAGGTGAGACCGTAGCCGCGGTTGTTGATATCGCGGATCACCTTGTCGAGCTCGTTATGTTCGTAAGTGGCGACATGCAGGACCGGGCCGAAGATCTCTTCTTCCAGGTCGTTGATCCCGCCCACCTTGATCACCGCCGGCCCGACGAAATAGCCGTCATCCGGGGTCTCCAGCTGCATCAGCAGCCGGCCGTCCGCCTTGGCTGCGGCAATATGATTGCTGATCTTGTCATGGGCCGCCTGATCGATGACCGGACCGACGTCGGTCGACAGCCACCAGGGATTGCCCATCTCGAGGGCTTTCATCGCGCCGTTCAGCATGTTCAGAAACGGCTCGGCGACATCCTTTTGCAGATAGAGCACCCGCAACGCGGAGCAGCGTTGCCCGGCCGACTGAAAGGCGGAGGTGATGATGTCGCGAACGGTCTGCTCCGGCAGCGCGGTCGAATCCGCGATCATGCAGTTGAGGCCACCGGTCTCGGCGATAAGCAGCGAATCCGCCTGGCCATGTTCCGCGATATTCCGGTGGATGGTCTGCGCGGTCGCGGTCGAGCCGGTAAAGCAGACGCCATTGATGCGGGGATCACCGCTGATCGCCGCTCCAACCGTGGCACCGGCGCCCGGCAGCAACTGCAGCGCCGGCAGGGGCACACCGGCTTCGTGCAGCAAATTCGTCGCCAGCGCCGCGATCAGCGGGGTCTGGTCGGCCGGTTTCGCCAGCACCGCATTGCCCGCAGCCAGCGCTGCGGCAACCTGGCCGGTGAAGATGGCGAGCGGGAAGTTCCACGGCGAGATGCAGCTGATCAGACCGCGCGGCTTGCTCTCCGGATGTTTCTCGGCTTCCTTGGCATAATAGCGCAGGAAGTCGACGGCCTCGCGCAATTCGGCAATGGTGTCGAACTGGGTCTTGCCCGCCTCCCGTGCCAGCAGGGCAAAAATTTCGCCATGATGCTGTTCGTAGAGATCCGCCGCCTTGCGGAGTACAGCTGCACGCTCGGTGACAGGCGCGTCCCAGGGCTTGGCCTCGCTAATGGCATCCAGCGCCTGCTGCTCGTCCGCCTCGATGACCTCGCCGACCTGGAGATCCTTGAACGCGGGATTGAATATCTTGTGCGCCGTCCCGCTGGTGACCGGCCGTACGGTGATCGGCGACGAGCGCCACAGCTTTTCGGCAAAGGGCGCGCGTTCCGACACATAATCGTTCATGTCGCTGCGGTTGGCCAGATCCCAGCCGCGCGAATTGACCCGTTCCGGCATGTAGAGATCGGCCGGCTTGATGATCCTGGACTGGCTCGCCTGCTGATCGGCCTTCAGCGTCTCGAACGGGTCGGTCGCGATCATTTCGGCGGCCACGGAATGATTGGCCAGCTGGTTGACGAAGGAGGAATTGGCGCCGTTTTCGAGCAGGCGGCGGACCAGATAGGCCAGCAGTTCGCGATGCTTGCCGACCGGCGCATAGATGCGGGAACGGACCCTTTCATTGCGCAGCAGGGCGTCGTGCAGGGTTTCGCCCATCCCGTGCAGGCGCTGGAATTCGAAATCCTGCTTGTTGCCGGCCATCTCGAGGATCGCGGCGACGCTGTGCGCATTGTGCGTGGCAAATTGCGGATAGATGCGGTCGGTCATGTTGAGCAGCTGCGAGGCGCAGCAGATATAGCTGATGTCCGTGGCCGACTTGGTTGTGAATACAGGGAAATCGGGGACCCCGTCCATCTGTGCGCGCTTGATCTCGCTGTCCCAATAGGCGCCCTTGACCAGCCGGACCATGATCTTCCGGTCGAGCTGGGTGGCGAGCGAATAGAGCCAGTCGAGTACATAACTCGCCCGTTTGCCGAAAGCCTGGACCACGACACCGAAGCCGTCCCATCCCGCAAGACGGGGGTCGCTGAGCACCATCTCGATCATGTCGAGCGACAGGCCCAGCCGATAGGCTTCCTCGGCATCGATGTTGAGACCGATATTGGCATCGCGCGCCGCGCGCGCCAGTTCGCCGACGCGTTCCGCCAGTTCGGGCACCGCCTTGGCCTGCTGGCTCATTTCGTAGCGGGGATATAGTGCCGACAGCTTGATCGAGAGACCCGGATTTTCGCGCAGGTCATCGGACACCGCGACCTTGGCGATTTCCCTGATCGCATCGGCATAGGCGGCGAAATATTCATCCGCACCTTCCTGCGTGATCGCCGCCTCGCCCAGCATGTCATAGGAATAGGTGGCACCCCTTTCCTTCCATTTTTCGGCGCGCTTGAGCGCAAGCTTCATGTCTTCGCCGAGAACGAACTGGTTCCCCAGTTCCTTCATCGCCTGGCGCACGGCGAGGCGGATCACCGGCTCGCCGAGGCGCTTGATCGCGCCGCGCAGGGCATCGAGCGGCCCGCGGCTTTCCGGCTTGTTGATCACGCTGCGCGTCATCTCGAGCGCGTAGGTCGAGGCGTTGACCAGCGAGCTTTCCGACTGTCCGATATGGTCGCGCCAGTTGGACGGGCCGATCTTGTCCTCGATCAGGTCGTCGATCGTCTGGTTGTCGGGGACCCGCAGCAGCGCTTCCGCCAGCGTCATCAGCGCCAGCCCTTCGTCGGTGGAGAGGCCATATTCGCCGAGGAAGCTCTCGGTCAGCGTGGGACCGGATGCACTGCGCACTTCCCGGACAACCTGAATTGCCCGTTCCTGGATTCGCTTGCGCATATTCTCGTCGGGGCCGAAATTCGAGATCAGATATTCCAGAATCTCCGCCTCATCGGTGCGATGATGCGTGCGGACCTTTTCCCGGAAGTCAATCAGAGTACTCATGAATCAACGCTTTCCTATATGCTTGATTGCAGATTCGAATATCCCGGCGCAACGGGACAGGATCAATCTATTGGTGGAGTTTTTCAGCCGGCTGATGGGCAGAGACTATCGCAATACCGGCTTCCAACGCAAGTCTTGTGACCTGACCCGCTGAAAAAGCTCCCGTGCATCGATTTCCCGCAACCCGATCTCGCTATTGGCTGGACGCCTTTTCATATTTCGTCTGCTTGACCGCCGGCACGGCGCGGAAACTGCCGGTCTGGGCCGCGGCCCAATAATGCGCATAAGGCGTGTCTCCGGGGGCGTCGAGCAGTGCCCGGTTTTCCAGAAACGGATAGATATGGTCGATTGAACTCGACTTGGCCGAGTTCAGCCGCTCGTGCAGATGGTGCGGCCGGATTTGCCACGGGCTCTCCAGCCCCATGGCCACGACGATGTCGCGCAGGGCAGATACCGTCTGCTTCTGGAACTGATAGACCCGCTCGGCCTTGTCCCCGATCACCAGCGCGCGCTGACGAAATTCATCCTGGGTGGCGACGCCGGTCGGGCAGTCGCCGGTGTGACATTTCATCGACTGGACGCAGCCGAGCGAGAACATGAAGGCGCGGGCGGCGTTGCACCAGTCGGCACCGAGCGCCATGTTGATCGCCAGTCCGGCGCCGCTGACGACCTTGCCTGCCGCGCCGAGCGAGATCTGATCTTTCAGCCCGGCACCAGCGAGCGCGTTGCGCACCAGGATCAGCCCTTCGCGCAGCGGCATGCCGACCCGGTTGGAAAGCTCTACGGGCGCAGCGCCAGTCCCGCCTTCCGCGCCGTCGACCACGATGAAGTCGAGCAGGGTGCCGCTCTCCAGCATCGCCTTGATGATTGCGAACACTTCATGCGGCTGGCCGACGCACAGCTTGATGCCGACCGGCTTGCCGCCGGACAGCTCGCGCAGCCGCGCTGCCCAGGCGAGCAGTTCCAGCGGCGTCGAGAAGGCGCTGTGCGCCGCCGGCGAGAGGCAATCCTCGCCGACCGGTATGCCCCGCGTCTCGGCAATCTCTGAAGTCACCTTGGCACCTGGCAGCAGGCCGCCATGGCCCGGCTTTGCGCCCTGGCTGAGCTTGATCTCGATCATCCTGATCTGGTCGAGCGTGGCGGTCCTGCGGAACGCATCCTCGTCGAAACGCCCATCCGCATCCCGGCAGCCGAAATAGCCGCTGCCCAGTTCCCAGACGATGTCGCCACCATGTTTTGCATGATATTTGCTGAACGAGCCCTCGCCCGTATCATGGTAGAAATTGCCCCGCTTGGCGCCGAGGTTCAGCGCCTCGATCGCCTTGCCGCCGAGCGACCCGAAGCTCATCGCCGAGATATTGAGGATCGCCGCCGAATAGGGCTTGGCGCATTGCGGGCCGCCAATGGCAATACGAAATTCCGTTGGTACTGATTCATTTGGGGCGACCGAATGGCTCAGCCACTCATATTCGTCCGAATAGACATCCAGTTCGGTTCCAAAGGGATGGGTCGACGTCTGGTTCTTTGACCGCGCATAGACCAGCGCCCGGGCATTCTTGTCAAACGGCCGGCCGTCCTGGTTGCTCTCGACAATATAGGAGCGCAGATAGGGACGCAGATCCTCGAACAGCCAGCGAAAACGGGCGATGAGCGGATAGTTGCGACGCAGCGAATGCTGTTTCTGCACAAAATCCAGGACCGCGATCGCCAGCAGCGGCACGGTGAATGCAAGCCCCCAGAGCGCGCCGGGAGAATGCGCCGCCAGCAGCAGAAACAGGCCGCTCAGCAGCAGCAGGATCAGGGGTACCGAAAATCGAAAAATCCAGCCGGGCATGTTCACTCCTTTTTGCACCAGCCGGACAGATGCCCTGTATCGCTGTCACACGCAACCGCTGGCGCGGGCGGTCGCACGCCGTGCGAAATATGCGCCCGAGACCAATCAAACCGATCGCACGATCTGGCTATTCCGTCAGATGGATCGGCAGCGCGGTGGAATTCTTGATTTCCGAAAGCGCGATGCTCGAGGTTATTTCCTGCACGCCGGGGAGCCGCGAAAGCTTCTCGAAAAACAGGCTCTCGTAGGATTCGATATCCACCGTCACTACCCGCAACAGGAAGTCGACGGTGCCCATCAGCACGTAGCATTCGATCACTTCCGGGATATCGGCAATCGCAGCCTCGAAATCGGCAAGATGCGCCCGGCCATGAGCCGACAGCTTAACCTGCGCAAAGACCTGGGCGCGCAACCCGACCTTTTTCCGGTCGACCAGCACCACGCGCTTGCGGATAACGCCGGATTCCTCGAGCATGTTGACCCGGCGCCAGCAGGGCGATTGCGAGAGGCCGACCTTTTCCGCCAGATCGCTGCTCGAGATACGGGCATCTTCCTGCAGGATTTCCAGAATCTTTTTCTCATAGCGGTCGAGTGGCATAGTTTATTCCCATTTGAGGATTAACTGGTATTTTCTATTCGCTTTGATAGCATTTGGGTCAGTAATAGACCAACAATATCGCGCATCATGGGTTAGACAGGAACAGATTTTCCAACCAACCCCTTTTCAGGAGCCCAAGATGGTCAGCCACCGCAACCCGCTCGTTACCCACGAAGCCGTTTATAATTTTGAGGATAATGCGACGGGCGTGAAGGCGATCATCGCCGTGCATTCGACGACCCTGGGCCCGGCGGCCGGGGGATGTCGCGCCTTGCGCTATGAAAATTACAACGACGCGGTCGAGGACGCGCTCCGGCTGTCCGAGGGCATGGCCTACAAGAACGCCCTCGCCGGCCTGCCCTTCGGCGGCGGCAAGGCGGTTATCATGCTGCCGAGCAATGCAGATGCTCCCGATTTCGATCGTACACGGATGTTCGAAACCTTCGGGCGCTGGGTGCAAAGCCTGGACGGCGCCTATGTGACGGCGGAAGATGTCGGCTGTTCCGTCCAGGACATGCAGGCGGTCGGGCATGCCACAAAATATGTAGCCGGACTGCCCGCCCGCCCCGGTCTTGCCGGCGGCAACCCGGCGCCGTGGACGGCCAGGGGCGTGTTCCTCTCGATCGAGGCGCTGGTGCGCCATCGCTTCGGCTCCGGCCTGCAGGACCTGGTGGTCGGCGTCCAGGGCCTTGGCCAGGTCGGTTTTGCCCTTTGCCAACTGCTGCATCAGGCGGGTGCCAAGCTTCTGGTCAGCGATGTCGATGCGCGAGGTCCTGCCCTTGCTGCCGAGAAATTCGGAGCAGAAATCGTCAAACCGGGAAAAATGGCTTCGGTGTCAATGGACGTGTTCGCACCCTGCGCGCTGGGAGGTATCCTGACCGAGGAAAGCATCCAGCACCTGAAGGCCGGGATCGTCTGCGGTGCGGCCAACAACCAGCTGGCAACAGTGATGCAGGGGCAGC
>CAXIBD010000034.1:0-30251 GCA_964022135.1 uncultured Sphingomonadales bacterium | reverse complement strand
AGATCAAGGAAGGCGATATCCTGCTGCACAAATTCTCGCCGACCGGGTTCTACAGCTCCGCGGTTCGCAACGAATTTCTGCGCAGCCTGGAAGCGCGCTCGGAGCGCCAGATTCCCTATTCGACCGAGATGGCCGGTGAGCATACCCACCAGCTCGACGTCGGCATCAAGGGCAAGAATTTCTGGGTCACCCGTAATGATCTGTTGCGCGCCCGCGAATGGGATGGCCTCGGCTATACCATGGCGATGAAGACGCCCGACAATACACTGGTGTTCGCCACCCCGGAAGAATCGAAAATGATCCGCAAGGACCAGGCCGACTGCATGGGCTGCCTGTCGCATTGCGGCTTCTCGGCCTGGAAGGATCATGACAACAACAGCACCGGACGGCTCGCCGATCCGCGCAGCTTCTGTATCCAGAAGAGCCTTCAGGAAATCGTCCACGGCGCACCGGTCGAGGAACATCTGATGTTTGCCGGCCATGGCGCCTATAATTTCGGGACCGATCCCTTCTATTCCAACGGTTTCGTCCCGACGGTGCAGCAGCTGATGGACCGTATCCTGACCGGCGACTGAGTTGGACATCCGGCTCGATGATCTGAGCGGCCGGCAGGTGCAGACCCTGCTGGCCGATCATCTTGCCGGGATGCACAAGAACTCGCCGCCTGACAGCGTCTATGCGCTGGATCTTTCGGGTTTGCGGATGCCGAGCGTTTCCGTCTGGACCGCCTGGGAGGGTGATGAACTGATGGGCATTGGCGCGCTCAAGCAGCTGTTGCCATCAACCGGCGAAATCAAGTCGATGCGAACCGACTCCCGGCATCTGCGCCAAGGCGTTGGCGCGGCTCTTCTCGATCATATAATTTCCGAGGCGCGGCGACGCGGCTATCGGCGGCTCAGTCTGGAAACCGGTTCAGGACCGGAATTTGAAGCGGCGCTCGCTTTGTACCGCAAGTGCGGTTTCAAAACCGGAGATGCGTTCGGCGACTACCAGTCAAGCGCCTTCAACCAGTTCCTGCATCTGGATCTCTAGCGGGTTATCGCTCCTTCTCCCTCGGGGAAAAAGAACTTCGATCAATCCAGATCCCAGGCCCGTTCGCCGTGGTTGGCAATATCCAGGCCATCGCGCTCGTCATCCTCGCTGACCCGCATCGGCAGGATGAAGCTGATGCCCAGGCCGAGTATCAGGGTCGCGACTGCCGACCAGATGGCAACCGCGCCGACACCGATCAGCTGCGCGACAAACTGGCTGCCAAAGGCCATGCCTTCCGGATAGCCGGTGCCGCCAAAGCCGCTGCCGATAAACAGCGCCAGCAGCAGGCTGCCGAGCATGCCGCCGACACCGTGGACCGCGAAAACGTCCAGGCTGTCGTCGATCTTGAAGCCATTTTTCACCAGGCCAACCGCCAGGAAGCAGACGATCGCCGCCGCTGCACCGATCAGGATCGACGCGCCGGGGCCGACAAAGCCCGCAGCCGGCGTGATCGTTGCCAGCCCGGCGATGGCGCCGGTGGCGACGCCGACGGCGGTCGGTTTGCCGACCTTGAATTTCTCGATCAGGATCCAGACCAGCGCCGCCATCGAGGCCGCGATATGGGTGTTGAGGATCGCCGCGGCAGCGTCGTCGGTCGCGGTCAGGGCGGAGCCGCCGTTGAAGCCGAACCAGCCGACCCAGAGCATTGCCGCACCGGCGACGGTCAGGGCAGGGCTGTGCGGCAGCATCAGGGTTTTCGGCCAGCCCGTCCGCTTGCCCATCATGATCGCGACGACCAGCGCGGAGACGCCTGCGGTGGTGTGCACGACGATACCGCCGGCAAAATCGAGGACGCCGAGGCCGCTGAGCCAGCCGCCGCCCCATACCCAGTGCGCCACCGGCGCATAGACCACGAGCGACCACAGGGCGCAAAAGGCAATGACCCAGCCGAAGCGGGCCCGCTCGACCCAGGCACCGATCATCAGTGCGGGCGTGATCACGGCAAAGGTCATCTGGAACAGGACGAAGGTGGATTCGGGGATGAAGGTCGCCTGCCGGACATTACCGAGATTGGCGAGCATCCAGTTCATTCCGCTTCCCAGAAAGCCGTTGGTCACCCCGCCAAAGGCCAGCGTGTAGCCAACCACGATCCACAGAATGGAACAGACGCCGACGACTGCCATGCACTGGATCAGGACCGAAAGAAAATTCTTGGCACGCACGAGGCCGCCATAGAAGAGCGCAAGCCCCGGCAGGGTCATCAGCAGGACCAGCGCGCTGGCCGTCAGGATCCATGCGGTGTCGCCGCTGTTGGCGACATCGGCAATGGCGGGGTCGATGGTTTGTTGCGCTTGCAGGGGCGAGGTCGCCCATATCGCCGCCAGGGCCAATCCCGAGGATTTGACTGGATATTTCATGATGTCCCCTGCAGCCATTATCTTATTATGCCCGATTGCTTGTGCGAATCGGATTGCGCCGAATTTCTAGTCGAGACGGGCAGGGGACTCAACGGAAAGCTCAGATCCAGCCTTCGAGTACCTGGTCGGGCGGGCGGTGGCCGTCGGCCCATACCCTAATATTGGTGATCACCCGTGCGCCGGAGGCCTCGCGGCCTTCGAAGGTGGCGCTGCCCATGTGCGGCAGCAGCACGGTGTTCTTGAGCGCCAGGAAGCGCGGATCGATATCCGGTTCATTCTGGTAGACGTCGAGACCGGCGCCACCGATCCGCTCGTTCTGCAATGCCTCGATCAGGGCATTCTCGTTCACCAGATCGCCGCGCGCGGTGTTGATCAGATAGGTCGAGGGTTTCATCATCGCGATCCGCTCGGCATTGATCATCTCGTGGGTTTCGACGGTGTGCGGGCAGTGCAGGGTGATGATGTCGCATTCGCGCACCAGCTCGTCGAGGTCAGCGACAAAGCTCGCTCGCAGCGATTCCTCGACCGCAGGCGGCAGCTGGCGGCGGTTGTGGTAGAAAATCGACAGGCCAAAGCCGGACGCGCGGCGGGCAACCGCCTGGCCGATCCGCCCCATGCCGACAATGCCGAGCTTTTTTCCGCCGATACAATGGCCAAGCATGCCCGATGGCTTCCAGCCTTCCCATTGTCCGGACCGCATCAGTTTCTCGCCCTCCGAAAGGCGGCGCGGCGTCGACAGGATCAGGGCCATGGTCATGTCGGCGGTATCTTCGGTGAAGACCCCCGGCGTATTGGTCACCAGAATTTTTTTCGCCCGGGCCGCGGCAAGGTCGATATGATCCACGCCGGCGCCGAAGCTGGCGATCAGGCGAAGCCGGTCCGGGGCGTTGGCAATCATCTCCGCATCGATATGATCGGTGACAGTAGGCACCAGGACATCGCAGTCGGCCATGGCGGCGATCAGGTCGTCACGGGAAAAGGGCTTGTCCGAATAATTGGGCACCGCATCAAACAGTTCGCACATGCGCTCCTGAACAGCGTCCGACAATTCGCGGGTAATGATAACCCGGGGATTCGAAAGGGGTGGTGAGTCTGCCATAGGCAAATCGCTATGCCTGAATTTCGGTTCAGGTCAAGCAGGCGGCGCTTGAAGCGGCGCTGGCTTTCGGGCTATGATCAGCGCAATCAGGGAACGAGTAACCAACCATCATGCGTATTCCGGCATTCATGCTCATTGCGATTTCGGGTCTGTTCCTGTCATCGCCTGCCTCGGCGCAGCAGGAGCCGCCTTACTGGGCGTCGATCGACGAACCCGAGGCGCGGATGCGCACCGGCCCCAGCACCGAATATCCGACCATGTGGATCTACAAGCGCGAGAAGCTGCCGGTGAAAATTCTGGCCCGCTACAAATCCTGGCGCAAGGTCGAGGACCATGAAGGCACACAGGGGTGGATGCACGCGCGCCTGCTCAGCGCGTCGAGAACCGGCCTGGTGCTGGCGACGAGCGGCAAGCCGGTTGCCATGCGCGCGCTGCCGCAAGCCGGCGCCCGGGTGATCTGGCGCGCCGAGCCCGGCGTGGTCGGCAGCCTGACGCAATGCGAAAAAGGCTGGTGCCTGTTCGACGTCACCGGTCGCAAGGGCTATATCAGCGTCGCAGACGTCTGGGGCGACGAACCGCTGAAATAGTTCAGTCGATCAATTCGAGCGCGACCGCCGTTGCTTCTCCGCCGCCGATGCACAAGGCTGCAACACCCTTTTTCAGACCGCGCTTTTTCAGGGCCGCGATCAATGTGACCATGATCCGCGCGCCACTGGCGCCGATCGGATGGCCGAGCGCGGTTGCGCCACCATTGACGTTAAGCTTGTCGCGGCTGATGCCGATATCCTGCATCGCAAACATGGCGACGCAGGCAAAGGCTTCATTCACTTCCCACAGATCGACTTCGCCGACCGACCAGCCGGCCTTGTCGAGGACCTTCTTGATCGCCTGCACCGGGGCGGTGGTAAATTTCGCCGGGGCCTGGGCGTGCGCTGCATGCGCGACGACGCGGGCAACCGGTTTCAGGCCCTTGGCTTCGGCGACGCTGGCTCGTGTGAGAACCATGGCAGCAGCGCCATCGGAAATCGAAGAGGCGTTGGCCGCGGTGATCGTTCCGTCCTTTGCGAAAGCTGGGCGGAGCTGCGGGATCTTGTCGGGATTGCCCTTGAGCGGCTGCTCGTCCTTGTCGACCGTGACATCGCCCTTGCGGGTCTTGACTTCGACCGCGACGACCTCGTCGTCAAAGGCATCGCCCTCGACGGCGGCCTTGGCGCGGGCCAGCGATTCGATCGAATATTCGTCCTGGGCTTCCCGTGTCAGCTGATATTCGCCGACGGTTTCCTCGGCAAAGCTGCCCATCGCCCGGCCGGGTTCATAGGCATCTTCCAGACCATCGAGAAACATGTGATCCTTGGCTTCGGTGTGGCCGAGCCGTGCGCCGCTGCGCATCTTTGGCAACAGGTAGGGTGCGTTGGTCATGCTCTCCATGCCGCCAGCGACGATCATGTCGATCGAGCCTGCCGCGAGCGCCTCTGCACCCATGATCGCGGCCTGCATGCCCGAGCCGCACATCTTGTTGACGGTGGTCGCTTCGACCGACTGCGGCAGGCCCGCATAAATCGCTGCCTGGCGGGCAGGGGCCTGGCCCTGGCCGGCGGACAGAACGTTGCCCATATAGATGCGCTCGACATCGGCGCCGGCAACACCGGCGCGTTCGACCGCGGCCTTGACCGCGACGGCACCGAGATGGGATGCGCTGACTTCTCCGAGCGCGCCCTGCATGCCGCCCATTGGCGTGCGGGCATAAGAGAGAATGACGATCGGATCGGAACTGGACATGCTTGGACCTTTCTGGCTTGGGCGCTGCTGTTGTCTGCGAGCGCGAATCTTGCAACGCACATAGGCGCGCCTCCCCGCTTTTTCAATTGCGCCATTGAATGCCGGGGGCGGTCGTGCCAATCGAGCGCACCATCTTCATTGGGAGCATCCGGTTGCCCGCTTTCTACCTGCCTCTTTTTGGCGCGCTGCTCGGCCTGATCATGGGCAGCTTTCTGGCGACGCTGATTGTCCGGTGGCCCGAGCAGCGATCGGTCGCAGGGGGGCGTTCGGTCTGCGACAGTTGCGGGCACCAGTTGCGTGGCTGGGAGTTGATACCGGTCGCCAGTTATGTGCTGCAGCGTGGAAAATGCCGACAATGCGGCGCGAATATTGCCACGGACCATATTGCCATCGAACTGGCGGCCGGCTTGATCGGCGGTCTGTCCCTGTTCGCTTCTCCGGGGATCGAGGGTCTGGCGGGGGCCATATTTGGCTGGCTGCTCCTGACGCTGGCTGCCCTCGACGTCAAGCATCACTGGCTGCCTGACAGACTGACGGCGCTGCTGGCGCTGTCCGGACTCGCCGCCGGGCTGATTTTCGGGGTGCCCGCGCCGCAGGACCGGCTGATCGGCGGCGTTGCCGGATTTGCCTCGCTGGCCATTATCGCTGCCTTATACAAAATGGTCAGGAAACGCGAAGGCCTTGGTGCCGGCGACCCCAAGATGCTGGGAGCGATCGGCTGCTGGCTGGGCTGGCAGACGCTGCCGCTGGTGATTCTCGGGGCCAGCCTGATCGGCCTGCTGGTTGCCATATCCTGGCGGCTGCGCGGCAAGGCGGTTTCGGCTGACAGCATGTTGCCGCTGGGCAGCCTGATGGCCCTGGCCGCCTTTCCGCTCTGGCTGTTCCAGACAGGAAGCGGCGGCGGACTATACTGATTTCCATATGCTGGAAGCGCCATTGGAAAAAGCCGTTGCCAGCGGATAAGCGGTTCGCTAACAGAGCCTCGATTTCGCTGACCGTCGATCGACGCAGCCAAAGAGCCCCTGTGGTGGAATTGGTAGACGCGCTGCACTCAAAATGCAGTTCCGCAAGGAGTGCCCGTTCGAGTCGGGCCAGGGGCACCATTTCCTGATAATTCAAATAGTTGTGACTTAGTTGCAACGATATTGCGATTTTCGGGCACATTACTCGATAATCGCTTTTTACTTCTGCAAATCCGCTGGACTATCGGGACAATTTATATGAGGGGCGGCGGCTGAATGGACCGTTCGCTTCCGTTCAATTGACGCCCCCTTTTCATTTTAGACCCACGGCATAACGTCGGGCGCAGGAGAAACTAATGAGAATCGCAAAATTTTTGACCGCCACGGCGCTCAGTGGCGTCGTTGCCGCTTGCCCGGTATATGCTCAGGACGTGCAGGGTGAAGAAACCTTTGATGACAATGTCATCATTGTTACCGCTTCCAAGCGCGAAACCACGTTGCAGGAAACCCCGATTTCGGTTTCGGTTACATCCGGCGAAACGCTCGAAAATGCACAGATCCGGGATATACTTGATCTGCAGACCGTCACGCCTTCGCTGCGCGTCAGCCAGCTCCAGACATCGTCGGCATCGACTTTCATCATTCGCGGCTTTGGCAATGGCGATAACAATTTCGGCATCGAGCCGTCTGTTGGCGTATTCATTGACGGCGTGTTCCGTTCGCGTTCGGCTGCTGCTCTGTCCGATCTTCCCAATGTTCAGCGGATCGAGGTTCTGAACGGCCCGCAATCGACGCTGTTCGGCAAGAACGCCTCTGCTGGCGTGATTTCGGTTGTCACGCGCGAGCCGCAATTCGAATTTGGCGGATCCGTCGAGGCCGTCTACGGCAACTATAACAATGTCGTTCTCAAGGGCGATATCACCGGCCCGCTGACCGAAAATATCGCTTTCTCGATCGACGGCAGCTATAACCGCCGCGACGGCTACGCCAAGATTGTCAATCTGGACGAAGAACAGAATAACCGGAACCGCTGGGCAACTCGCGGTCAGCTGTTGTTCGAACCGACATCGGATTTGAAGATTCGCGCCATCGGGGACTTTTCCCGGATTGACGAGATTTGCTGCCAGGTGACAACTGTCGTTGCCGGGCCGACCGCCGGAGCTATCCAGTTGCTTGGCGGCCAATTCTCGACAGACCGCTTCAGCTATGATGCGTATCTCAATCAGGTTCCGATCAACAAGGTCGACAATTACGGCGGCTCGATCCAGGTCGATTATCAGGCAGGTGCGCTTTCGTTCACCTCTATCTCGTCCTACCGCGAACTGAAGAACCTGTTCGTCTCCGACATTGACTACAGCAGCCTGGATATTGCGAACGAAACCCGCAATCAGAAGGTGAAGACGCTCACCCAGGAATTCCGCGTTGCATCGGACTTTGACGGTCCGCTCAACTTCCTGCTCGGCGGCTATTATTTCGACGAAAGCATCTCGCAGAAAAGTCAGATCGAAAACGGTACCCAGATCCGTGACTTCTTCGAACTCCTGGCTGGCGGAAACCCGGCGGATATCATCGCCGGCAATCCAAGCGTCTTTAACGGTGTCGAAGCCGGTCTTGGCCTGCCACAGGAATCCATTTTCCGGACGCCGTTGCTTACATCCGAGCAGTTTTCGATGGACAACACGTCCTATTCGATCTTCGGCACGGTCGATTTTGAACCAGTCGACGGCCTCGTCTTTACAGGCGGCTTCAACTACACCGACGACAAGAAGGACTTCGCACTAGCCCAGCAAAGCTTCGACCCGCTGGGTCAGATCAATCTGGTCGATGCATTCATTGTCGGGGCAACCGGCGGCACCGTAGCCTCACGGGCACAGTTCCAGGCGCTTCCGGCGGCGAACCAGGCGGCTCTGCTGGCTGCAGCGACGTCGGCGTTAAACCCGCTGCTCGGCTTGTCTGCCTTCCAGTTCCAGCCACCCTTCCTGACCATTCCGAATGCGGTCGAAGACGGCAAGACGCGCGATGACAAGTTCACATATCTGCTGCGTGCATCCTACAGGATTTCGGACGCGATCAATGTGTATGGCAGCTACGCAACGGGCTTCAAGGCGAGTTCGGTCAACCTGTCGCGCGACAGCCGGCCGTCCAGTGCCGATTTTGTTTCGGGTCCTGGCGGGTCGACCTTCGCGGCTCCATCATCGCCACTTCTCGACGCCGGTCTCGCGTTGCCGAACCTGAGAAGCGGCTCGCGCTTTGCAGGACCGGAAAATGCTACCGTTTATGAAGTTGGTATCAAGGGTCAGTGGGAAGGCTTCGGCTTTAACCTCGCCCTGTTCGACCAGACGATCAAGGGTTTCCAAAGCCTTGCTTTCACCGGCACCGGTTTTGCCCTGCAAAATGCCGGCCAGCAATCGGTCAAGGGTTTCGAATTTGACAGCACCATCACCCCGACCGAGGGGTTGGTCTTCACATTTGCAATGACCTATCTCGACCCATTGTTTGATGACTTTCCGGGCAGCGTCCTGGGCAATCTGACCGGGGCAACACCGGGCGGCATTCCCGATATCGCTATTTCTACTTCTGCAACCTATACCCATGAATTTGGCGCCAGCGGGAACGAGTTGATCACCCGGATTGACTACAGCCATGAAAGCAACACGCCGATCAACAACGGCTTGCCGACTTTCAACGCTGCGCTGGGCAACACCCAGATTTTCAATCGCGAGGTCAATCTGGTCAACGGTTCGATGACTCTCAAGCTTGAAAACGGCCTCGAAGTCGGAGCGTATGTTCGCAACCTGCTCAATGACCAGTTCATCACGACCGTGTTTGATGGCGTTGCCCAATCTGGAACGGTTTCAGGGTATCCAAGCGCACCCCGCACTTACGGCGGTGTCGTCCGTTTCAAATTCTAGTCTTGTACTAAAATTACAATATTTGGCCCTGCCGGGAAACCGGCAGGGCTTTTTTGTATCCATTTTGCATCAAATTTCCGGAAAATGGTGCAAAAATGTAATGGCGCGGTGCATTTTTTGTATTTCGGTCTGGACTTAATTGCGCGATTAGTTGACTATCGGCCTGTCGGAGGGAAGAGCAAAAGCATCTCTCTCCGATAGAAAAAATGGGATTTGGGAGAGAGAAATGCGTAAATCGCTACTGTTAGCCGCTACAGCTATATCTGCACTGTCCGTACCTGCCATCGCGCAGGATCAGCAGGGAACGCTTGATGACAATGTCATTATCGTGACCGCGCAAAGACAGGCGCAAAGTGCCCAGGATGTGCCGATCGCGGTTTCCGCATTCTCGGGCGCAGCTCTGGAGGCCCAGCAGATCGAAAACAGCTCCGATCTCCAGCTCACCCTTCCAAACATCACCTTCACGAAAACCAATTTCACCAGCTCCAGCTTCACCATCCGCGGGATCGGCGATCTGTGCGTCGGCGTCTCCTGTGACCAGGCAACGGCGATCCACCTCAACGATTCCCCTCTGTTTTCGACGCGACTGTTCGAAACAGAGTTTTTCGATCTTGAACGCGTGGAAGTCCTGCGCGGTCCGCAGGGAACGTTGTTCGGACGCAACGCGACAGCGGGTGTGGTCAATGTCGTCACCGCCAAGCCGAGAATGGGTGAGTTCCAGGCTTCCGGCGATGCCGAATATGGCAATTACAACGCCATCAAGGTCAAAGGCATGGTCAACATTCCGATAGGCGACACGATCGCTTTCCGGGGTGCGGGCGTCTATGTGAAACGCGACGGCTACACGACCAATCTGAATGGCGGTCCCAATCTTGATGACCGCGATCTTTATTCCATTCGCGGTTCGCTGCGTTTCGAGCCAACGCCCGACACCACTATTGATCTCTATGCCTCCTATTTCCGCGAAAATGACAATCGCATGCGGATTCAGAAGCAATATTGCCAACGCGACCCTACAGGTATTCTGGGTTGTCTGAACAGCTCCCGCAATGCGGAATCGTTCAATGCGAACTCGACCTTTACCGCAGCCTTGTCGTCCAGGGAATTTCTTGCAACCCAGGGAATACCGACGGCTTTCGCGCTGGGCAGCCTGTACGGGACGGATCAATATGCCGGGGTTTCCATTCCCGCGGATTCGAGAACGGTCAACACCGCTTTCACGCCGGAATATTTTACCAGCGAGCTGACATTCCAGGGCAAGATCCAGCACGATTTCGGTCCGATCAGCGCGCAGCTTTCCGGCACCTATCAGAAGGTGAAGCTAGATTCGCGGCAGGACTATAATAACAATATCGGTCGCAGGGATATCTACGCGCCGGCGCTGAATACGCTGGCTGCTGCCGCGGCAGGCCTGATTCCTGGTCTTCCTTCGGCCTATTTCGCGCCGATTGCGAGTGCGATCATTCCTAACGGGCCGAGTGGCGTATTGTGCACCTCGGACACGGATACGATCGGTCTCGGGTCGTTCGGCGGTAACAGCATTTGCGCGACGACGCCGCTCCAGTTTGACCGGTCAAATCAGGACAACAGCAGCTGGTCGGCAGAAGCCATTATCTCCAGCGATTTTGACGGACCGTTCAACTTTCTGGTTGGCGGCATCTATGCCGATTATCACCTGACCGAGAACAGCTATTATGTGAACGCGTTCGCGATTGACTATGTGACGGGCCTGCTGGGCAGCTTCACGTCGCTTGCCAACGGGTTGCCGCCATCGTTCCTCGGCACGCCCTATTTCCGCAACAATACGGATGACCTGACCGTCAAATCCTATGGCCTGTTTGGTGAAGTCTATTTCGACATCACCGACAAGCTGAAACTGACGGGTGGATTGCGGTACAATAATGACAAGAAAAACGTCCAGGCCCGTTCTACGCTGGCCAGTTTCCTGGTTCCTTATAGCCAGACAACCAACGCGTTTGAATCGCCGTTCGTAGGATCCTATGATGCAGATCCAGGGACGCCGGGCAACCAGATCTTCCAGAATCGTCAAGTGAAGTTCAACGAAGTCACCGGTCGAGCCGTGCTGGACTACAAGATCAGCGACGACAATCTGGTCTACGCATCCTACTCTCGCGGCTATAAATCGGGGGGCTTGAACCCGCCTCTGCAGCCGATTTTCGCTGTGCCGGAATCTTTCCTGCCGGAGCAGGTTGATGCGTTCGAAGTCGGATCGAAAAACACCTTTGCCGATGGCGCGCTGCAGCTCAACCTCACTGCATTCTTTTATAAATACAAGGATTTGCAGCTCAGCAAAATTGTCGCGCGGACCGCGGTCAACGAAAATATCGATGCCGATATTTACGGTGCCGAGGTCGAGGCCATCATCCGGCCTGACCCTGACTGGCTGATAAACATGGGCTTCAGCTATCTTCATACCGAAGTCAAAGGGGATACGTTCAATAGCGATCCGCGCGACTTTGGCGGCAACCGTTCCGACGCGGTTATCATCAAGGACATCACCAACGCGTCTAACTGTGCGGTGGCTTCGTCGTCCGGAAGCGCGGCAGGTGTTAATGCCTTCGTCAATACCATCAACACCGTCATAAATGCTGGTCTGGTACCGGGCCTGGCGGCGGGCGCTGGCCTGCAGCCAACCACGGCATTCCCGGCCAATGGCGGAATTGCTTCAACCGGTGCGTTCGGCATCTGCGGCGTTCTTCAGGCCGCTGCTGCCGGCGCTTTTGCAGGGGCAGGGATTGATCCAGCAGCCTTTGGCGGCATTGACTATTTCTCCGCCGGCATTCCCAAGAATATCAAGGGCAACCAGCTGCCACAGGCGCCTCAGCTGAAATTCTCCGCTGGCGTGCAATATACGATGAACTTTGACAACGGCATGAGCCTGGTCCCACGTGTTGACCTTGCCTATACCGGAGAAAGTTTCGGCAGTATTTTCAACGGCAATGTCAACCGGATCAAGGGCTATGCCCAGGCGAATGCCCAGATCCAGCTGAACGGCAACGAGGATCGCTGGTATGTTCGGGGTTTCATCCAGAATATTTTCGACAGCAATGCCGAAACCGGGCTCTATGTGACCGATCAGTCGTCCGGTCTCTATACCAATATCTTCACTCTGGAGCCCCGCCGCTACGGTATCGGTGCCGGCTTCAAATTCTAGTCACCGGTTTTGGATTGAACTGGACGCCCCGCCGGGAAACCGGCGGGGTTTTTTTATGACAGCTCGTAAATCCAGACCGGGTCATTGTTCCCTTCGCGACAACGCAGCTGCAGACTGAGAATGTCGATCTCCGTTTCACTTGATACCGGACTCGGTTGGGTGCCAGCGGACGAGGTCCAGCGCATCTACTCTTCTGCGTCATCGCCGGGTAATCGCCGGTCCGGTTGGCTCTCGAATGAGATGTCCCGCAAAACAGCTTGATATCCGGATCCGTCGCTGCCCTTTCGCCAGCTGCGGACCACTGCGATCGTCTGCGAACCTGCCGGTACGAGGATATAGGAGACCCCGCTCCCTTCTGCCTCTTCGACAACTCCTACGCCATCGCGCCCTGCCAGCGTCGTTGGTTCGGCAAGTGCCGCGGGCAACTGCTCGCGGAGTCTGGCGAGGGGGCGGTCGATAACCGCGAAGGTCAGTCCGGGTTCCTTTTCCGCGCTACAGACCTGGGTTCGTCCCGATAATCCATAGCGACAGGATGGTCTTCCCAGTTGGCTTGCCCTCTCCCGGGGGATCAGCTTGTCGCCCTCGACCGGCCAGTCACGGGCCCCGGGAAGCGAGAATATGACCGGTGCGCTGGTATAGCACCCTGGCCGGTATCGATAGGTAAGGGGGCCGGCATGTCCCAGAAAAACAAGGCTGCTCAGCGTTTGTTTGGCCTGTTCTTCTTTCGCCGTTTCGTTGTCCGGATATTCGAAACGCGCGGTGACGACTTTTTCGGCTCCTCGGGCCAACATCAGAGCGGCACGCTTGTTTCCCTGCAGCTGCGCGGTCGCCCGCCATGTTGCCGGGGACAGCTTTTGCTGTGACAGGATGGTCAGGCCTTTGGCGGCAGCAGCGATCTGGTCGTCGAATTGCGAATCCAGATTATAACGCCCCGAAACCCGCAATTGGCTATCGTCCTTTACGAAGACCCTTCCATCGCCATTTTCTGGCCTGGGCTGGGAGACAAAGCCGGGAGGGACTTCGATGGCAAAATCAAACCGCGCATTGGCATAACGGCCCCACTTGCCATGAGCGTCCTCGACAGTGTCGCGGTCCTCAAGGACCGGGGCGGAATCGGCAGCCGGAGTCTGCGATGGTTCGTCCTCGGCCTGTTCCGAACAGGCGAAGATCAGGCCAAACGGAATCAGGGCAACCGAAAGTCTTGCGTATCTTGGCCGACCGGCTCGGCAACCCTCGGCAGGAGTGAACTTGCCTGACATCACTTCATCGCGTCAATCTCTGCCTTGCTGAGCTTGTGGATCATTCGCACGGGACAGCGTTGCGGCCCAATCGAGGTGGGAACAATGAGATCGACATCCATGCCCTGGCAAATCTGCCCTGGTCCCCGCTGGTCAAAACCGATGGTTTGCGTCCAGTCGAGGTCCGGGCAGGATCCGAAGGTTTCGAACAGATATTTGTCGTTGACGCTGACATTGACGATGATCCGGTCACTTCCATTCTCGTTGTCGGGCGCATCATTGAATCCGTTGACCTGACTGAGAAAAAAGCAGGAACGGGCCTGACTGTCGGCCGTATCGGCCGGAGCGTCGCGCTCGGCCGTTGCACATCCCTCCAGAGCCAGCGGCATGCCCAGGGCGGCGAAAATGTGGTGACTGAACAGGGAATTCCTCCTTTCCACCTTGCCAACGCAAGAACATGGCAGACGGTTCCGCGATCGCTTTAGGAAACAGCAGAAGCCTGCCGGAAAAGGAGAGGGTTCTGACCCGGCATATTCATGCGAACGGCCAATTCTCTGCCCTGGAACAGTACGCCCCGAGAGTATTTGGAACTCTTGAAACTGCGATTGTCACGATACCATTCGCTTGCGCCAATCCGGCACATTTCGAAGCATTGCAAAGATTGTCGTTAGCGCAATTTAAAGAATCATTTGGTAGCGACCGCAATGCTGGTCGAGAATATTTTGCGTGGAGCTAAAACTGAAAAAATCATGGCGGTAAATGGACTTTTAAGAGTATTTTCAGGCAATACAGTTTCCTCTTCCGAAGTCGATTCCGCGTCGGCCGTTACCGTTGCCGACCAGGCGCACCGCGCTGAGATACTCGACGACTTTGAAAAGGCTGGGATAACCTGGCTATGGGCGACAGATGCGGAAGGCCGGATAATCTACATGACGGAAAAGGCCGCCGAAAATTTGGGAAGACCCGTGTCTGATCTGATTTCAGAGCAATTTACCGCCTTTTTTGAAAATGATCCTGATAATCCCGATGGGAAATCTGACCGACCGCTAAAATATCAGCTCAGCAAACGCAGCAAAATCAATGACGTCGTTGTTCGGCAAGTGTCTTTGACAAAGCGTCCTGGCGATGAAGATATCTGGTGGATGATTAGCGCCCACCCAAAATTCGACAATAAAGGCAGTTTTCAAGGTTATCGCGGCAATGCAAAAAATGTCACCGCAGAATATAAGCGCAAGCTAGAAGACACACGGCTAGCTGAATTTGACTCACTGACCGGCCTTGCCAATCGCCACCGGATGGATAGGCAGCTAAGCTCGCTTCTCAGCGCATTTAAAGCAGCCGGTCGCAGCTGCGCAATCATGATGCTCGATCTGGACCGCTTCAAGCAAGTGAACGATTCAATGGGCCATCAGGCCGGTGATGAATTGCTGAAGCAAGTGGCCCAGCGGATGCGCAAGATAATCGGCGATTGCGGCGAAATTGGCCGATTGGGTGGCGACGAATTTCAGATCATATTGCCCGATATCGATGATCGCGGCAAATTGGGCGAGGTTGCAGGGAAAATCGTCAAGATTATTTCCCAGCCCTATCTTATTGAAGACAAGAAAGCGGTAATCGGCACCTCAATTGGTGTGGCTGTAGCACCGTATGACGGCATCGAGAAAGAAGAGCTAATTCGAAGCTCTGACCTCGCCTTGTATGCCGCCAAAAATACAGGGCGTGGCCAATTTCGATTCTTTTCTGCCGACTTGAAGGACGAAGCTGAAGAGCGGCGATTGCTAGTCGAGGATCTTCGCGAAGCGCTCGCCAATGACCAGCTGGAACTACACTACCAGCCGGTTGTACGCACCGATGACCATATGGTTGTCGGGTTTGAAGGGCTTATGCGCTGGGTACATCCCGAACGCGGCTTTGTCAGTCCCGACGTGTTTATCC
The DNA here is from genome assembly GCA_964022135.1 of uncultured Sphingomonadales bacterium. GTDB lineage: Bacteria > Pseudomonadota > Alphaproteobacteria > Sphingomonadales > Sphingomonadaceae > Parasphingorhabdus. Next base: position 14,761 of record CAXIBD010000034.1, on the reverse strand, counting down.
CGATTGCAGAGGAATTGAACCTCATTAATCAACTGGGTGAATGGGCTTTGCGCAAGGCATGTGAAGATGCTCTGCAATGGCCGAATTCGGTCCGGATTGCGGTGAATGTTTCGGCTGTCCAATTTGCCAGCAACGGTTTTCCGGAAATCGTTATGAATGCCTTGGCCACAACCGGACTGACTCCTGATCGTCTGGAACTCGAGCTTACGGAAAGTGTGTTCATGGGGGATAGTGAAGCCGTTGACACTACGTTCAAGGTGCTAAAAAAGCTGGGCGTGCGCCTTGCGCTCGATGATTTCGGTACCGGCTATTCCTCGCTCAGCTATCTTCGTTCGGCACCTTTTGACAAAATCAAGGTCGACAAGAGTTTTGTCGATTCCTGTACGCAGAAGGACCAGAATAGCGAAAAGATTATCGCAGCAATCGTCAGCCTATCCGACGCATTGGGAATGGAAACCACGGTCGAAGGCGTGGAGGCCTTCGACCAGTTTGATGTCGTTTGCTCAAAAGGCGCACGTTTCATTCAAGGGTGGATTTATTCCAAGGCACTCAAGCTGGAAGAAATTGCAGAAAAAATGGGCAACGGAGAATTCAAGATCGAGCCCGATGGTCCGGAATTATATCGCCCGGACAGACGCAAAATGTTTCGTCGCATCGGCGCCATTCATGAAGATCATCGATATGAAGTTGTGATGCGCGACTTGTCCAAAATCGGGGCGCAGTTTGAAGGCATGCTTGGTGTTCCGACAGGCACGGATCTGTTGCTCGATCTGGGTGCAGGGCAGCTGGTTATTTGTACTGTTGTGCGTTCGGAAGGTTCTGTGGTTGGAGCCAAATTTGAAACACCATTGGTCAGTGACGGAGCCGGCGGCTTATGCACTCGCCATCGCGTATCGCCTTATGATCTCGCTGCTGCCGGGATGCCGCTTGCAGCCCTGAAGGATGGTGGATATCCGCTTGCACAGGTTTCTTCCAATCCCCATAGCAAACCAAAATTCATGCAGGTCAGGGTTTAAGACGCTTGCCCTCAGCCTCATCTCCCCTGCCGAAGTGGAAATATAGCTTTCCTCGCTGTTGACGTCAAAACCTGAGGGGGCTGTGTGGTGCCGAATATCCGACTCGAACGGATGACCTACCGCTTACAAGGCGGTTGCTCTACCAGCTGAGCTAATTCGGCGTGCACTGGATTTGCTGCGCGCTATTAGCGTCAAACCACGCCAAAGGTCCAGCCCTCTTTTTGCGCGATTTCCGCCGTCATGGCGTGCGGCCTCCACAGCGCCTGGTCGCTGGCAACCCGCTTCATCCAGGCGGCGGTGATCAGAGCGTCGGTGCTGTGGTCGTCATAGCGCGGCAGCGGCGCCGGCAGCGCAGTGTCAAGCGCGCCCAGCGCATTTTCTAGGCCAACACGATCGCGGACCTTGCTGCGGCCCTTGGGCAGGCCCGCCGCCAGCGCCGCGATGGTGGTATAGATCTCGACAATAACCGGTCCGCGATCGGCAACCGAATCAAAGGGCCAGACTGGAATGGCACCACGCAACTGGTGCAGCAGACGCATGCCGGTCAGGCTCGATTTTCCGACCTGGGCGGCGCCGACCAGATTGAAGCAGCTGGCGCTATTGGCCTGTCCGGTAATGCGCTGATAGCGCTCGACTTCCCGCAAGCGGCCGATGCCCTGGCCGAACAAGTCGCCCACATGGTCCCGGCTGTGGCGAAAATGGCGGCTTGCCTGTCGGTGATCGAGAAAGCTGGGGACGCTCAAATGGGGATCATCACGGCACAAGCTATCCACTTGGTTCCAGAGCGCTTTCGCGCCGTCCGGACTGTGCTGCCATTCCGGAAAATAGGCACCCTTGTCGATGTAGGGCAGGGCCATCGACAGGTCAAAACCGATCAATATGTCCTTGCGGTTCTCGGCCAGTCGCAACAGCCATGCCAGAATATCGGCGCGCGACCAGCGCGGCTGCGGAGACAGCAGGGAAGGGGGGCCGTCCGGACCGATCAATGCCACCGCGATACCGTCGGGCCGTTCCGACCTGGCACCGGACCAGTCCACGCAGGCAAAATGGGAGAAGTGTCGCACTGCCACTCTCTAGCGGATAAACCGGGCAAAAGAAAAGGGCAGGCCCTTTCGGACCCGCCCTTTCTTCATGCGATGCGCAGCGCCTATTTCTTGGCAGCTGGTTTCCGTGCCGCAGGCTTCGGTGCAGCCGGCTTGCGGGCTACCGTTGCTTTCGGTTTCGGTGGATTGGCGTGGAGGTCTTCGAGAACCTTGCCCGCCACGTGACGGCCACCCCAGCCAAAGGCGATGGCAGCAGCTGCTGCACCACCGATGACCAGCGCCGTGAACGCGGTCTGCACGATTTCCTGTCCGACACCCATGAACTGCAAGCCCATGAAGGTGAACAGGATGATCGTGGCATAGCGGACAATCGTTCCCGCCATATTGCCTTCGGCAGCGCCGCCGATAATCCGCGAGAGCAGATTGGCAATCAGGAAACCCACCGAGATTACGATCGCGCCGAAAATGACACGTCCGCCGAGCTCGAGTATCTGGTCCAGTATCGATGTCAGTTCGGCAAAGCCGAGCAACCGCATCGCCGCAATCGCGAAAAACAGCATGATTGCGACCTGGGCAATTCTCGCAACCACGGAGGTCAGCGAGGTATTTGCCGGCAGGATATCCAGCGCAGCGACCGACTGATCGACGCCAAGTCCCGGCAGGATTTCGGTGATGATCTGGACAACGAATTTGCTGATCAGATAGCCGATTCCGAGAATGATGGCTGCGCCGATGATATTCGGAATGGCCTCGAGGATCATGCGAAGCATGTCGCTGGCCGGCCCGGAGACCGATTCGAGATTCAAAGCTTCCAGCGCAAGGATCGCGACCGGAATGATGATCAGGACATAGATGATCGTGCCGATCGTCTTGCTGATCGCCGAATTGCCGGTAACCGTATCAATGCCTCCGCGATTGGCCCATTTGTCAAAATCGACCGTTTGCAGGAATGTCACGACGAGATCCCTGACAATCCGTGCCACGACTATTCCGATGAAGAATATGATTGCCGCGCCAAGAAGATTGGGTACGAATCCCATGATCGAGTTGAGCAATGTCTGGATTGGTGCGTCGACGCCGCCCAGTCCGAGGACCCGCAATATGATGAGCAGTCCGAACAACCAGATCAGCAGGGAAACGATCTTGCCGAGCGCCTCGCCAACAGACGCCCCGGAGGACGTGTCCCGCTGCAGGAATTTCACATTGTCGACGAGCTTGGCAAAGGTCCATTTTGCAGCCTTTGCGAGAACCCAGGTGCCGATCAGGATGATCAGGGCCAAGCCAAGCTTTTCCCCCCACACCATCATCAGTTCCGTGTCCAGAGCATAATTGCCTATTCGCATTCCATCCATTTCTGCATCCCCTATTTCGATATTTATATTGTGGGAGCCTGTTAGCACGATATCGTGCCAATTGACAGGAACCAATATTCACGACGCAAAAGCGGCATATAAAAATGGCAGAAAAATCAGGAGTTTGTACCCATTTCCACCACTACCCGGCCAATCGCTTGGCGCCGTTCCAGCACGGCGAGCGCCTCTGCAGTGTCAGCAAGTGGGAAGCGGTGCGAGATATGCGGACGCATCAAGCCATCGGCGGCCAATGACCGTAGCGCTGCGCTTTGCCGCCTGGCCAGGTCGGGATCGCGGCGCGGGCTTTCACCGGCTCGGACCCCGATGAGACTGTAGGTCTTGATCAGAACATGATTGGCAGGAAAGGAAGGGATGACGCCGCTGGCGAAGCCGACAATGAGATATCGTCCGTTCCAGGCGATCGCGCGGGTCGCGGTCAGCGCCAGGTCACCACCGACTGGATCAAAGACAACATCGACCCCTCTGCCGTCCGTCATCTCCTTGACCTTGGACGCAAGGTCCGGGTCTGAAGGGTCCAGCAAATGATCAGCGCCCGCCTGATGGATCGCTTGCAGCTTTTCCTCGTTCGAGCCCGTGCCGATGACGGTAGCGCCGATATGTTTTGCCATCTTCACGGCAGCCATGCCCACACCGCCGCTGGCACCGAGAACCAGAATGGTCTCTCCTGCTTGTAGTTGGCCACGCTCGACAAGGGCGTGCCAGGCGGTGGAAGCGGCTGTTTGCCAGCAGGCGCCTTCGCTGAAGGAAAGGGCCGGGGGCAGGGGGGTGACGGCGGATTCCCGAACAACCCATTGTTCCGCCAGCGCGCCACCCTTGCCCCCTGCCATGACCCGGTCACCGGGCTTTATACCCTGTACGTCCGAGGCGACCTCGATCACTTCTCCCGCCGCTTCGAGACCGGGGATGAAGGGCGGATCAGGCCGGAACTGATATTGGCCCTGGGTCATCAGCAGGTCGGGGAAATTGAGGCCGGCTGCACGAACCTGGATCCGCACCTCGCCGTCTTTTAGAGGGCGTGCCTCTTCCTCCAGAATTTCGATGGAGTCGGGGCCGGTAAGTGCCGTGCAGATGGCAGCGCGATAGGAGCTGGTCACGATCTTGCCGCTGCGACAATATCCCGGGTAAAGGCTTCGACATCAAAACGGTGCCCGCTGCTGTCGTAGCCGCGCCGCACGATGACCATGTCGAGCGACGGAATGATCACCAGATATTGGCCGCGGTTGCCAATACCGAGAAATGTATCCGCCGGTATCCCCTCGGACTGGTTCATCAGCCAGAAGGTCGCGCCATAGCCGAACTGGTCGTCTTCCGGCTGCGGTCCGGACGGGGTGCTGACAAATTCCCGCCAATTTTCCGGGAGCAGCCGCTCGCCATTCCACAGGCCATTGTTCAGATAGAGCATGCCGAGCCGGCCCAAATCGCGCGCGGTGGTCCAGACCTGGCTGGAGAGGATATAGGCACCCTGCGAGTCTGTTTCGGCATAGGTCCGGGTCATCCCCAGTTTCTGGAAAAAAGCATAGGGATCGAAATCATGCTGGACGGTCACGTCACCGCCGGTCCTCTTCTTGTGCTCGGCATGCTGTGCCTGGGTCGCCAGTACCGAAAGCAATATATCATTGTTGGCGTAGCGAAATCGCGTTCCCGGTCGGTACAGCAAAGGCCAGCTGGTTGCTCGCTGCGACACGCTGGCACCGCCCATATAGACCGGGTCGGTGCGATTGCCCGCGGTGTCGCTGGTCAGCCCGCTGCTCATCCGCATCAGCTGGTCTATGGTGAGCGCTGCCCGGGGATCGCCGGCTTCCTGCCATTCGGCTATTCTGGCTGGCGCATGGATGTCGACCATCTGCTGCTGGACGGAATGACCGATCAGCGTCCCCGCGATCGACTTCGCGACTGACCAGGTGCGCTGCGCCGTGTGCAGGTCATGGCCGGCCTTATATTGCTCCGCCTGGATCTTGCCATTTCTGACGATCACGACGGCGCTGGTCTTTCCGCCATAGGCATCCGGCTGAAAGGCGCGGTCGGCGCCTGCCTTCAATGCACCCGACCGGCTCGCGGCCTCTGTGACCGCATTTACATCGCCCATTGGCCAGAGCCGGTCATCGGAAAAGTCGCGCGCTAAGACGGGTGTCTGGCTTGCTGGCCGGTCAAATCCGATCGGCATCCCGGTGCACCCTGTCTTGCGGTTCCAGACGGCGATTCGCGGCGGGGCATCGTCTGCGAAGCGGACCCGGACCTGTCGCCCGATCTCGTCCACTTCCTCTGCCAGCGTGGGAACGATATCCGCGATCCTGTCATAGATTCCGGTCAGCTCGTCCGCCTTGATATCGGCCAGCGACTTTCCGCCGTTCCACAGTCCGGAGCAGATGAACTGTGCCTTGTAGCCGGCGGCCAGCGCGCGGTCGTAGCGGAGCGCTTCCTCGGTCTGGGCCAAGGCACCGGTCGAAAACAACGCGGCAATGGCGCAGATACTAACCAGTTTTTTTCGCACGCAAATTCTCCCAATAATCGAGTCGTTCCCGGATCTTGTGTTCAAAACCGCGGTCTACCGGCTGATAAAATTTCTCCGGTTCCATGTCCTCCGGCCAGTAATTGTCGCCGGAAAATCCGTCATCATTCTCATGATCGTAGCTGTAGCCGGAACCGTAACCAATCTCTTTCATCAGCTTGGTCGGTGCGTTCAGGATATTCTGCGGCGGCATCAGGGAACCGGTCTGCCTGGCCGATTTCCAGGCCTGTTTCTGTGCCGTGTAGGCGGCATTGGATTTCGGAGCTGTCGCGCAATAGAGACAGGCCTGAGCAATCGCCAGCTCGCCTTCGGGGCTGCCGAGAAATTCGTAGGCATCCTTCGCCGCCAGCGCCTGCACCAGCGCCTGCGGGTCGGCCAGGCCGACATCCTCGCTGGCGAAGCGGACGATGCGGCGCAGCACATAAAGCGGCTCCTCTCCCGCCACCAGCATGCGGGCGAGATAATAGAGCGATGCCTGCGGATCGGATCCGCGCATCGCCTTATGCAGCGCGGAAATCAGATTGTAATGGCCTTCGCGATCCTTGTCATAGACCGGCATTCTCCGGTGCAGGGTTTTGGCCAGCTCCGACGGGTCCAGAGGGTCACTGATATCCAGCGAGAACAGGGTTTCGGCCTGATTGAGCAGAAAGCGGCCATCGCCATCCGCGCTGGCGATCAGCGCGTCCCTGGCATCGGCGGTGAGCGGCAGTGTCTTGCCCTCGAGTGTTTCGGCCCGTTGCAGGAGCTGGCCCAGAGCATCGCTGTCCAGCCGGTTGAGGATCAGTACCTGGGTCCGGCTGAGCAGAGCGGCATTGAGTTCGAAGGACGGATTCTCTGTCGTGGCCCCCACCAGCACCACCGTGCCCCGCTCGACATAGGGCAGGAAGCTGTCCTGCTGCGACCGATTGAAGCGGTGGATCTCGTCGACAAACAGCAGAGTGGCCTTGCCAGACTGGAACCGCATCTCCGCCTCGGCAAAGACCTTCTTGAGGTCTGCAACGCCCGAAAAGACCGCCGATATCGCCTTGAAATGCAATTCCGTCTGGTCGGCAAGCAACCGCGCCAGGCTGGTCTTGCCCGTGCCTGGCGGTCCCCATAGAATTATCGAGGAAAGCCTTCCGGCGGCGACCATGCGGCCAATGGTGCCCTCGGGGCCGACCAGATGATCCTGGCCGACGATATCGGTCAGCTGCCGCGGTCGCAAGCGATCGGCCAGCGGCGCATCAGGCGTGTTTGTCGGCCCCTGCTCCAATTCCTCGTTTTCGTCAAACAGGCCAGGCATCGCTAGCGAACAGCGGCTTGTTTGATCGGCCCGTGCCCCGCCTGGCGCTGGCGGACGAGGCGCATATAGGTCTGCGCAACGGCATTGTTGATCTGGTCCCAGCTATATTCTTCGGCGCGCTTCTCTCCAGCCGACCCATGGGCCTGGCGCAGGTCAAGTTCCTCGCAATAGCATTGCAGCGCATCGGCAAATCCTCTCACCGCTCCAGGGACAACCAGCTTGCCCGAAACGTTATTCTTGACGAGGCTCTGGCTGCCGGTCGCCTTGGCCGCCACCACCGGCAGGCCGCACGCCATGGCTTCGAGCGTGACATTGCCGAACGTCTCGGTGATCGAGGGGTTGAACAGCATATCCATGCTCGCGACCGCCCGGCCGAGATCGCTGCCCTGCTGAAAACCGGCAAAAACGGCATCGGGCATTCTGTCTTCGAACCATTGCTGGGCCGGACCTTCGCCGATCACCAGCACCCTGTGCGAAACCTTGCGGCGCTTGAGTTCGTCGATGGCGTCGGAAAACACATCGAGACCTTTCTCCATTACCAGCCGGCCGAGAAAGCCGATCACCGGTTCGTCATCCGCTATCCCCAGCGACTGACGCCATTGCTGGTCCCGGCGACCCGAATTGAAGATCTCGCGATCCACGCCGCGCGACCAGATTCCGACGTCATAGTTCATCCGCTGGTCGCGGAGCACCTGGGCCATCGATTCGGACGGTGCCACCAGCGCGTCGCAGCGCCGGTACAGCCGCCGTAATATGGCCTCGATGACCGGTTCCAGAAAGGCCAGGTTATAATAGCGGGGATAGGTTTCAAATCTCGTATGCACCGAAGCAAGCACCGGGATATTCTGGTGGCGGGCCCATGACACCATCTTGTGTCCGACCCGGTCGGGACTCGATATCTGCATGATATTGGGATTGAACCGCTCCAGATCCCTGCGGACGTCGCCCGAAATGCGAGTCGGAAAGCGATATTCGCCGCGCCCGGGAAAGGCTACCGACGGCACGCTGACCAGGTCACCGGTTGGCTCGAACGCCGGCGTGTCGGTAGTGGGAGAATAGACGCGCACGGCGGCGCCCTGACGTAGCAGATAGTCGACCAGCCGGTTGAGCGCCTGGTTGGCGCCATCGCGCACGAAATTGTAGTTGCCGCTGTAGAGGGCAATGCGAAGGTCTTTGATTTCCATGGAAACCTTCAAGCATAGTCGCGGGAGAATTGCCATTATGAACTTGCCGGGCTAGCAGGCTGAAATGATCCGGACCCGGCTTGATCAGGTGCTCACAGGCACGCCGAGACCCTTTCGCGACGACGGCGAAATGAGCGCGATTGTCAAATTTACAACGGATCGACCGCTGATGTTGCGTTTCGAGGGACTCGAAGGCAATCAGGTCGCCGATCCTGTCCATCACGGCGGTCATGACAAGGCCGTTCACCTCTATCCGGCGGAACATTATGCCTATTGGCGGGACAGATATCCCGACCTCGCGCTGCTGGAACGGCCAGGTGCCTTCGGCGAAAATTTCAGTTGCGAACAGATGACTGAATCCCGGCTTTGCCTCGGCGACATTTTCCGCGTCGGTGACGCCCTGGTCCAGTGCAGTCATGCCCGGCAGCCTTGCTGGAAACTCAATCACCGTTTCGGCAAATCCGATGTCCTGAAAACCGTGGTGACGACCGGAAAGTCTGGCAGCTATTTCCGGATATTGGAGGAAGGCCGCGTGCGGGCAGGGGACGAGATGGTTCAGCAGGATCGTCCGCTGCCGGACTGGCCGCTGGACCGGCTGTTCGGGTTGATCGTTGCCGGCCAGCACAAGGGGCAGGGCGCCGAACTCAGGACGCTTTCTGAAAATCCCGTGCTGGCAGAAAGCTGGCGGATCCGGGCGGCGCAACTGGCAGCAGACTGACCGGCTATTCCTTGTCCTTCGCGGTCGGCGGATGCAGCCGCAACCGGGTCACCCGTCGATCGTCGGCTTCGGTAATTTCCAGGATCCAGCCGCTGGGATGTTCGAGCCGCTCGCCGACCGTGGGAATATGGCCGGCCAGTACAAAACACAGCCCGCCGATCGTGTCGACATCCTCTTCAATTTCTTCCAGGGCGGGGTCGATCATTTCGCCGACATCGTCCAGCTCCGCGCGGGCATCCGCTTCCCAGATGCCATCGTCCAGCTGGACCAGCAAGGGAACCGGCTCGTCATCATGCTCGTCCTCGATCTCGCCGGTAATTTCCTCGACAATATCCTCGATCGTTACCAGGCCTTCGGTGCCGTTATATTCGTCGAAAATGATCGCGAGATGGATGCGGGTCGCGCGCATTTCGGCCAGCAGATCAAGTACGCCCATGGATTCGGGGACAAAGCGGGGCTGCCGCAGAAACGGCGTTATGTCATCCGGAAAGGGACCCCCCTTGGCGACAATCGCAAAAATGTCCTTGATGTGGATCATGCCGATAATATTGTCCAGATTCTCCCGGTAAACCGGGATGCGGCTGTGCCCGTGCTCGGAGAAAATATCGACGAAATCGCTGAACGGAGAACTCTCCTCGATGGCGATTATATCCGCGCGGGGGACCGCGATGTCATCGACGCGATGCTCGCTGAAATGGAGCATGTTGCGCAGCATTTCGAGCTCCAGCGGTGATATGTCCGCCTTGCCGTTGGAGTCTGATTCGGCATCGCTTTCATGGTCATCAATGACTTCCTCGATCTGCGCACGCAGACTGTGGTCGTCCGTGTTGCCGAACAGCAGAGCCTTCAGGCTCCGCCATATTCGCCCGGGCTCTTCTTCTTCCCGGTTCTGGCTAGTGCTGCGCGTCGTGCCGGAGCCACTGTCATTTTCAACGTCGGTCATTCTGGTTTTTGATTACCTGCTTTGCGCTTGTTCTGCATATGGATTGGCGATGCCTAGCGTTGCCAATGCGTTGATTTCGCAATTTTCCATCAACCCTGCTTCTATCTCGTTTTCATGATCATATCCTAGCAAATGCAGCGACCCGTGCACAATCAAATGTGAAACATGATCGGAAAAGGCGACATCCTTCGCAGATGCTTCCTCCCGACAGGTCTCGTAAGCCAGGATGATATCCCCGAGCAACGCCTCTCCGTCGTCGGTATTGGCGAGCGTATCGAGCAGATCGGGCTGGATCTGCGGAAAGGACAGGACATTGGTCGGCTTGTCCTTGCCGCGATAGGCCTTGTTCAGGGAATGGACCTCGCTGTCGTCAGAGAGCTTCACGCTCACCTCCAGCAGGAAATTGCGCGACAGGAGATCGGCGTGGGAAGATGCGCCGATCGCCGCCCTTGCCGCGCGCTCCGCCAGATCCGTCCAGTCGTCTTCATTCTCCCATTCGGGGGAGGCGGTCAGTTCAGTCTGGAGCATCTTTGCCTTCATAGGCTTCGACAATCTTGCCGACCAGCGGATGGCGGACAACGTCACTGGCGCCAAACTGGACCGAGCTGACACCCTCGATGCCCTCCAGCTTGGAGACGGCGTCGGCAAGCCCGGAAACGGCTTCCTTCGGCAGATCGACCTGTTTTGGGTCGCCGCAGATCACCATCCGGCTGTTCATGCCGAAACGGGTCAGGAACATCTTCATCTGAGCAGCCGTAGTGTTCTGCGCCTCGTCGAGAATAACGAAGGCGTCGGACAGGGTTCTGCCACGCATGAAGGCGATCGGGGCAATTTCAATCTCGCCGCTCTCGATCCGCCGTTCCACCTGCTCCGCAGGCAATGTGTCGTAAAGCGCGTCATATAGCGGGCGCAGAAAAGGATCGACCTTCTCCTTCAGGTCACCCGGCAAAAAGCCGATCTTTTCGCCCGCTTCCACCGCCGGGCGGGAGAGGATCAGCCGGTCAACCGATCCGCTGATCAGTTGCGAAACCGCTTGTGCCACGGCCAGATAGGTCTTGCCAGTTCCGGCAGGGCCAAGGGCGAAAATCATGTCGTCGCGGGCGAGCGCTTCCATATAATGGGCCTGCCGGACCGAGCGCGGGAAGATTGTCTTCTTGCGGGTCCGGATCATCACCTTCGGCGCGTCCGCGACATCATTCTTGTTGCCGGTCTGGCTGGGCGCTGCCTGTTTGGCGACCTTGGCGATCCGGGGATCGGCGGCCATGGCGATAATTGCCTCGACCGTGCCATTGTCAATTTCCTGGCCCTGTTCCAGCCGGTTGTAAATCCCGGTCAACACGTCGCGGGCCTGGGCGACAGCCTCTTCCTCGCCCTCGATCTTCAGCTTGGTGCCGCGGGCCGCGATATAGACACCCAGACGGTTTTCGATCGCCACTATATTCCGGTCATATTCCCCGAACAGATCGCCCAAAATCTGCGGATCGTCAAATTCCAGATCCAGTTTGACGAGCTTTCCAGCCATGGAGGCTTTTGTTTTTTGGACCATCAGGCAGCGAGTCTTTCTCTGATTTGACCGGTAAGGCTGTTCGGGCCGGCCTGGGTGATTTCGATTTCGACCAGATCACCGATTTCCAGATCGGGCGAAATGATATGGGCCGATTGCAGCCACGGCGTCTTGCCGATCAACTGGCCGTCGAGCTTGCCCTTGCGTTCGAGCAGGATGTCGGTGGTGCGACCCACGGTCTGCTGGTTGAACGCATATTGCTGTTCGTTGAGCAGCGCCTGCAACCGCTGCAGCCGATCGTCCATCACTTCCGGTGCGATCTGGTCGTCCATCCCCGCTGCGGGCGTGCCCGGACGCGGCGAATATTTGAACGAGAAGGCCTGCGAATAATTGGCATCGCGCACGATCTGCAGCGTCTCTTCGAAATCCTGGTCGCTTTCGCCCGGGAAGCCGACGATGAAATCGCCGGAAAGCGCGATATCGGGGCGTACTTGACGCATCTTTTCCAGAATGTCGAGATAGCTGCTTGCGCTGTGCGAGCGGTTCATCGCCTTGAGCATGCGGTCGCTGCCGGATTGCACGGGCAGATGGAGAAAGGGCATCAGCTTGGCCACGTCGCCGTGCGCGGCGATCAGGCCATCGGTCATGTCATTCGGGTGGCTGGTCATGTAGCGGATGCGCTGCAGCTCCGGAATCCTGTCGAGCGCGCGGATCAGGCCGTCCAGCCCCTGGTGGTGTCCCTTTTCGTCTTCCCCGCTCCAGGCATTGACATTCTGGCCGAGCAGCGTGATTTCGCGCGCGCCGCCGTCGACCAGTGCCTTGGCCTCGTCAATCAGGTCAGCCCATGGCCGGGAGATTTCGGCGCCGCGCGTATAGGGCACCACGCAATAGGTGCAGAATTTGTCGCATCCTTCCTGAACCGTCAGAAAGGCGGTAGGCCGGGCCTGCTTGCCGCGGGTCGGCAGGACATCGAATTTGGAAACGGCGGGCATGTCGGTATCGAGCGCCTTCTTGCCCGATTTGGCCACCTCCATCAGTTCCGGCAGGCGGTGATAGGCCTGCGGTCCGACGACGATATCGACGCTCGGCGCACGCCGGGAAATTTCCTTGCCTTCGGCCTGGGCAACGCAACCGGCGACCGCGATCATCGGACTCGTGCCGTCTTTCCGGCGCAGCCGTCCGATGTCCGAATAGACCTTGTCCACCGCCTTCTCACGGATGTGGCAGGTGTTGAGCACGACGAGATCGGCTTCCTCGGCGTCCTTGGCCGCACTCATCCCCTGATCGACCAGCAGTTCGGACATCCGTTCGCCGTCATAGACGTTCATCTGGCAACCAAAGGATTTGATGTGGAATTTCTTGAGATCGGCTTGGGTCATAGACCGGGCCTATACAATGGCTTTGCCCCCCAGGGAAGCCGAAAGCGGTGCCGCTATTCTCTTCCGGGCCTCGGCCGCGATTTCTTTCCGGCCGGGATAATGGGCCGGATCGAAGGGGTCGAGAAAATGGACTTCGACCATGAAACTGCTGCGCCTGGTCAACAGTCGCCAGGCATTGGATGGTGCGCTTTCGTCGCCCGTCCAGCCGATCTCGAGCGCATGTTCGCCGTAATTCAGGAATATCGGCTGGACCATTATGCCCGGTGGCGGGGGCTCGAGCACCTTCAGCAGCGGGGCCTTGAAAGGGAGCAGGGTGGAGCCGTCTGTCGTGGTGCCCTCGGGAAAGATCGTGATCGCCCAGGTTTCCTCGAGCGCGTCGCGCAACTGGTTGATCTGCTGGGCCACACCCATACGGTCGGAACGGGACACAAACACCGTGTCGTTCAACTTGCAGAGCCAGCCGATGATCGGCCAGTTGCCAATTTCCTCCTTCGATACAAAGGCCGTCCCGCTGTGGCCGCCAAGGATCGCGATATCCACCCAGGACAGATGGTTGGATATGAAAAAAACATCCCGTCGGATCGGGGTGCCAACGATCTTGACGCGCGCGCCGCACGCGAAGGCAGCGATTTTGAGAAAGCTACGCGGCCACGGATTAGGGAGGCGCAGCAAGCGCCAGATGTAATAAAGGGGGATGCAAACGAACAATGCCGTAAAAATCAGCATCATGCGCAAGACGAATCTTATATAGCCCATCGGGGTCGCTCCGTCCCATAATCGATATGCCATCGGATGGGTGTCACAAGGTCGTGCATCCGGGTCGGGATAGGGCACGTCAGCTTTTTCTGGCGAGAGATACGCCATATAGCTCCATGCGGTGGTCGACCAGCCGGTAACCCAGTTTTTCGGCAATCTGCTTTTGCAGGGCTTCCAGTTCGGGATCGACAAATTCGATGACCTTGCCGGTTTCGACATCGATCAGATGATCATGGTGCGACTCCGGAACGGCTTCGTAGCGCGCACGTCCGTCGCCAAAATCATGGCGGTCCAGAATGCCGGCTTCCTCGAACAGGCGAACGGTCCGGTAGACAGTGGCAATCGAAATCCGCGAATCCACCGCGGACGCCCGTTCATGCAGGGTTTCCACGTCCGGATGATCTTCAGCATCGGAAATGACACGCGCAATCACCCGACGCTGGTCGGTGATGCGGAGTCCCTTTTCCGCGCACAATGCTTCAAGATCAATTTTTTGCGGCATGGAACCCTTCCGTTACTCTGGGGCAGACTCTATGCGGGGCGGTCGATATTGCAAAGGGAAAATTGCGGCAATTGCGCCGCAATTTTCTAAATCCCTTGCAACCCGAAAGGCTTCTATTTCTTTTTGCCCTTTTTCTTGCCGAGGCCGATCGCCTTGGCCAGCTGACGGCGCTTTTCCGCATAATTGGGGGCGACCATCGGGTAATCGTTGGGCAGGCCCCATTTTGCGCGATAATCTTCCGGCGTCATGCCATAATGGGTCATCAGATGGCGTTTCAGCATTTTTAGCTTTTTGCCATCTTCCAGACAGACGACATAGTCCGGCTTGATTGATGCCTTGATCGGAACCGCCGGTTCGGGACGCGCCTGTTCGGCAGCTTGGCCCGAAAGGCTGGCCAGAGCTCCATGAACGCTGCTGATGATAAGCGGTAGATCAGATACCGCCACGCTATTGTTGCTCACATGCGCAGCAACAATGTCTGAAGTGAGCGTTATTAACGTCTCATTCAGAGCAATTTCTTCCTCTGTCATATTCTTTTACCTTTGTGCGACC
>CAXIBD010000033.1:0-30460 GCA_964022135.1 uncultured Sphingomonadales bacterium | reverse complement strand
GCCGGCTACCTCGCCACCTTCGCCGAACCGACCTGGGTGATGATCCCGCTCAACGTCGTGGAGCAGCTGACCCGGACATTTTCGCTCGTCGTTCGCCTGTTCGGCAATGTGATGAGCGGCTTTTTCATCATCGGCATCATATTGTCGCTTGCCGGACTGTTCGTACCGATACCGCTGATGGCGCTCGACCTGCTGACGGGTGCAGTTCAGGCCTATATTTTTGCCATATTGTCCTGCGTTTTCATTGCCGCTGCGGTGAGCGAGCAGGACGAAAATCGAAATCCCGAATCCAGAAAAGGAGATGCAGAATGACCCCGCAGATGATCAGCATATTGGCGGCAGCACTGGCCGTATCGTTTGGCGCCATTGGGCCCGCGCTGGCAGAAGGTCGCGCGGTTGCGGCGGCAATGGATGCCATTGCCCGCCAACCGGAAAGCGCCGGAACGATATCGCGCACCCTATTCGTCGGACTGGCCATGATCGAGACAATGGCCATCTATTGTCTTGTCATTGCGTTGCTCGTCCTGTTCGCCAATCCATTCGTACAATAGGTCCGGGCATGCGCCTCGACTGGTGGACATTGGGATTGCAGGCGATAAACCTGCTGGTGCTCATATGGATCCTGAGCCGCTTTTTCTTCAAGCCGATCGCCAAGGCGATCAGCGACAGGCAGGCTGCGAGCAGCAAGCTGCTGGACGATGCCGCACAGGAGCGGGAGCAGGCGAAGGCTGGCAGCGAAAGGATTGCCAAGGCAGAAGCAGATACGGCGAAAGCGCGCAGCACCATCTTGCAGGATGCTCGCGATGCCGCCGAACAGGAAGAGCTGGAAATTATCGCCAGCGCACGGGCCGAGGTCGACAAGATGCTGAGCGATGCCAAGAACGACATCGCTCTCATGCGCAAAAAGGCAGAGGCGGCGGTTGATCGGCGAACGATAGAACTGGCTATCAGCATCACCGAAAAATTGCTCGACCGCATACCCGAAAAGGCACGTATTTCGGCGTTTGTCGAGGGTCTGGCTGACAGTGTGAAAAAATTGCCCGAGGCAACATTGAACGAAATCAGGCAAGCGGACGTTCCGCTGACCATCAGGACCGCGCGTGCCCTATCGGCCGAGGAGGAAGCAGTCTGCCGCGAAGCGCTGGCGCCGATACTGGGCCGCGAGCCGCACCCCGATTTCGTTGTCGATAAAGGGCTGATCGCGGGCCTTGCCCTCGAAACGCCCCACGCCCTTGTTGCCAATAATTTTCGTACCGATCTTGACCATATAGCCAAGGCATTGTCCGATGACCAAGAGCCCTGAGCCGGCCAGAACCCGCTGGCTGAAGAAAACGCGGCAGACCCTGTCGAGAATTGCGCTGGAACCGCAGGCGCAATCACGGGGATTCGTCACCCATGTTGCCGACGGCATTGCGCATCTTTCCGGCTTGCCGGACCTGCGCCTCAATGAACTGCTCCATTTCGAGGGCGGCGAGACCGGTCTCGTTCTCTCGCTGGATGAAAATGATGTCGGAGCGGTTTTGCTCGACGAGGATAGCGAGATCCGCGCCGGAACCGTTGCCTTTGGCACGGGGGAACAGGTGAGTGTGCCCGTCGGCGATGGCCTGCTCGGTCGCGTGGTCGATCCATTGGGCGAGCCGATGGACGAGGGCGAACCGATCATGGCGGCTGACCATCATCCGGTCGAGCGGGCAGCGCCGGCTATCATCGAGCGGGCGGCGGTTTCGCAACCGGTGGAGACCGGCATATTGGCAGTCGATGCATTGTTCGCGCTGGGACGGGGCCAGCGCGAACTGATCATCGGCGACCGCGCAACCGGCAAGACAGCGCTGGCCGTCGACGCGATAATCAGCCAGAAATATTCGGACATGATCTGCATCTACGTCGCGGTCGGACAACGCTCCATGGCGACCGAGCGCGTGATTGAAGCGGTCACCGATCACGGGGCTCCGGAACGCTGTATTTTCGTCGTCGCCGGGGCCGCTACGCCGCCCGGCCTGCAATGGATCGCGCCATTCTCGGGTTTCACCATGGCAGAATTTTTCCGCGACCGGGGCGACCATGTGTTGATCGTGATAGATGATCTGACCAAGCACGCGGCAACCCACCGGGAACTGGCATTGCTGACCAACCAGCCGCCGGGGCGCGAAGCCTATCCCGGCGATATCTTCTATCTTCATGCCCGTTTGCTGGAGCGCTCTGCCCAACTCTCGCCGGAGCTGGGTGGGGGATCGATAACCGCGCTGCCGATCGCGGAAACGGATGCGGGCAATCTGTCGGCCTATATCCCGACCAACCTGATCTCGATCACCGATGGACAGATCGTGCTGAACAGCAGCCTGTTTGCCGCCAATCACCGTCCCGCCGTGGATATCGGGCTGAGCGTGAGCCGGGTCGGGGGAAAGGCGCAGAAGCCGGCCTTGCGCAAAGCGTCCGGAAAGATCCGACTTGATTATGCACAGTTTCTGGAACTGGAACTGTTCACCCGTTTTGGCGGCATCTCGGACTCCCGTGTCAAATCGAGAATTGTCCGGGGCGAACGGATCCGGGCAATATTGTCCCAGCCTCGGTTTGCGGTGATGCGGGCAGCGGACGAGATCGTCATGCTGGTGGCTCTGGATGACGGCATATTTGACGAGTATCCCGCAGATATCATTCCGCAGGTGAAAACAAGGATTGCAAGATATCTGGATGTCAACCAGCCGGAACTGGTCAAGACATTGATGACCGGCGATGCCCTGGAGGAGGATGACGGGGCAGCTGTTATCGAAGCGGTCCGTCAGCTGGTGACGCAGATTTCAACCGAGCAGAAAGCGAAGGGCGATGTCTGACCGGCTCAGTACCATCACCGCCCGGATCGAAAGCATGCATCAGCTGTCTTCGGTCATCACGGCCATGCGCGGCATTGCCGCCGCCCGCCTGCGGGAAGCGGACCTGCAGCTCGAGGCGATGAAGGCCTATGCCGGGACGATCGAAAAGGCGATTGCCCGGGCACTGGCTTTCATTCCGTTGGACGGGCAGCCGGCAGGCGTGCGGGAGGGCAGGCAGAAGCAGATTGTCATCGCGCTTTGTACGGAACAGGGCTTTGCAGGATCGTTCAACACCCACGTCCTGAAGGCGGTCCGGGAGCTCTCTGGCGAGCCGCATGATCTGCTGCTGGTCGGTGACCGGGGGCGGATGCTTGCCGGGGAGATGGGGCTGACCGTCCACTGGTCGATACCCATGGCTGCCCATGCAAAAGAAGTCGAGAATATCGCCAATCGTCTGATGGATGCGCTCTATGCAAGGTTGCGGCCGGATGGATCGACAATGGCAATCGTCGTGCACGCGCAGCCAGACGGATCCCTGGCAGGGCCGATTTGCCAGAAAAGGCTGCTGCCTTTCGACTATAGCCGCTTTGCGGCGGAACAGTTGAACCAGCCACCGCTGATTACCTTGCCCCCTCAAAAGCTGCTCGGCCTGCTGGCCGAAGAATATATATTTGCCGAGCTTTGCCAGACGCTGAGTCTTTCCTTTGCCGCGGAAAATGATGCCCGGATGCGCACGATGGTGGCCGCGCGGTCCAATGTCGCGAAAAAGCTCGAGGAACTGTCGTCCAGGGCCCATCTGTTGCGGCAGGAGCAAATAACCAGCGAGGTGACTGAACTCGCGGCCGGCGTCAGCGCGGGCAAACAGAAGCGCCGGCGCTCCCGTGCCCGCTAAGGGGATTCCCGCATTGTCGGCATCGCTGGCCAGCCGATAGACTTGTCATTTGCGGCGGCGCCATTTCCTTCGTTTCTGGCGCGAGCAGCGGTTCGATCCAAGGACAGGATGATGGATGTTTCGGTTTTCAGCACCAGACAATATGATCGCAGTTTCCTGGCAGCAGCCAACGCGTCCGGCGCTCACAGACTCAATTTTCTCGAACCCCGGCTTGCGGCGGACACGGCCAAGCTTGCGGCGGGAAGCCAGGCTGTCTGTGTATTTGTCAACGACCTGCTGGATGCCGAGACATTGACAATCCTCGCCGACATCGGCGTCCGTCTGGTGGCGCTGCGTTGCGCCGGCTTCAATCGCGTTGATTTGAGACAAGCGGCGAGGCTCGGGATCCATGTCGTCCGCGTGCCGGCCTATTCGCCGCATGCTGTCGCCGAACATGCCATGGCCCTGATGCTGAGCCTGATCCGGAATATTCACCGAGCCTATAACCGGGTCCGGGAGGGAAATTTCGTTCTCGACGGGTTGCTCGGCTTTGATCTGTTCGGGAAAACCGTCGGCATCGTCGGGACCGGGAAAATTGGCACGGTGATGGCCCGGATCTTGACGGGTTTTGGCTGCCGGGTGATTGCCTCGGATCTCGTGAGGAATGCGACATGCCTCGAGATCGGTGTGGAATATGTCGAATTCGACCAGCTGGTTTCCGCCGCTGATATCATCACGCTTC
This sequence comes from uncultured Sphingomonadales bacterium, assembly GCA_964022135.1. Taxonomy (GTDB): domain Bacteria; phylum Pseudomonadota; class Alphaproteobacteria; order Sphingomonadales; family Sphingomonadaceae; genus Parasphingorhabdus. Next base: position 26,037 of record CAXIBD010000033.1, on the reverse strand, counting down.
ATTGTCCCCTGACTCCGCAGACCCGCCATTTGATCGGTGCCGACAGCATCGATGGCATGAAACCGGGCGTCGTGCTGATCAATACCAGCCGAGGTGCGGTTATCGATACACGCGCGGTCATCACCGGGCTGAAGTCCGGTCATTTCGGCGGCATCGGACTGGATGTGTACGAGGAGGAGGGCGATCTGTTCTTTGAAGATCTGTCCGAGCATGCCATTCGGGATGACGTGTTTGCCCGTTTGCTGACCTTTCCCAATGTGCTGATTACCGGGCATCAGGGCTTTTTCACGCAAGAAGCGCTGAGCGCGATTGCAGCGACCACGATCAGCAATATTTCAACCTTCGAAAACACCGGCAAGCTGGTAAATGAAGTCACGCTGGATATGATGTCCCCGGTTGCCGACGCTGGCTAAAAATTCTGTATAATTGTTAGCAATCCGTCATTGTGTGGCCATCAAGCTGGCCAGGCAGACATGGTTCCTCAAACCGGTCGCGACCCGTTATCCAGCAGGATGGGGCGGACTGTCCGAGAGTCCAAGGCCTCCAGGCCTCCGTAAATTATCTGAATAGCGGAACCCGTTTTCGAGGCTCATATTCTGCTGATACCGAGCAATGGAGGCAATCATGGTCAAGCATCAAGACCGCGCGACATTGGAAGAAAAGGCAATTCTTGGCTTGTTGCTAAAGGAGCATGATGTACATGTCTTTGACGATCTGCCTGCTGGTATTCTGGCGAGCTTTGGTATTTTCTGGACCATATTGGCGGCCTTGTTCTGGATCTTTTTTGCTGCCGATACCGGCTCGCGTTTTGCGATCACCGTTGCCATTCTCTTTATCGGCTTCTTCTTTTCGGTCCCGGCCGTGATGGCGCGTCAGGCGAAGCCAAGACTGGTTCGGCCCGTCAACAGACTCATGATCTGGACAGGCCCCATCAGCGAGCAGGCTGCAGCAGTCCAGATATTGCTGATCCCGGCGGCCCTGATCCTGGCGATCTTTGCCATGGGCGTGATCAGGCTGGCCGTCACTTGAGTGCGGGGCCGTGATCAGTTCCACTCCGTTGTATTTTTGGTGTCGGCAAGATTTGCAGTGATTCGTAATCCCCAAGAGTCTTGTCGTTACTAGCGCGCGCGCGTGCATTGCTCCCTAAAGGTGACGCGCGCGCGCATTTTTCCGGAAATTGATCCAGTGGCTGGATGAATTCAGAGCAGCCGCCTCATGCGCACGGGCGAAAAACTGTTTAGCCCATCGCCGCTGATTGGCCTCGGTTTACAGATTTGCGCCTGGAGAGATGGGAAAGTCCCCGTGGGGTGAACCGTGACGATCCGAAATCCAGATTGCAGTAGATGTCCATAAATGCGCGCGTGTATTGATCTGATTCTGCCTTTCCTTCCACCATTAGACGGACCAATTTTTCGTATTAAGGTTGTAACAAATTCCTTCGAAAAAAAGGGGCGTATACTTCATCCTTACAATCCCTTCAGCGTTTCAACGGACAGGCTGCGCATTCCCGGCGGACCGCGTCCCCACGTGGTCCGAACTGCGGGCACACCTGCATTAGTGTCCCACGCCTGAAATCGCAATCGACGAGAGTGAATTTGGGGTGGAGGCGAATTTCGGTTTGATCGGGAAAAATATTTTCAAATTTTACTTGGCGCGAGGTTGTAGACAACTGGCTTCGTTTATTCGGATATCGGCCGCAACTTATGTCCAATGCACCTTCCCCAATCACTTTGTGCCTTTATTGGCAAATTGTGTTACTCTATTCGTATTTCGAAAGGCGAGGCATGATTGAAGGGCTTGCAGTCATATTATTTATGATTTCAGCGGTTTGTTTCTTTCTGCTGCTCTATCCCTATATTGTTTATCCAGCACTCCTGGCGCGTGCGTCCAAGCAGGCGATAGTCCCTGGAGAGTTGAATACGACTGTTTCCTTGCTCTTCTGTGCGTTCAACGAGAGCGGGTCGCTCGATCGCAAGCTTCAAAATCTGGAAAGGCTAAAGGCCAGGCGACCCGATCTGGAAATTCTGGTCTATGATGATGCCTCGGATGACAACACAGCGAACCGGTTGGCAGAGCGCCCAGAGCTTGTTGTACTTGTTCGCGGAGAGGAGCGGAGCGGCAAAGCTGCAGGGATGAAGCGTCTTGCGGCTTTGGCCAACGGCGAAATTCTGGTTTTCACGGATGCAAATGTTTTGTGCGCGCCCGACGCGATTGACCGGTTGCTATCCTATTACGTCGATCCCGAAATCGGCGGTGTATGCGGCACGCTCCTCTATGAAAAAGGGCATTTGAGCCCGACGGCAGAGATCGGTGCAGACTATTGGCGCCTCGACGAACGCTTGCGAACGCTCGAGTCTGAGACAGGCAATGTGATGGGGGGCGATGGCTCCATTTTCAGCATCAGGCGTGCGCTCTATCCGCAGTTCCCGGACACGGTGCTCGATGACTTTGCCGTATCTATGAGCGTCGTCTTCGCGGGCAAGCGGCTGGTCAAGGCTCCCGATGTACTGGCCTATGAGAACAGCATCTCAAGCCGCAGCGAGGAGTGGCGCAGGAAGATGCGGATCGGCGCGCGTGCCTATCACACCCATGCATGGATGCGACCGCAACTGCGCCGAATGAATCGGCTCGACCGGTTCAAATATGTCTCGCGCAAGACGCTCCGCTGGTTTGGGGGTGCATTCCTGGCGATCGGCACAGTCACCGCTCTTGCGGCATTGGCACTGGTTTCGCTTCCGGCCTTTGTCCTCGCGTTGGCAGGAGGCGGGATAGGTCTTGCGATAATCCTACGCATCAAAAGTGGGCGTCTCGCGAAGGCGGGCGAAATATTGCTTGCAATGATGGCCACGTTGATAGGCGTATTGCAGGGCATGCGCGGGTATACGGTCGTCATCTGGTCACCTGCGAGTTCGCGATGATTCCGGAGGGCCCTAATATCCTGTCGGCCATTCCCAGCCTGAAGATTGCCTATCTATTGCCCCAATTTCCGGTGGCAACCCAGACTTTCGCGACGTCGGATATCGCGGCTTTGCAGGCCGAAGGACATGACGTTCGAGTATATACGATCAAGCCGCGAGGAGATGCTGCAACCGTATCGGGCATTCCGGTATCACGGGCCACGCTGCGCGGTATGAAGCGGTGGCCGCACGTGCTGTGGCGGATGCGCGGTCCGGTGTTGTCTCTGGCATGGCAGATTATGCGCAAACTTGATGAGGCTCCATTTGCAGCGATATACGCATTATTATCCCTGCCACGCGTGGCAGAAATCACAACCGATATCATGGCCAGACAGCCTGATGTGGTGCATCTTTTCTGGGCTCGCCATCCCGGCCTCGTGCTCGCTTTGCTTAAGGCGCAAGAATTTCCCGGCATACGCAGTGCTTTCGTCGGTGCATATGATCTGGTCGCCGACGATTTTCTCGTTGACCTGTCCTTGCGCTCGGCGGGTATCGCCTTCTCTCACTCCAACGCAAATAAGGCCTATGTCGAGAGCAAGGTCGGGTGCGGCACGTGCGTGAAAATCATTTTTCGAGGTATTCCGCTACCCGAAATTGATTTGCAGACCGAGCGCGACCCCCATTTATGGGTCACGGCTTCAGCTCTCGTGCCCGAGAAAAATGTGGAGGCTGTGTTGCGTGCTTTTTTGCTAGCCCGGACGGCAATGCCGGGGTTGCGCCTATCCGTTTTTGGGGAAGGGCCGGATTGTTCCCGGCTCGAGCGTTGGTGCCGCGTGCATAATTGTTCTGAATCAGTGGTGTTCGAGGGGCATGTACCGCGTGACGAATTGCAGAAGCGTATGGCGCAGGCCGACACATTTCTGTTGCTGTCCAAGAAACAATCGGAGCGCCTGCCAAATGTGATAAAGGAAGCGTTGTGGGCAGGCTGTTCGGTCATTTCTTCCAATTCCATCGGCATTCGCGATATTTTGCACGATGATCGTTTCGGTTTCGTTGTCGATCCGGACGACGAGGATGCGTTAGCTAAGGTGGTTCGCGCCGTCGTGCAGCGAGACCGGTCGAAGGATGCGACCCGGAGGGCCGAAGCTAGAGAGCTGATAGCGGAAAGTTTTTGTGCGACGAAGAATATGCGAAAATATGTGGCGGCATGGGCTGAGCTCATGCAAAGCATTGAGGAGCCGTCACATCCTGCCGCAACAGAACCAGAGGGGTCTGAATCATTGAGCTGTGCGCTCGGGGCAGGGGTTAGCAAACATTGACTGGCAAGCCACTGACGGACGAGGCGGTCAACAATGTCGTCTGGCAAGCCGCAGCGACTGGATCAAGCCTGATCCTCAAGGCCGCCATCCTTATCCTGTTGGCACGCAACATTCCGCCCGCGCAATTCGGCTTGATCGCCGCCGCCACCGTTATCACCAGCCTTGCGACCGATTTTAGTCAGATGGGCGTGCACCGCGCATTGGTGCAGAGACTGACGTTGCTGACAAATCACATCAGGAGTGCCTTCGCGATCTCCTTACTGACCGGCACCTTGGCCGCGATCAGTATCGGTCTGACAGCTCCGTTTCTCGCGGCCATTTTTCGCATGGATCAGTCCGAGCAGTTTATCCGGTTTCTGGCTGCGACACTGCTGTTCACCGGAATTGCAGCCGTGTCTTCTTCGCTTCTCCAGCGGGAACGACGATTTCGTGCTCTCGGATTGGTTGATTTTGGAAGCTATCTGCTTGGTTTCGGACTGGTTGCACTGCCGATGGCGATTCTGGACTATGGTGCGTGGGCGCTGGCCATTGGGCAAATGACGCAAGTGGTTTCACGCACGATTGCGCTTCTTGCGTTGAGACGTCCTGCATTTGCTCTGATCCCGCATGTGAAGGAGAGCAAGGAATTGTTGCGGACTGGGCTGGGTTTTTCCGCTGGACAGATCGGGAATTATGTCGCGACGCAGGTCGACTATTTGGTCGTCGGACGTTATCTGGGGGCCGAGGCGCTGGGCATTTACAACCGCGCATACCAGTTCCTCCTTTTACCCGCACAGTTGTTCGGTACGGTAACATCGTCAGTCCTTTTTCCTACTATCGCCTCGATTCAGGACCAGCCCGAACGGGTGGCACGCGCCTATCTAAGGGCACTGGGGCTCATCGCCATGCTGACTCTGCCGACGAGCGGAGCTTTGGCTATTCTTGCTCCCGAACTTGTGGGTTTTCTGCTCGGACCCAATTGGTCGGATATGATTTTGCCGTTCCAGATCCTTGTTCTCACGCTTATTTTTCGAACCAGCTATAAGATCAGTGATGCTGTGACGCTGGCAATGGGGTCTATGTATCGTCGAGCTTTACGCCAGTTCGTATATGCGGTCGCGGTCGCCGGAGGAGCATTTGTCGGGCTGCAATTCGGTCTAGGCGGTGTTGCGATCGGAGTGAGCGGGGCCGTGGTGTTAAATTATGCGATGATGCTGAATCTGGCCCGTGAAATAACCGGACAAGCGCTCAGGCCCATACTCGCTGCGCAGGCGCGCCAATTTGCGATGGCGGCAGTCTTGGTCGCTCCTTTGTGGGGCACAGCATTATTGGCACGACGCTTCGATCAATCCGATTTCGCGGTACTTGGACTGGCGGGATTGGCGGGGCTTTCTGTCGCGATTCTTGCTTGGGCCAAGTTCCACCTACTTTTTGGGCCGGAGGGGCAGTGGCTGCAGGAACTTGCGCAGCGGCGGATTGCTCGACTTGGAAAGAGAACTTCTGCCAACGCTCCCGATTGATCAGGCTGCGGCCCGTGCCCTAAATGTCGGTGGCAACCGGGTGGCATGCTCCCGCGATATCGGCGGGTCGCCGGCCGCTCCACTGGTCCGCATAGCAGAAAATGCGCCAATGACGAACCAGAACAGCGTGTCGTTCCAGAACGGCCCGGAGTTGTGAAACGTTATGTGCGCGATATATGGGATAAAGACGGGAATGAACTTCCTCCCGCGCCATAGCAGCAGAGCTACTGGCGGAACCGTCAGCAACAAGCCAATACCGTAAGTCGTCAACATGTTGAGGAAATAGTTGTGCAGTTCGGCAACACGTATGACTCCCGCCGAAGGCATGGAATATATTTCCGGCCAGAATTTGCTCCAGTGGTCTTGCGACGCGAAATCAAACCCGTAGCCTAGCGGATTGTCAAGAAACAGCAGTACTCCGAAGTTTACCAGCGGCAGGCGGCCGGTCGAAGAATTGTCGCCCACCCGGAAAGCGCGTATCTCGGACCCTTGCATAGCGTCGAGGATGATTGGGGCGGCCAAATAGAGCGCGCCGCCGCTCACCAACAACAGTATTGCTGCGGCCGTATCGCCTTTCATGGCAAGATAGACGACGAGAAATATGGTCGCGCCCAGAATGGGCGAGCGCGTAGCACAGGTAATGGAGACGGCAACAAGCGCGCCCACGGCCATCAGAATCCGCCAATCTATAGAAGATGCTGCCGCTGTTTTTTGCTCCCAGTATTTCAGCCCGGCATAGGCAGCAAAGGCGAGGCAGGCCTGGGTTGCCAAATGGATGGGAGAAAAGGACAGGCCCATAGGTCGCCGGTTTAGGAAAGAGCTGTTTTCATGCAGTTCGTGATCCTGCAACCCGCCCAAGGTCTCGCGCATACTCCATGCAAAGTCCAATCCACCTATTTGCATGAACGCGATGCCAGCGGAAATGCCGACAGCTGCGACAAAGGCAGCAACTGCGGCGCGAGGACCAGCCAGTTCCGAGGCGACGGTTGCGAACAACAGTGTGACGATTGCCTGGACGTGAACCTCCAACAAGGCGCGAAAGACAACGGCCGCATCAGCTCCATTTACGAAACTCGAAAAACAACCGGCCGCGGCCAATATGCCGGCCAGCAGAAAGACCATCGAATGCCGGGAGACCGCCCTTTGCAAGATTTGCGGCCTTAATATTGCGAAAAGCCCCAGTAGCGCGACAGACAGGATGCTGCGGGCCGGTATCGAGGCAACGGCCAGCGAGATCAGCGCGATGTTGAACAGCGCCAAAAAAGCGATGCTTGCCGCCGCCAGCCATGATATCCAGTTTGCCGTTTCTTTTTTGGCGACAGGTGCGGCGAAGCTCTGCGACCGTCGCCGGAACTCCATCATGCCGGACGTGTCCGACCGGTCGTCCCGCCATAGCTATAATAATCATGACCGCCATAATTCACTCCGGCCTTGCGGGCATCGAACTTCGTCAGCAGTCCGGCTATGGGCACCTCAGCCGGCAGACGCGAAAGTGCTGTATCGAGCTCGTCTGTTGTGGTGCGGTTAGCCTCGACCACCATCAGCACTGTTTCAACCGCTTCGGCGAGCAGAACGGCATCGGCCAGCCCGAGGATAGGCGGGCCATCGATAAGAATGATATCTGCAAAAATTGCCAATCGTGACAGCATCGAACGCACGCTTGCGGGTGATAACAGGCTAACAGGATTGGCCTTGACCATGCCAGAATCGATAAAGGCATATCCTTTGCTTCCGTTGAGGCAGGCAAGCGCCAGAGGATCGAGCGTGCCTTCCAGCATTTCTGAAAACCCCTCATTGCCAGACGGATTGCGCAGGTCACCATTGACCACAAGTACTCGGTAACCGAGAGTGCGCAGACCGAGCGCCAGACCGAAGGCGGAGGTGGATTTGCCCTCATTGGCTTGGGTGCTCGTCAATAACATGGTTTTTGGTAGAACGTCTGGCCGCGCCTGCCGCACGGCAGTGGCAAGCGAACTGTAGGCTTCGGATTGCGCCGAATGCCGGTTGCGCAAAGCCTGCATCATTTTCTCGCGCCGACCCAGTAAAGGAATTACGCCCAGCACCGAAATTCTGCCGCGGTTTTCAAGATCCTCTGCCGTCCGCATTACGCTGTGCAACTGCTCTCTGAACAGCGCAATGGACATGCCGGTTATCAAGCCGAACAGACCGGCGAAGGACATTATCCATAACGGCCTAGGCGAAGCAGGATCAAGCGGCGGTTCGGCCAGGTCCACGAGAGAAATATTCACTGCCGGTGCTCCAGCAGCGGCCGAAACCTCCTTGTATCGCTGCAATAAACCATCATAAGCGACGCGATTGGTCTCCACGTCCCGTGACAGCGAATTATAGCCTACGCTTCTTTCCTGTTCCGCCATGGCGGAGCCCCGCAGTCTGTCGATCGTTGCTTTCAATTGAGCCTCCTGCCGCGCTGCCGCACGGTAGCGCTGGAAGATGGCCTGCTGGATGTTACCAGCCAACGCCCCGATCTCACTATTCATCTCTCTGACTTGAGACAGTTTCGCGGCAACCGTGGGATATTCATCCGTATGCCGCCCACGATCTTGGGCAAGCTCGGCCTGCAATTGCGCTTTTTCCGCCAGCAGTTGCTGATACGCCCGGTTGTCCTGTACTTGACTCAACGCTGGGGCGGGGGTGCCCTTGACTTGCCGCCACTCCTGCTCGGCATCGATACGCCGGGCGGTAGCGGCTGCGAGCAGATTGGCAAGATGCACCACCTGTTGCGCGGGTTCGGAACCTTGCGTAACGGCTTGAGGCAGGATCGTTCCCGTCAAATCGGCTCGGCGGGCATAGGCCAGCAGGCCCCGTTCCGATGATTCCAGCTTGCGCTTGGTTTCGTCGAGCCGATCAAGCAGATATTTCTGCGCGCGGGTAGTCGTCTCAACCTTGCCATGGAGATTGTCTGCCACCAGCGCTCTGGCATAAGCATTGGCTAGGATTGCCGAGACGAAGGGATCGCCCGAGGTGAACGAGATCCTGGCAAGCCGGGTGTCGAGACCCAGTTCCGCTGCGACATTCTCTTGCAAAGCATGTACAATATTGTTGACTGTATTGTCGTTGATTCCAAGCGCGGAGCGGATTTTCGGCGAATTAGAGATATTGCTCCTGCGGGCCACGTCAATCGCGAGCGTACGGCTACGAAGCCTGTCAAGCTGGGTTTGGAGAAACCGGTTGGCATCCTCGGGTTCGGGATCAAGATCCGACACAGCGATCACTTGCGGTACCTGCTGTTCGATCTGAACAGACGAACTTGCGGTATATTTTTTGGGCAGGAGCTCAATCGCCAGTGCGCCTAGTGCCAATGCCGCCATGAGCGAGAGGATCAGCGGGTATCGCTGTCGGTAGACCGCACTCCAGATGCGCTGCAGGGGCGCTGTGTGCGCAACCTGGTGCCCCGGAACTGGTAATTGGTGGCGTATAGGGCCCACTGCTATGGCGTTGTCCTGCTCCACTGAATCAAACCGGTTTCGCGAAAAATGCCGCGTGGCTGTCGCGCGTTTGCGATGGTCTCCGGCAGGACGAATTCTTGAATGGGCCACGCATAGTGATCAGAACAGCCGAAATACATTAAAAATAGGGGCGGAAAGATAATCCCGGATAGCCTCTTTCAATGCCGATGCACTCACCACTACTCGATCGCCCGGCAAGATTACGGGATCGGGATCGATCCCGGCACGGATGCGCGCGATATCGAACCTTGCCCCCACCTGTCGGCCGTTGACACCGCGCAGCACGAATATCTGGTCGTTATTGGCATATTGCGATGGACTGCCCCCCAGCGCTAGCGCCTCGATCAGAGTAGACTTCCCGACTATGGGATAGATGCCGGGCCGGTTGACTGCGCCCTCTATGGCGACGGTCCTCTGGGCCGGCGTGACCGTGACCGCCACTCTCGGATTTATGATATAGCGTGCCAGTACGTTTTCCATCATTCGAGATAACTCCTCCGGTGACTTTCCTTCGGCGCGCACGGCGCCTACCAGCGGCAGATCGATGTTACCTGCGGGATCGATCTGCGAGCTTTCGACACTTAAATCCGGCTCGAGAAGGACCGACACACCGATGATGTCGCCCGAACGCAACTGGTAGCTCTCCGGATACAGCGCTGCCGTCTCGTGGGGGATGATCGCATAGGCCGCCGGCCCAGCGGGAAGCTGGCTGTTCACGCTGCAAGCCGTAGTGAACATACATGCCGCAATAGGGAAAATCAGGCCCGACCGAGAGAATAGGAAGGTTTCGGGCACCCGGAGAATCACGATATTTCGTCCGTGCGAAACAGCGCAGGTAGCGTCAACGCGATTATCTTCGCATCCAGTGCAAGCGAGAATCTATTTACATAAGCGACATCAAGCGCGACGCGTCGGTGATAGGTTGTGCTGTTGCGCCCATTGACCTGCCACAACCCCGTCAAGCCCGGTCTGACCGAGAGATAATAGATATAAAACCCGCGATATTTGTCTAATTCCCTGCGCACGATCGGACGGGGTCCGACAAAGCTCATATCACCCTTGAGTACGTTCAGCAGCTGAGGGAGTTCATCGAGACTGGTCATGCGCAGGACCTTGCCGAATGCTGTTATCCGGGGATCGCGGGCAAGCTTGCAGTGCGCGTTCCATTCCGCACGCTTGTCCGAATCGCAGGCAAGGACCCTGGCCAACATCGCGTCCGCGCCGACGATCATCGTACGAAACTTGTAGCAACGGAATATCTGGCCGCCCATTCCGATCCTGTCCTGTACAAACAAAACAGGGCCCTTTTGAAGAGCCAGGATCAAGATGATCGCCAGCCAGACCGGTGCCAGGAGGAAAATGGCCAATATGCTTGCTGAGATATCGAAAGCTCGCTTCACTATGGCTTGGCTTGTCGCCAATTCGCGCAATTCCAAAGGTGGCGTTTGAAGGGTAATCTCGGTGTCCGGTTGATTGACGATGCTGGCGGTGAAAATGGACCGCTTCAATCGGCGATCGGCATTGTCGAACTCGCCGAACAGATGTGATTCTTCTTCTTGGCCAGGGATGTCATCGCGAAGCAAAAAAAATTGTTCCGCACCGGCAGAGTCGGATTGCCAATCTTGGTCTGGGATACGCTGACTGATGTTATCCGACATGAGACCCAATTCGCTCCTTCGAAAGTCGCCCGCCCGATCCTCTACCTATTGGCTCAGTGCTTCTATTCATCGAAGGAAACTGTCCGAAGGGCCGCCTTTATTAATAATTAATTAGTGTTAATTAGTAACCAATTAGAGCCCGAAGGACATTGGCAATTTTTAACAAACCTTAAAATAGTTCTTAATTTTTCTGAAGGTTACTATACTGAAATTCACCGAATCGGATAAATGCGGTGCTGGGGGCCCAGTCTCACGAGGAGTAATGTGCCAATCGCTTCTCGCGTCAGTAAGCTGGCCAGCACGGGCGCGTATTGACGCGATCGCGCAATTCTAACGGCGCTGGATAGACGTGGTTGGCATATTCAGCCACTACCGTGCCGCTAATTCCGCCCGAGAAATACGTTCCTAAATTCCAATAGCTTTCGGCATTGGAATGCCCGAGCGATAGGCCGCGGGCATCTACTATTTGTTGGCCGTCGATCCAGACGCGCAGGCTACCCCGTCTCGGGTGAAGACTCACCTCGTAAACAACATCATGCAATTCGTCGAAGCTAAGGTCACCTTCGTAACGCGTGGTTCCTTCTGTGTCATATTCTCCCCGCGTCGTGATTAGGAAGCGGCCATCGGCTCGTCGCCGAAAGGCCAGAGCGGGCGAGCCGCCGAATGTCGAGCCGATATGGATTTGGCCGTAAACGCCGCCCTGTAACTCGCGCATACCTGGAGAATCGCTCCAACCATGATGAACGAAGGAGAATGCGCCCCAGAGGGCCTTGCCATTTGGCAGACGAGTGCGATCTCCATATACGCTGCCGCTCAGCTCGGCCCGTCTCACCTTGCTGGAATCTGTAGCGGAATTGTTTTCCGGAAAGTCGCGCAGCTCAAAACGAATCCTGCCTCCCTTGGGGCTCATTCGCAATGAATGGTCCATGCCGTGATGGATGGTTGAACCGGCGTTGACGCGCCACATTCTGCCGGCCCATTCGATCGGCGAGGGAGTCAGGCCATTGCGCAATGTGGATTTATAAGGGGCTGCGGCTTGCCAACTGGCGGCGCAGGCGCGAAAATCACTGGCCCGGTTCGGTTCATGGCAGGATATTGTGGCCGCAAATATTGCGAAGTAGCTCGTCGAGCAGAACAAGATCTTTGGCATTAGATTGACCTCAATCAAAGCCATGACTGGCTGCCTCGCTGGCCAATGGGGCTTGGCGCTCGTTGCCTGCATATTCCCGGCTTTCGAGCCATTCCCGAGCGGCGAGGGGGGATTCCAATTTGACGACCGCAAGATCGCGAAATTCTGGCCCTGCCAATATCCTTGCATATTCCCGCCGCTCGCGGATCGTTTTGATAAGCCGTGAAATGCGCCGAGCCCAAGTAGCGCTGGACGCCGAATGGGCGGAGTCGTGTTCCGAAGTTTTTGCGAGCGCTGGACTTTTGCCGGCACGCATTTTGTCGCGTCGCTTGCTGATGAAGCGAACCAGTAATCGGGCAAAGATGAGTGTCGGCGAATAGTTCAGGTAAACCACCAGATCGGAGCGCTCCCAGATCAGATGGCGGACATCGCGGTAATGGCCATCGATGACCCAGTGATCGTTTGCGACCAACTCGGCGACCGCGCCGCTGAAGCCGGCACGATCAAGCGATTCATGAACAAATTTTTGGCGTATTTGGTCCAGCTCATAAAAGGGAAGGTCGAGACGTTTGGAAATGTCGCGCGCCAGATATGTCTTGCCGCTGCCAGTGCTGCCGACAACAGAGATGCGTTGAGGGTACGAGATGTCAGCCTTCGGCTCCATCAATCCTTCCAGCTCCTTTGCTTCACTGTATCAATATTGGATGGCAGAATAGAACAGTGTATTAATAGTGACAATAGCGGGCGAAAAGCCGTTCTGCCCTGCAGCTGGTAGCGCTTGGCTTGGGTGCAGTACTTTCCCTTGGTGGCAAAGACTGCCAATGGTATGCGTTCGTCATGGTCTTGCGTGCAGCGAATTCGCTCATGCTAACATATCCGGAGTGAGCAGGTAAGTTGGCTTTCAGATTGTTTCTCAAGGGATCGGCCCATAGTCCGAAGCACCGGATGATTGAGTTGTTCGGGCTTCCCGGGGCAGGCAAGACGACTATCATCAAGGGCATGCAATTCAGTGGCGATATGATTTCGCGCGAAGAGGCATCCGCCGCCTGGCGCGACGAATCCTTTTTGACCCGTGCATCGATTCTGGCGCGAATCTTGCCCGATTTTGCGTGGATGCGTTCAATCCTTTCTCTGGTCTTTCGCACTCCATTGACGAAAGGTGAGAGCCTTCTACGTCTGTCGCGGCTGGCCGCGACAAAGCCCTGGCTTCGGTCACTGGATGGAAACCTTCTTTTCGACCAGGGCATGCTGCAGCGCCTTTGGTCGATCTTCTACACCGAGGGCGTGACCGTCCCCCCGCCGGCCGTGCTGACGCGGGTCCTGAAGCAATATTATGCGGAGCATGATGTGGTGATCGTGGTGATCGAGGTATCGCCGGAACTTGCCTCCCAACGGGTCTACGGGCGCAGCATCGGTAGCAGCCGCCTCGACCTTTTGCCCGCAGATGAGGTGTTGACTAAATTGCGGAAAACCGCCGGTTTGCCGGGCGCGCTCTTGACAGCGGCGCGTGAGGCCGGACTGTCAGTCATCACGTTGGACGGCTCGGCTTCACCGGGCGAGGTCGCGGCCAAATTGCAGGCGATAATCGAACCGCAGAAAGGACAGGCCGACACGAAGCGCTGGGGTCCCGGTATCACGCCATGCGGAGGAGTTGCTGCCAAATAAGCGCGAACAGCTGTCTGGTAACCGTGTCGATATCTGCTCTGGCATCGATCACCGCGATGTTGCAATCACGCTCCTGCATCGTGCGCATGAGCGCTATCCGTCGATCGAAATCGGCAGGGTCGATGTCCCCGGGCTTGCGCGCGTGCGACGATGCATAATCGCATTCCAGATGAATGGTGAAATCTGGTGCGAAGCCCGCCATCGCTCGATACAGTCGTTTTTCTAGTTGCCACAGCATTAGGGCCAACCGATACCTGCTCGCTGGCGCTGCAGATGGCCCGTCAAGGATACCTTCTTCGATATTCTGCGGGCAGCGGTCAGTAATTACGAGTGTTCCCGACTTCGCCAACCGCAGTGCACGCCGCATACCAAGATATCGATTGCCCGCTACCGCTAAGCGCCAGATCGCGGAGCCGACCGAATGAAATGCTCCACGCTCCCCCTTGTTACGCTTCTTGTCGGAGGGCGCCGGGTTGGTCACCGCAGCAGCAACTGTCGAATGTGCTGTGCGAGCGAGGCGTAGCTTGCCGCGAAACTTCATCCAGCTGCCGTCATTCGAACCAAGATAGACCGTGGTGGAACGGAATTTACGCCCGAAGATTTCCCTCAATCGCACTGATTGCGTGGACTTGCCGACTCCGTCCGGCCCTACCAGCGCAACTACGCAGCCCCGGCGCAATCTGCGCTTGTTGGCTTCCCGTCCCGGCACGCGCCGGGTAATTCTCCGCATGACCGAAAAGGATGCACGACGCGTCCAGTGAATAGCCCGGTCTCTCCACGCAACCAGCGGGCCGATACCGTGCCGCCGCCGGACTGCCTGACGGATGTCGCGCATGGCTCGCCGATCGAGAAACAGCCGTGATCCGTCCCGCCGAGCAGCGCAGCGGATATTCCACATCCCCAAATCAACGGTGAACTCGTGATCGCGGGCCCCTGGTGGGAAGGCTTCTCCGAGCATGCGCCCGAGGTCACCGTCAGCGCGAAGCCAGCGCCCCGGGATCCAGCCATTGATTCGAAAAGCGGCACGCAAGAGCGCTATCTGTAATTCCACTGCCGGCGTGACACGCAATAGGCCCTCAGGTTCTACCTTCTCAACTTGAGTCGGCAATAAGTCGCCGAACTCCAGCGCTCGATAGCGCTTGTGGAATTTGGGTCCGGTCATTACCGCATGGGCAAGATCGAAATGCAGCACTCGCCCCTCGCCTGTCGGAACGAACCAGTCCTCCCTCTCCGGAATTGCATTGTCATAATATCGGCATGGATATCCACGAATACCGCCTGCACCGGTCATGACGCCGCGCGCCTTTGTCAAATCCTCTGCTGATACCAAGAGATCGAGATCGGTAGAACCGGCCAGCGCGGCCTCGATCGCACTGCAATTTTTATACAGCGCGCACCTAATCTCCCCGTCCGTCAGCCGAGCGAATAGCCCGCCAATGTCATAGCCTGTCCGGTCAGCAACGCCGTACTTGGTCTGGAAGGGAAAGGCGGAAAACTTTATTGGCATCACGACATGATTTCGGGCCTGATTTCGAAAAGGGGCTTGCCTGTCGGCAAATTTCTGAATGAATAGCTGCTTTTGAAGGCGCTGTCAGATCAATTTTTGATATCGTCACACTAGTGCCATGGGCAACGTGATCCTGCAGGGTGAATCTGCCGCGTCCATTATCCGATCCCAATCTCAGTCTGTTCGTATCGGCTCATCAAGCACTCCCTTTCAGAAGCATTGAACCAACCTTTTGTCGCTTTGCGAGTCCCATTCATGAGTTAACGGCTTGAAAATCATCGCCTGAACGGAACATTGGCTAACAAAAGGTGGCGATTCTTTGTGCGATATCCGACAGTTTGCCTATCGGTGCGAACCGCTGGGATCAAAACGCGTCTGGCGTCGACAGTGCACGCCAAAAAAGAAGGAAAGCGTATTCTTAAACTATATAAATCTATAAAATAGGCCACTTAAGATAATTTAAGATACCGTATTTCGCGTCTTTGATTCAGTAAAGTCGGGGAAAAAATCCTTCAAAATATATTCAAAAACATAAATGCAGGGATGCACTGCTTTGGCGTTTACGTAGTATTACCACGATTGACTCAAGGCCGGTGTAGGACCTAATTTTCAACCATCAGGAGAGCCAATGAGGTCCCCCTGATTTTAGAGGGCCGCAAAACGGTATCAGAATCGAGCCCCCCAATTGTGGCGGGCCCGCAAGAAGATATCAGAATCGAAAGTTTTTCTTTTTGTAAAAATGGGAATCCATCGAAATGCGCTATCAGAACCTCACCACTACAATATCAAATCTTTCCAGCCGGCCAGACACACGGCAACTCGATTTTTCCAGGTCATGGGATATCGATTCTCTTAAAAATATAATCCTCGAGGAAGGCTTGCACAGCTCTACACAGCGTGGAAAATTTGTCTTTCGGCAGGGCGAAGTCGTTGACAAAATCTACCTGATTCAATCCGGGTGTGTCGCCTTTACAAGACATTGTGCGGAAGGGAATCGGCAGGTTCTGGATTTCTTTTACCCTGGATCAATTTTTTCTGATCTCCAGGAAGACGCTCAACCAACCACATTTTCAGCCCAATGTCTTTTGGAAACTCAATTCTGCACATTTTCGAAGGCTAGTCTCAGGCGGATAGCGACAATGACGCCCGAAATTTATCAGGCGATGAATTCATTGATGCTCGGGATGTTGAGTCAAGTCTATGACAGCCTTTACAATATCGGATGCCGGCACGGAGTGGAGCGTGTCGCGTTCACGCTATGCAAAATATTTGATGGCTTGAATGCCGGTATCGATGTCGATTCAATCCGATTTGATTGCCATATTCCGATCCGCCAGATTGATATCGCCGACGCGATTGGCGTCACCCCTGTTTACCTCAACCAGATTCTAAAATCTTTAAAAGAGGACGGCGTGATAGATATCGATAAAGGAACTATAAAGATCAACAATATTAAAATATTGAAAGATATCTGTCGTTATGACGAATTTGTTTCCATTCACAGATTCATTTAATTGAATCAATTATCTGAAAATATAATTAATAATCTCTTAATCTGTTGTTATTGATCGATTTTGAGCCTCCATGTATATCTGTTCACTCAATAAGTAGATCGGGTTTATCTGGAATACTTATTAAAAATATCTATATTTCATTATATAGAAGTTTTTCTTGCCATTTAATTTGGTAAGCATTGATGTGAATTGGTATATAGAGAAATGAATATTAAATTACTATTGTAATGTATTCTCCTATATATTCTATTTATTGTAAATAACATGCTTTCTAGCGAATATTAAGCAATATTGTCATTTAAATATGTAAGTGAATATTATGCGGGAACTACATTTCAGAAAAATAGTGCGGGCTTTGTTTTGTGGCGCAACCGTCGCTATCATGGCCGGGATAGCTGTTCCCCACTCCGCATTCTCACAGGAAGTAACCGCTAAGCCTCCTTCCAAAACTGGGGCCGTTTCCGGAACTCGCGCCGACCGCCGATTGACCTATTCGCGCGATGTCTCCTATGGCCACGCAATTGGCCCTCGCACGCCAGGTCGGACGCATTCGGTGGAGACCGGACCAACAGAAACGATATTGTCCGCTCTGACAACCGGGCTCCAACCGATCAGCGATACCGAAAGTGCCACCATCGTTGCGGAATCTTCTCGGCAAATAGGACATATTGAGAGCCACGTTTCGCTGGGCCTTAATGCGTTGACCGGAACGCAGGGCAACGACGGTTCCCCAGCAGCGCTCGGCAATATGCAGGGCTCCGTCGTTAACGGTGCAGTCAGCCAGGGCACTGGTGCAATTCGTGACGCTCTTGGAAGCGTTCGCGGAATATTGGGTGGCGGGCAGTGATGTCGAGACTCATCATTAGCAGCGCCGCTATCGCCGCATCCATTCTTGGCTGGGTTCCCGCATTGGCAGCACAGGATACACCGCAATCCACCAGTGAGGTAGTGGTGCCAGCGAATACTGCGGCCGCCAGCAGTGGCCGTATTGCGGTCAACATCGCGGCGGGCGACAACAACCAGCAATTGGGGGACGCCGTTATTGCGATCGGTGACATCGCACTCGTGACCGAGACCGTTGCCCAGCGGCTGAGCGGTCCCTCGCCGACCGACCACATTACCAATATTACCGTAGAGGATGGTGCCTTCGCTGGCACCAATGGCCTCACCAGCATCAACATAACCGCCGGATCACAGAACCAGATGGCAAATCTGGCTGTGCTGGCAATTGGAAATAGCGGCGCCATGTCTGACCAGCTCCTGGAGCAGACGCGGGCGCCCATCGAACCGAAAGGGGGCATCCCGGAAGAGGCCCTGCCATCCAATGACCGCATCGCCGTCGGCGATACGGCCTTTGGCAACGGCAACGGCCTGATCCAGGTAAACCTGATCGGCGGCGAAGGTAATTCCTCCGCCAACACCTTCGCTCTCTCAATCGTGAGCGATGGATCACCATGAAGTAACTCAAACTCAAGGAGAAGTATGATGAAAAGTATTCTATTGGCCACGGCTGCCGGAGTAGCAATGGTTGCTACTCCCGCACTGGCCCAAAGCAACGGCGGAGCCGATGGAGAAAGCTCAATTGAAGTCGATCTGCGCTATGCCAACAATATCGACACCAGCGTTACCACAGATGTTACCTACAGAAAAAATCTGTTGCTGTTTGGTGGAGCACTTGTGCGCGGTGTCGTCAATGTTGACAGTTCGGCAGTCGCTGTCACCGACGCCAAGCAATTGCAGCAAGGTGTTGCTGTGAATTATCGCGAGGAAAACGAACTGAACGGTGAAAACGGCTATGTTGATCCGGTTTTCGGCCCTGGATGGAGCGAAGCTGGCAACGATCCGAATGATGGCCTGGTCAATGGTGTGCTGGAAGGTCAAATCCGCGCCGGCTACTTCGCCCCGATCATCAACACTGTCGATACGTTCGACGTGTCAGGTTCGGGCAACATCGGCGTCAACCTGGCTGCGGGCTATTTCAACGACCAGATGAATGCTGCGTCGATTGCGGTATCCAGCAATTCTGATCCGGATGCTGATGGCGGCTGGGCAGAAGCGTCCACGACTTCACTGCAATCGCAGTTGGCTGTGGCGCAATTTGCCACTCCAGGAGAGATCCTTAATGAGGATGATCCACAAAACGGTGGTGGCGCAAACAACTTCCGTGACCGCAATAGCATCATGGGCGCGGACATCACCGGGTCGGGTAACATCGGTGTCAATGCGGCTGCGGGTAGCCTGAACCAGCAGGCAAACCTGATGACGCTGGCCGTCGCCAACGACAGCACGCTTGCTGAAGCGAATTCGGGCCTGATCCAGGCTTCGACGCTTTCGTACGTGGAACAGCAGGACAGCATCAACTCGGTTAGCGGACTGTCGATTGACGGTGCATCCGGTAATATCGGCGTCAACTTCGCTGCCGGTGTCGGCAACCAACAGCTGAACTCGCTGACGATCGCTGCATCGCAGGGTGGCGCTACGCCTCCCCCAGGTGGCGGCGGCGACGGTAGCTGATCCAACGCCCGTTCGAGGGAAGGGCAGTGCCTAACCCGCACTGTCTTTCCTTCTTTCTCCTTTTCCGGGCACCATTTCGATCCTCCAGCAAAGAGTGAGTACGTCCGACATGTTTCGTTTCCCGGCTATTCTGCATCAGGCGTTATGCCCCATTCTTGCGGTTACGCCAGTTCTGGCGATGGGACTATCGGGCTGCATGACAGCGCCGGCCCAACAGTCGCCGCTATGGTTAGGACAAACGTCGGAGGGAGCGCGGGTCACACCTGTGGCGCTGACCAGCTGGAAAGACCGCAAATTTATCGGCCTTGTCCGCCAGCAGACCGATTTCAGCTGCGGTGCAGCGGTATTGGCAACAATTTTCAACGAAGCCTTCGGGCACAGCACTACCGAGCAGCAGGTTCTGGTGAACATGCTCAAGATCGCCGATCCCGACATCGTACGGGACAAGGGCTTTTCCCTGCTCGACATGAAGAATTATGCGCGCTTGATCGGGATGGAAGCCGAAGGCTACCGGATGGATTATGAGAAGCTCACACAGCTTGACCTGCCATCGATAGCGCTGCTGGATATCAAAGGATACAAGCACTTCGTCATCATCCGCAAGGCATATGCTGATCGGGTGGCCGTTGGCGATCCGGCGTTGGGCAACCGCACGATGAGCCGGAAGGAATTTGAAAAATCCTGGAATGACGTCGCCTTTGTCGTCGCGGGGGAAGGGTACGATCCCGACAATGCTCTGATAGATCCCCCGTCGCCACTTTCGGCCAGGCGCCTGCTTGACCTTCACGCAGCCCTTCCCGCTGCCGAAACTGCCGAGTTTGGCAATAACGCAGCGTTCGTTTTCTCATTTTAATGGAGAGTTAAAATGCGTACTTCGACCAAATCTCGCTCGTTAATGGCGCTGGGCCTCGTAGGCGCAGCATGCCTTTCATTCGCAAGTCCCACCGCAGCTCAGAACAGTTTGTCGTCGTTGGCGGCGCTGGGCGATGCTTTGCCCGATTCTGAGCTGTCAGACATGCGCGGCAAATTCGTGCGCCAGGACAATGTGTCCTTTTTTGGCATCACCTTGCTAACCAGTTGGCAGGATGTGCAGGGCATCACTACCAATGCGCGTCTGGTCTTCAATGTCGATTTTCTCAATCTTGGTAGTGACGGAAAGCCAACCCCGGCGCTGATGATCGGTTGGCAGCGCGACGGCGATCCGGCGATGGATGTTACCGACACCCATTCTGGCTATGTCCCCTATTTAACGACCACCAATGTTCTTCCCGTTGGTGGTATCGGCACGCATCAGGGCGCGGCGCAGGCCAATGTGATTGCCGGTGCCAACAATTTCTCTCGCAACAATATGGGGATCGCGATCGTACCAGCATCGGCGATGCCGGCACTATCGATGTCCGGCTTGCAGGCCGCCGATGACACCACCAAAATCGGTTTTGCCGATGGCGACCAATTGCAGTTCTTGCTGGAAAACAACCAGATCGGCATTGTCATGACCGGCGGCAAAGGGCTCGACAGTTCGCTTCAGTCATTGGGCGGCAATGTTGGCCAGATGCTGCAGCAGACCATGCTGAACACAGACGGCAATTCCGTTTTCAACTCGGCGTCGATCGTTCTGGCGGCGGATAATTTCGGCCAGCAGAAGGGGCTCAAAATCGATAACGCGCTAAGTGCAATGAAAGGTCATGGTTATTGATTCGGCCGCGTTTCTAATTTAATCTGGCCAAGAGGCCCTCTGGGGAGCGTAGTATGAACGGGGAGCATAGTATGAAAAAGTGGATCTTGGCAGCATTTGCGGCGGCAACAGTGGGAACGGTATCCCAAGCTGCAGAGCCTAGCGACAGTGCCTTCGCAGTAGAAGGAGCCGGCAGGCTGGATTGTACGGCCTTTATCGCGGCGCGCGAAGATAAGTCTTCGGCCGAATATCAGCGCATGATCGGCTTCGTGGAAGGCTATCTCAGCGCAGCCAATCGATACGAGCCAAACACTTTCGATTTGACCCCGTGGCACAATGCCGCAGCGTTCGACATCATTCTGAAATCCCACTGCGCAGAACATGAAGAAGACACGCTGGTCAGCGTGGTGCAGCGGATGGTTACCGGCCTGCGACCAATTCGCATTGCGCAATTTTCGCCCATGGTCGAAGTAGGTGACGAGCGCCACAAGACCTTTGTTTACGAAGCCATTCTCCGCAGATCGCAAGCCGCGCTGAAAAGCCGCGGCCTCTACAAGGGCGATGAGGACGGCAAGTTTTCGCCTGAAATGCGCGATGCGCTGATGGCGTTTCAACGACAGAGCTCCCTGACGCCCACTGGTGTGCCCGATCCCGCCACATTGTGGACCCTTCTCAATCCCTGATCATGGCTAGCGCCGTCCGGCGCCAAGAACTGGAGCATGAATAATGCGCAATTATCTCTCATCCTACCATTCGATCATCGCCGTCGGACTCGCCGCGACCGGGTTAGCTATCAGCTTGCCGGCTGCCGCATCAGCACAGGATCTCGCAGCACGCGATCCAGCTGCCGCTGCAGAAATAGCTTCGCTGCGGAGCCAGGTGGCTGAACTGGAGGCGCGCGAAGCGGAGGCTGGGAAACGCGTCGAGGCGCTCGAAGCGCGGCTTTCGAGGCTTGAGAGTATAAATGCGAAATTGGCTTTGCGGGGCATCGATGCAGAATCGGTTTTGCGTGATGAGGCGGCCAGCATGCGCGGAGCCTTTGCCGTTTCGGAAGCCAGGGCAAGGCCATCTGATCCCTCATTTCCTGATTTGGCCGGCCGGACGCGTTTTGCGGCGATAGACGCATTTCAGGATCAACCTCCGGGTCAGGATCAACCTCCGGAAACAACAGAACCCCCTGATCGCAAAGCACCTGCACCCACTGCTGCGCAGGAAGATGTGACCGAACAACAGCAAGGCACATTCGGACGCAGATTCGGGGTCGAATTGGGAATGTCATACAGCCATTTCAGCAATGCCCGGATCAATCTGGATGGCTTTCTTGCGCTCGATGCGATCTTCCTGGGTTCGATCAGCGTAGACCAGATCAATGCCGACATTTTCACGCTTGAACCGTCGATCGATCTTGGGCTGAGTGACCGGATGTTCATCGATGCCAGCTTGCCGCTCCTGTCTCGTGTATCGAACTACCAGTCGGGCGGTGCCGGTGGCTCCGCCGCCGGACTTGTCGAGCGCACCGTACGCGGGACCGGCATTGGCGATGCCAGTCTCGGGCTCAGCTATCGGCTGCTGCCGGAAAGCACGACCGCGCCTGATGTTGTGATCAATACGCGCGTCAAATTCCCCACCGGGCGCCATCCTTTTGGGATCGAATTTGTCGAAGTGGAAGGAAGTGAAGGCAATCTGTCGATCCCGGAACGGCTTTCCTTCGGCACCGGTGTCTACGGAGCCTCGGTGGGCGTGTCATTGCTTAAGACTCTTGATCCAATGATCGTCTTCGGAAGCGTGACCTATTTCCACAATTTCGCGCGTGATTTCGACGATATAGACGAGATTCCGGGCAACCAGCCCGGCAAGGTTGAGCTGGGCGACGCTTATCAGTTCGGAGCCGGCCTTGCCTTCGCGCTTAATGATAAATCGAGCATCTCGATGTCCTATACGCAACGTTTGGTCGAACGCACCCGGCTGACGCCCGACGGTCAGGATGCGCGGGCTGTTGTCGGCAGCCAGGCGAACGTTGCACTGGTCAATCTGGGCGCAACTTTTTCGCTTGGGGAGAACCTTGCGCTGGTCGCTAATGTTGGAGTGGGTCTGACCGATGACAGCCCCGACATGGCGATAAGCGTGCGGATACCGTATCGCTTCTAGGTAGGGGCATGCGGCAATTAGGCACCAAAATAAGCGTGACAATGCCAATTATGGGGATATTGTATCATTCGAAGAAACGAATGCTGGGCAACTCCCTTAAAATGTCCGTGGTCAGGACCTTTGTCATATGAGTTAGCTTAGAAGGTCTGCGTGTTTGTCCTGATCTGGTTGGATGATATTATTCAGCTTGTTTTTGATGATGCAGGCGGCGTTGTTCGATAGTTTTTTGTGTTATAGCGTGCAGACCGCTTTTCGGCGCCAAGATGCTGGTCATTGCAGTATCCAGGTGTAGCAATTCCTGCCAAGCCTAAAAATGGCATTTCCTACAATTAGTTATTGCGCGCTCTAAAATTTGCACTCACTTAGAGTTCATGAAATCGAACGACGATTCCGGAACAGGCGGTCAAATCGCCAGAGAGTCCTTGCTCGAAATAATGGCCCGTGTTGCAAACAGCGACCGGACAGCGCTCGAAGAACTCTATCAACTGACCTCATCGAAACTATTCGGAGTGTGTCTTCGTATCTGTGGAGACAGAAGCGCGGCGGAGGATGTGTTGCAGGAAGTGTATATCAAAGTCTGGCATCGGGCCGATCAATATCAGGCGGGGACCTACAGCCCGATTTCCTGGCTGGCTGTTATTGCCCGCAATGCCTCTATCGACTGGCTCCGCAAGAATGGCCGGCAAAATTATGACGACGACGCTGTGATCGAAATCATAGCGGACGATGCGCCTTTGGGCGATACCGTGATCGAAGAGAAGCAGCAGAAGGCCCGGATCATGGATTGTCTCGAACAACTGGACGAAGAACAGAACCGGCCGATCCGCTCGGCCTTCTTCGGAGGTTTCACCTATTCCCAGCTCGCCAAGCAGATCGAGGTCCCGCTCAGCACGATGAAAAGCCGGATCAGACGCGGGCTGATGAGTTTGAAGAAGTGTCTTGAAGATGGTTGATTTGCCCGAAGAACTCGACAAATCCGAGCAGCTGGCTGCGGAACTGGCGTTGGGCCTGCTGGAAGGCGACGATCTGGCCACGGCCCTGCGCCTGCGCTTGTCGGACCCGGATTTCCGGCACGCTGTCGACGCCTGGGAAAAGCGGCTGGCGCCCCTGCTCGATGTGATCCCGCCACAAGCGGCCCCGGACCATGTCTGGCAGTCGATCAATGCGCGGCTCGATGCCCGCTCCGCAGAGCCTGACGAAGAGAATATCTCCAATATTTCCTTCCGGACCCGTCTGAACCGCTGGCGCGCTGCCGCGCTGACCGCCGGCGCGATTGCCGCGTCGCTGGCGCTTGCCCTGCTGGTCCGTCCGGCTCCAGTGGTTGTCCCCGAAAGCCCTGTACAGCAGCTGGCGTCCGCGCAGATCATCGCCCAGCTCTCCGGTGAACAGCCAGGCCTTTCAGTTGCCGCCCGATTTGACCCCGACACGGGCGAAATGAACGTGAGCACCGCCGGGCTCGATTCCGGAAAGGGTGCCCCGGTATTGTGGGTCGTGCCTGCCGACGGAACGCCGCGCGCGCTGGGCATATTGCCGACCAACGGGTCCGGATCCATCGAGATTGATCCGACCTTCCGCTCCTTTGTCGAGGCCGGCTCGCTGCTGGCATTGACCATGGAAGATCCGGCGGGAGCGCCGTTCGAGGCACCGACGACTCCGATCCTTGCCACGGCAACAATTTCCAAGATTTAAGAAAATTTGCGTCTAATCCGCGCTGCGTTGCGTAGCTGCCCGTGATCCGGAACCGATTTCCGGTTCGCCGCGATCATTCTATCGCAACCGAAAGGACTTTCCATGTCGTTCCAATCTCTCTCCTCGCGCTCCCTTCCCCTTCTGGCGCTTGCCCTGTCGCTTTCCGCCTGCACCATGTCCGACCAGGGCGGTGGCGAAGTGAGCTCCGGCGCTTCCGCGGCCGTCGCCAGCAATCCGATGGTGGGCGGTGCGGCGATGTATCCGACCCGTAATATCATCGAAAATGCCGTCAATTCCGCTGACCACACGACATTGGTTGCCGCTGTCCAGGCCGCTGGCCTGGTCGACACGCTTTCCGGTCCGGGACCGTTCACGGTTTTTGCGCCGACCAATGCTGCGTTTGATGCCTTGCCGGAAGGCACGGTTGCAACGCTGCTCAAGCCGGAGAACAAGGCGACGCTGACCAAGATCCTGACCTATCATGTGGTGCCCGGCCGGCTGACCGCTGCCGATCTCGCTGCCAAGGCTGAAATGATGGGCGGCAAGGCCCAGCTGACCACGGTTGCCGGTGCCAAGCTGACCGTCTCGCAATCGCCGAGTGGCGGCTGGATGCTGACCGATACAAAGGGCGGCACGGCCAATATTACCATTGCGGACGTGATGCAGTCGAACGGCGTCATTCACGAAATCGACGCTATCGTGATGCCGTGATCCATCATTCCGGTCAGGCCAGCGCCCGGCGGGATGATGTCTAGCAAACAAGACCGGAAGGGGTTTGGCGGTCGCCCCTTTCGCCAATCAGACGAGGCCGCCACTTGCATCCGGAGACGGGGTGCAAAGATTTATTCTGCACCTGCTGCGTCTTTTTGGCGTCCGCCTCCGTCCCTTCATTTGCGAACGACCGCGTTGCGGTCACGTCAGCAAAATGAAGGGGATTTCAATGTCAAAGCATATCAGATTTTTCAGCCGGGCCATGATGATTTCGGCGGCAACAGGCGCGATTGCCCTCGCCAGCCCGGCCTGGGCCGATGCGACCGCACCGTGCAACACCAATCCCGGACCAGATGGCATAGCGGGTACTGCTGATGATCCCCTCAATACATTGGAATGCGGCGTCGGCGCGGATGGCCGGGGCGATGGCTCGGTTGCCGTTGGCGGTGGTTCGGTCGCGGACGGCGTCGATGCGGTTGCCCTCGGCAGCGACAATGCCGGCGCTGCACCGACGCGCGCCATCGGCAATTCGACCACCGCGATTGGCGGCGAGGCGCTGGCCATGGGACCCGGAGCAACGGCGCTCGGCTGGCGTTCGGTCG
Organism: uncultured Sphingomonadales bacterium; assembly: GCA_964022135.1. Classification (GTDB taxonomy): domain Bacteria; phylum Pseudomonadota; class Alphaproteobacteria; order Sphingomonadales; family Sphingomonadaceae; genus Parasphingorhabdus. The sequence continues at coordinate 43 of CAXIBD010000033.1, read as the reverse complement.
CCAATGCGGAACGGGCAACGGCCCTGGGCCATCTCGCCCAGGC
>CAXIBD010000032.1:0-30823 GCA_964022135.1 uncultured Sphingomonadales bacterium | reverse complement strand
TGGTGCTGCTGATCATCTTCATGGTGACCGCTCCCTTGCTGGTTACCGGCGTGCCGGTCGACCTGCCGGAAAGCCGCGCCAATGCGCTGGACCAGGAACAGGAACCGGTGCAGATTTCGATTGATGGCGAAGGCCGCGTGTTTATCGAGGACGAGGAACTGAGCCGCGGCGCGCTGGCGGCACGGCTGCGCGACATCGCCGCCGACCAGAACCCTGACGATCCGCGCCAGATCATGCTGCGCGGCGACAGAACCCTAGATTATGGCCTGATCATGGGCGTGATGGGCGAACTCAACCGGGCGGGATTGAACCGCGTGTCGCTGGTCACTACAGGTTCATCTGAAACGCCATAATAGTGGACAGCTGATATGGAGAAAGCTGAAAAAATTGGCTTGGGGATAGCAGCTGCGGGTCATGTGGCCCTGTTTGGCGTGCTGTCGTTCAGCATCCTCAGCAACACCAGCGATGCGTTCCGTAACAAGCCGATCGAGGTGATGATTGCCGATGAGGTGGGCCTGGAAAGCGCTGCCCCCAATCCCGCCATGGTCACTCCCGCGACCAGCGTCGCCCCGGAACTGGGGGCACCGGAAGAAAGCAGCTTTGTCGAACCCGAGCCGCTGCCCGAACCACCGAAAGCGGAGGCCAAGCCCAAGCCGGCGGTAACCCCTGCCCCGGTATCCCGCGAACCGCGCCGCAGACCGGACAAGCCGACAAGCGTCGCCAAATCGGAGCCCAAACCGAAACCCCAGCCGAAGCCGCGGGGTTCCCGTCTGGGCGATGATTTCCTGAAGGGCGTGACCGATGCATCTTCGGTCAGCCGCAACCAGAATATCACGGCGGAAAAGGCTTCTGCCGCAACCGTGGCGTCTCTGGAACGCGAGCTGTACCGGCTGGTCAAGCAGAAGTGGCGGCCGCCAACCGGCGCGGATGCCGAACTGTTGCGCACCAAGGTCACGGCCCGTCTCGATCCCAGCGGCCGGATCATCGGCACGCCGACGGCGACGACCACCGGCATCACCCCCAGCAACCGGTCGCAGGTCGAAATCCATCAGGAACGCGCCATTGCCGCGGTCCAGCTGGCCGCGCCGTTCACGACATTTCCCGAAAAATATTACGATGAATGGAAGGTTATCGAACCTGTCCTCTACCTTGGAGTCTAGGAGACCCCCATGCAATCCACCGTCCCGACTATCAGAAACTTGCTTCTCGGCCTTGTCGCCAGCCTCGGGCTGACAGCGACGGCGCACGCCCAGCTGACCGTCGATGTCGACAACAGTGCGGGCGAAGAGCTCGTCATAGCCGTTCCAGGCTTGCCCACGCCGCAGAGCGTTGACACAGTGGCTGGCAGCACCAGCGAGCTCGGCGCGAAGATCAGCGACGTGATCGTCAGCGATCTCCGCTCGAGCGGCCTGTTCAAGCCGATCGGGCGCAACCAAGTCCGCGGGATCAGCTATACCGAGGTCACCGCCCCGCAATTTCCCTACTGGAGCGGCACCAGCGCGTCGGCGCTGATCCAGGGCTTCATCAAGACCAACCCCGACGGCAAGCTGACCGTCGGCTGCTATCTCTATGACGTCGCGCTGGAGACCGAACTCACCCGTCAGGGCTTTGTCGTCGAGCCGCGCGATTGGCGCCGGGCCGCGCACAAGTGCGCCGACACGATCTATTCGCGGCTGAGCGGCGAATCGCCCTTTTTCGACAGCCGCATCGCCTATATCGCCGAGACCGGCCCCAAGGGGGACCGGGTCAAGCGGCTGGCGATCATGGACAGCGACGGCGCCAACCACCGGTTCATCACCAACGGCCAGGCGACCGCCCTCACCCCGCGTTTCTCGCCGAACTACAAGAGCATCGTCTATCTCAGCTTTCTCGACGGCAATCCGCGCATCTACATCTACGATATCGGCACCGGCCGGCAGCGGCTGATCACCCAGAGCACCAACCCGACCTTCGCCCCGCGCTGGTCGCCGGACGGCAAGTGGATCCTCTATTCGATGGCGATTGCCGGCAATACCGATATCTACAAGATCTCCGCAGCGGGCGGCGGCAGACCGCAGCAGCTGACCTTCTCGCCCGGCATCGATATCGGTGGCAGCTTCTCCCCCGACGGCAGCCGGATCGTCTTCGAAAGCGACCGTTCGGGCAGCCAGCAGCTCTATGTGATGAGCGCCGATGGCGGCAACGAGCGGCGAATCAGCTTTGGCGGTGGCCGCTATGCCACGCCGGAATGGAGCCCGCGCGGCGACCTGATCGCCTTTACCAAGATGGCCGGCAATTTCCGCATCGGGGTGATGACGCCGAGCGGCGGCGGCGAGCGGCTGCTGACCAACAGCTGGCAGGACGAGGCACCAACCTGGGCCCCCAATGGCCGGGTAATCCAGTTTTTCCGGACCACCAGAGGCAATGGCAATACCGGAATCTGGCAGGTCGACCTGACCGGCCGCAACGAACGGCAGCTGCCGACTCCGGTCAACGGTTCGGATCCGGCGTGGGGTCCCTTGCTGCCGTAAATTCAAATCGCGACAAGATACTGAAAAACGGCTATATCCTTCGGAAGGGCCAAAATTTAATAGGAGCAGAATGATGATAAGATATGCGACCCCCCTCCTCATGACCGCCAGCCTCGCGATCGCAGGCTGTGCCAAGAAACCACCGGAAGAATTGCCGCCGGCACCGGTTGGCACCGCACCAACCCCGGCTCCAACACCTTCCGGTCCGGGCTATGAGCAGGGTTCCCAGCAGGATTTTCTTGCCAATACCATGTCCGACCGGATCCTGTTCGATACCGACCGCTTCAACATCGATCCGCAGGATCAGGCCGTGCTGCAAAGCCAGGCACAGTGGCTGGCGCGCAACCCGAACGCGCGGATCACCATCGAAGGCCATGCCGACGAACGCGGCACCCGCGACTATAACCTCGCGCTCGGCGAACGGCGCGCCAATGCGGCGAAAAACTATCTGGCGTCCCTGGGTGTCAGCCCGGCCCGGATGACCACCGTCAGCTACGGCAAGGAACGGCCGGAAGCGCTGGGCTCCAACGAGAGTGCCTGGGCGCAGAACCGCCGGGCAGTCAGCGTGGTTGTCCGCTAGACCGGATCGCAGCAGACAAAAAAAGGGCCGCTCCCTCAACGGGTAGCGGCCCTTTTGATTTCGTGATCTGAAAATCGATTATTTCTTGGTGCCGGTCATCGCCATTTCGCCAAAGGCACCTGCTTTTACCGAACCGGCGAGCTGGCCGTCGGTGATCGTCGCATCGCCTTCCAGTTTCATCGGCATGGGAACGGTCATGTTCATTTCCCAGGTGATGTGATTGCCGTCGACCTTGCCATTTTCAACGTCCATCGAACCCATCGCACCGGCATTGGTGCCGGTGAAGGTGTCGCCGTCGGTGACAATGGTAAATTCCGATGTCTGGTCTCCCATCGGGGATTTGGTCACGCAAGCATAAGTTCCATCAATAGACATTCCGTTCTCCTTTTATGTCAAAGCCCTGATTCGGCCAGAGCTGGCGATCATTCGCCGTCGGTCGCCGAATCGTCCGAACTGCCATCACTATTAACAGCAGTGTCACTAGCTTCATAGCCGCGATATTCGACCGGTATGTCGAGCGCGTCGAGTTGCGGCCTGATCTTGTCGACATCGCCGACGATCACCCATGTGAACTTGCCGGGGTCGATCGCCTCGGCCATCGCATCGTTCAGCTCTTCCGCCGTCAGCGCCTTGTAGCGAGCGGCGACGGTTTCGGCATAGTTGGAGGGCCTGCCGAACATCACGTCGCCTTCCATCTGGTTCAGGATGCTGGGCGTGCGCTCGAACTGGCCGGGCAGCTGGCGCACATTGCCGTTGACCGTCCGCTGCAGTTCGGCCGGGGTAACGCCCTTGTCTCCGAGGAAATCCCGGACCTGCGCATCCATCGCGGCAACCGCCGGGCCGGTCTGGTTGGTCTGGACCGGCGCCCGCATCGTATAGAGCGCCCGGTCTTCGCCGCGCAGCACGGTGTTGCGGGTACCATAGCTCCAGCCCTTGGTCTCGCGCAGATCCATGTTGATCCGCGACAGGAAATTGCCGCCCAGTATCTCGTTGGCTGCGTCGAGCGTCAAAAGGTCATCCGATCCCTTGTAGGGCAGCACCTGGCCAGCGAGGATCATCGATTGCGGAGAATTTGGCCGGTGAATGACAATGATCTTGCCCTGGGCGTCAGGTATGGCGGCGTCGAAATTCTTCGCCGGTGCCGCCTTGCCGGTGCCGTTCCAGCGACCGAAGCGCATTTCCAGCTTCTTGACGAGTTCGTCCTTGTCGATCTGGCCGGCGGCGAAAATCGTTGCCTTGGCCGGATGCATCCACTGGTTGTGAAAGGCCTCCAGATCATCGCGGGTGATCGTCGCCACGCTTTGCTTGGTGCCGTTGCCCGACAGGCCGCGGCCATAGGGATGATCGGAACCGAAGACCAGCGGCGGCAGCGTGTTGCTGGCGATGCTCAGGGGATCGCTTTCCTCGCGGTCGATCGCGGTCAGCTGCCGGACGCGGATGCGTTCGATATCATCGGTATTGAATGCCGGATTTTTGACGATATCCGCCATCAGGTCGAGCGAGGCGTCGAGGTTCGGATTGACTGCGCTCAGACTGACATCGGTGCGATCCCGCCCCCCGTCGATGCTGATATTGGCACCGAGACGTTCCTGCTGTTCGGCAATCTCGACCGAGGTCAGGCTGGTCGTGCCTTCTTCCAGTATCGAGGTCACAAAATTCTGCAGCCCGAGCTTGTCGCTGGAATCGGCGCTGGTCCCGGCGTTGAATGACAAGGTTACCCAGGTCATCGGTACCGCATCGCGGTGCGCGAAATAGACCTTGATGCCGTTGGACAGGGTTGCGGTTTCTACATCCGGAAAATCGACATTCGGGATTTCGCCAACCGGAGGCAGCGAAGACCGGTCTGGAGCGGTTACGGTGCCCGGCTGATCGTCCTGCATGTAAAAGGCGGGAGCGGTCAGAACGCCGGTCCGGGCGCCCTTGCCCGCGCCGACTTCCTCATATGCGTCGCGTTCGCCGGGAACCACCCGGATGCCGACCACCGGCCGCGTCAGCCATTTCTGCATCGCGGCCTTCACCGCGGTCGGTGTGGTCGATGCCAGACGCTCCAGTTCCTTCTTGTAATGCTCCGGATCGTCCGAATAGAGTTCACCCTGGGCCAGAGCCACCGCCTTGCCGCTGAAACCGCCAACCTGTTCGAGCCCGGCGATCCGGGCCGCAGCATCGCGGGTCGCGACTCGCTGTACTTCGTCCGCGGTCGGGCCATTGGCGATAAAGTCGGCGATGATTTCGTCCAGCCGCTTGGCCACGGCATCGGCATCTTCGCCCGGCTTCACATCCGCCTGGATATTGACGAGGCTGCCATGGACAAAGGGAATCACATAGGCGGATACCGCGACGGCATTTTTCTCGTCGCGCACCATGATATTGTCGAGCCGTGAGCTGGCGAGCCCGCCCAGCACCGCCATGCCGACATCGATCGGCGTATAGTCGGGGTCATTCAGTCCCGGCACCACCCAGTTGCGGTAGATGCGGGTGGTCGCGACCTTGTCCTTCATCACCTCGTAAACCGGCTTGTCCAGCGTCGGCAGGGCAGGATCGAGTTCGGGGATGGGCTTGCCACGCGGAATCGCGCCAAACCATTTGTTGACCTTCGCCTTCGCGGTCGCGACGTCAATATCGCCGGCCAGCACCAGGATCGAATTGTTCGGTCCATAATGGTCGGTGAACCATTGTTTCATGTCATCGAGCGAAGCGGCCTCCAGATCCGCGAGCGATCCGATCGTGTCATGGCCGTAGGGATGATCCGGCGGAAACAGCAACTCGGTCTGGCGATAGGAGACGAGACCATAGGGCTGATTGTCGCCTTGGCGCTTTTCGTTCGAGACCACGCCGATCTGGTTGTCGAGCTTCTCCTGCGTCACCGCGCCGAGCAGATAGCCCATGCGGTCGCTTTCGAGGAAAAGGGCAACATCCAGCGCCGAGGTCGGCACGGTCTGGAAATAGTTGGTCCGGTCGAGCCATGTGGTACCGTTGAGATCGGTTGCTCCGATCTGCCGCAACGGTTCGAAATAATCGCCCGGCGCATGTTCGGAACCATTGAACATGATATGCTCGAACAGATGCGCATAGCCGGTCTTGCCCTTCGGCTCCTGGGCGGAACCGACCCCGTACCAGATCGACACCGCCACGATGGGAGCCTTGCGGTCGGTGTGGACCAGGACCTTCAGACCGTTGTCGAGCGTGAACTCTTCATAGGGAATATCGACCGCATCGACCAGTTCGCTGACCGGTGCCGGCTTGGCAGTCTCGTGATGCTTGGCAAGCGCCGGTGCGGCAACGGTCAATGCCGTGGTTGTCAGAGCCAGAAACAGGGAGCGGGACAAACGAGACATCGATATTTTCCTCTTGATCAAAATATACATAATATAGGTTTGGACATGCCGGGAAACAGGTCCCGATCGGTTGCGGGCTTCGACGAACGGCTGTCAGCTATCGACCGGCGTCTATTTCGCCTTCCAGCCCCAGAACAGATGGCAGGGCAGGATATTCCAGAACGAGTAGCCGCTGTCGATATGTTCAAAATGCGGGGTCATATAGTCGCGCGCCTTTTTGACAAACTGGTAGACCAGAAAGGCTCCGCCCGGCCGAATGACGTCGTACGTCTCCTTGGCAATTTTGGGACCGAGCTGGTCGGGCAGCGTCGAGAATGGCAGGCCTGACAGGATATAGTCGGCTTTCTCGTGGCCGAGCTCGCGAATGATCTTCTGCACATCGGCGGCCGACCCGTGGATGGGGTAGAAGCGGCTGTCGCGAATCGACTTGCCGAGATAGTCGATGAAATCGGGATTGAGATCGATCACGATCAGGGTCGCGCCCGGCTTCATCCGCTCGAGCACCGGACGGCAGAAGGTGCCGACTCCCGGCCCATATTCGACAAACAGGTCGCATTCGTCCCATTTCACCGGCTCGAGCATCTTCCTGATCGTGATGTCCGATGACGGCATGATCGAACCGACCATTACCGGATGCTTCAGGAAACCCTTGAAGAAAACGCCCCAGGGGCCGAGGCGACGTTCCAGTCCGGATTTGACACGATCCACGAATTTGGTTTTGGCGATACTATTGGTCAAGGCAGTCCTCCGGTGGCGGGTCAAACTGTCTTACTAGGGCGTCACAGCGCTGGTGACAAATATAATAGCATTGGCCCGAGCCAAGCGAACCGCTAGAAGCGCGCCATGCTGCTTCATCCGGAAGACTCGATTGCCGTGATTTTTTGTGCCCAGCGGACCGGAGCGGACGAAGAGGCCTATCAGGATGCGGCGAAAGCGATGTCCGAACTGGCGGCGCGGCAGCCGGGCTATCTCGGAGAAGATCATGCCAGGTCCGCGGACGGTTTCGGTATTACGGTCAGCTACTGGCGCGATGATGCCAGCGCCAGAGCGTGGCGCGATCACCCGGACCATGCCAGCATCCGCGACCAGGGCCGCGACCGATGGTACAGCGCCTATAGCCTGCATGTGGCGCGCGTCGAACGCGGCTATGACTGGCAGAAATAGCATGGCATAGGGATCGCTATGGCCGATTCTCCCGATTTTGAACCGCTCACCCGGAAAGTGACCTCCTTTCCCGATGCCCAGCCGATCGACAGCACCCGCATGGCCGTGCTGTTTTCGGTCATGCTGGTCACCGCGTCGGGCAATACGGCGATGCAATCGATTCTGCCCACCATCGGCACCCAGCTGGATATTCCGGATTTCTGGGTGAGCGCGGCGTTCAGCTGGTCGGCCTTGCTGTGGGTCTATACCGCTCCGAAATGGGCGCGCCAGTCGGATCATCGCGGGCGCAAGGCGCTGATGCGGCTCGGCATGATCGGCTTTACCACATCGTTTGCGCTCGCCGGACTTGCGCTGTTTCTGGGCCTGCTGGGCTGGTATAGCGCGCTGTGGACCTTCGTCCTGTTCGCCCTGTTCCGCAGCCTTTACGGCGGCCTGGGTTCCGCCGCGCCGCCGGCGGTACAGGCCTATGTCGCCGCGCGGACCGCGCGCGCGGACCGGACCAAGGCGCTGTCGCTGATTTCGTCCTCCTTCGGACTCGGCACGATTGTCGGGCCGGCGATCGCGCCGTTGCTGATCATTCCCTTCCTCGGCCTGTCCAGCCCGATGTTCGCCTTTGCCGGCATCGGGATCCTGGTGATGGTCGCGCTGGCGCTGAAGCTGCCCAATGACAATCCCGGCTACCAGGCGCGCGGCGTGGTCACATCGGAACCCTATAGCTCGGCCCCTTCCTCCAACAGCCTCAAGGAAGAAGAGGAAAACAGCGACGAGGACAGCGTGCTGCCGCCGCAATTGCGCTGGGGCGACGAGCGGATCAAGCCGTGGCTGGTCACCGGCATATTGGGTGGCAACGCGCATGCGCTGATTCTCGGCGTCGTCGGATTTCTGGTGCTCGACCGGCTTGGCCTGCGCGGGGATCCCGAGATGGGAATCCAGATGACCGGTATCGTCCTGATGTCCGGCGCCGCGGCGACCCTGCTGGCCCAATGGGGGCTGATCCCCCTGCTGCAGATGGGGCCGCGCACGTCGATATTGTGGGGCATGGTGCTGGGCGCCTGTGGCTGCCTGCTGATCGGCTTCTCGCACGACCTGCATGGCATCATCATCGGCTTTGCCGTGGCATCGCTCGGATTCGGCCTGTTCCGCCCGGGCTTCACGGCCGGCGCATCGCTGGCGGTGAAACGTTCGGAACAGAATGGCGTCGCCGGCATCGTCGCCTCGGTCAACGGCATGGCGTTCATCGTGTCGCCAGCCATAGGCGTGCTGCTCTACACCTATGCCGGCCCGCTGCCCTTCTGGCTCGCGACCAGCATCTGCGTGTTCCTGTTCGGCTGGGGATTCAAGACCCTCAAGCTCGACGAACGGATCGACAGCGACCGCTAGTGCTTGCTGTCCTTGACCGGGGTCAGCATTCCGGGAGACACGAAACCGATCGGCTCCGCCCGCATCGCATTCTGCTTCAGCTGCGATTCCATCTTGGAATATTCTTCCTCCATTTCCGGCGTCACCGATGCGCGGCTGTCCTTCAGCGCCTTTTCGAAATGCTTCATCTGGACGGTCTCGACCAGCCCGCCATATTCGCGCAGCGCATATAGCCCTGCCCGCCGGACCAGATCCTCGAGATCGGCCCCGGAATAGCGATCGGTACTTTCCGCCATCTCGTCGAGATCGACATCCGGCGCCAGCGGCATTTTCGCCGTGTGGATCGCCAGGATCCGGCGTCGCCCGGCCTTGCCGGGAACCGGGACATAGATCAGCTCGTCGAACCGGCCGGGACGAAGCAGCGCCGGGTCGACCAGACCCGGGCGGTTGGTCGCGCCGATCAGGATCACCGACTGCATTTCTTCCAGACCGTCCATTTCGGCGAGGATCGTGTTGACCACCCGCTCGGTCACCTGCGGCTCGCCCATGCCGCCGCCGCGGGCGGGCACGAGGCTGTCGATCTCGTCGATGAACAGGATCGTCGGGGCCACCTGCCGGGCGCGGGCAAACAGCCGAGCGATCTGCTGCTCGCTCTCGCCATACCATTTGGACAGGAGGTCGCTCGACTTGGTGGCGATGAAATTCGCTTCCGCCTCGCGCGCGACCGCCTTGGCCAGCAGGGTCTTGCCGGTGCCGGGCGGGCCATAGAGCAGGAAGCCCTTGGCCGGCCGGATGCCGAGCCGGGTAAAGGCTTCCGGGTTTTTCATCGGCAGCTCGATACCCTCTTTCAGCCGCAGCTGCGCCTCGTCGAGTCCGCCGATATCTTCCCAGCGGACATCGGGCGCCTGGACCATGACCTCGCGCATCGCCGACGGCTGGACCCGTTTCAGCGCCTCGACAAAATCATGGCGCTGGACGACCAGCTCCTCGAGGACCTCGGGGGGCACGGTTTCGGCTTCCAGATCGAGTTTGGGCATGATCCGCCGGACCGCCTCGATCGCCGCCTCGCGAGTCAGCGCCGCCAGATCCGCGCCGACAAAACCATAGGTCGTGCGGGCCAGTTCCTTCAGGTCCACCGCCTTGTCGAGCGGCATGCCGCGGGTGTGGATGCCCAGAATCTCCCGGCGCCCGGCAACATCCGGGACGCCGACGATGATTTCCCGGTCAAAGCGACCGGGACGGCGCAAGGCTTCGTCAATCGCTTCGGGCCGGTTGGTCGCCGCGATCACCACCAGATTGACCCGCGATTCGAGCCCGTCCATCAGGGTCAGCAATTGGGCCACCAGCCGCTTTTCGGCCTCGCCCTGCACCTGTCCGCGTTTCGGGGCGATCGAATCGATCTCGTCGATGAACAGGATCGAGGGCGCAGCCTTGGTTGCCTGTTCGAAAATCTCGCGCAGCTTCTTTTCCGATTCGCCATAGGCGGACCCCATGATTTCCGGGCCGTTGATCAGGAAAAACTCCGCTTCGCTCTCATTGGCGACAGCCCGGGCGAGCCGGGTCTTGCCGGTCCCCGGAGGACCATGGAGCAGCACGCCGCGTGGCGGATCGACACCCAGCCGGGTGAAGAGCTGCGGATAGCGCAGCGGCAATTCGACCATTTCGCGGAGCTGGTCGATCGTGTCCTGCAATCCACCGATATCGTCATAGGTGACATCCGCGCGCCGATGCTCGGTGGATTCTTCATATTCCGGCCGCAGTTCGACCTCGGTCTCTTCGTCGATATGCACAATGCCCTTGGGCACGGTCGAAACCACGTTGAGTCGTATCTGGGTGAGAGAGAAGGCCGGTGCCGCCAGCATCTGGCGCAATTGCGGCGGCATGTCGCTGCGATCCACCTGCTGCTGACCGTGAGTGGCGACAAAGTCGCCCGCCTTGAGCGGGCGACCCATGAAGCTGCGCTTCAGACCGCCGCCATTGCCCTGCAGCCGCAGGTCCTTCTGCGCCGGCGCGAACACCACTTTCTTGGCCGGCCTGGATTCGACCTTGCGAATTTCGACAAAATCGCCGGCACCGGCGCCGGAATTGGCGCGTTGCAGGCCGTCGAGCCGGACAAAATCCAGCCCCTCGTCTTCCGGATAGGGCAGGACCGCCCGCGCCGGAGTCGCCTGCTTGCCGAAAATTTCCACGACATCACCCTCGATCAAACCCAGTTTTGAGAGATTGTCGCGCGACAGCCTTGCCAGTCCGCGGCCGCTGTCTTCCGGCCGGGCATTGGCAACTTGCAGTTTCAGCCGCTTGCCATCATCTTCGGTATTGTCTTTTGACTGCGCTGAATCGGACACGGGGACGCATCTCCTCAATATCGTTTCGGTTGTTTCCAACAAGATAGGGATAGCTGTGCCGATATACGACCCTGATTTTCAATTCCGGCATGGCGCGCGGCAATTTGGCCAAAAAAAAGGCCAGTTCCGGAGAACTGGCCTGAAAAGTTTTTAGGAGAGGATGCCTGAAAGGCTCATCCTAAATGCATCGGAACAGGTTATTGTGCAAGTGCGAAAAGAACATTATAGATTGCAAGGAATGCAACTTATCATTAATACTAGTGACTGATTTCCGCCGATTTTTTGAATTCGCTTTCATTTTGCGTTGCACAACAGTCAATTAGTCTCGATATTGGTTATTCTATGCGCCGTCTTCCTCCCCTTCGCGCCCTTGAGGCCTTCATCCGCGTGGCCCGTCTCGGCTCTTCCAAGGCCGCCGCTGCCGAACTGGCGCTGTCCGCCCCGGCACTCAGCCGCCGAATCAAGTCGCTGGAAGATCATATCGGCAAGCCGCTGTTCGAACGCCGGAACCAGTCGATGGTGCTGAACGAGGATGGCCGGGCCTTGCTGGAAGCGGTTGCCCCGGCGCTGGAAACCATTGGCGAGGCGGTCGACCAGATGACCGTCACCGGCGGCGACATGCGCCTGCACCTGGGCGTGCTGCCGCTGTTCGGTGCCACGCGTCTGCTGCCCCGGCTGCCGGAACTCAAGAAGCTCTATCCAAAGCTGCATATCGATGTCGACACCTCCGCCCATGCCGAAAATATGCTGGGTGATGCCGTGGACGCAGCGATCATCATCACCGACTATGTCGATCCCCACCTCTATGCAGTGAAGCTGGACAGCAACAAGGTCTACGCGATCGCTTCTGCGGAACTGACCAAGGGGCCGAACGCCGTCAGGCATCCGGAAGATCTGAAAAATCACAATATCCTGATCCACAGCAACATGGGCAGGGCTTTTGACCAGTGGAAGGAAGTGGTCGGCCTGCCCGATCTGCAGCCGGCCGGTATCGACCATCTCGACAGCGGGCCACTGATGCTGGAGGCCGCAGCCCAGGGCCTCGGCATCGCGATCATGCATGGCGGCCATTTTTCCGATGCCAATGATTCGCGGCTGGTGCGGCTGTTCGACCATGAGGTCGACAGTCCGTACAGCTACTGGTTCGTGTGCCGCAAACGCGAGATGAAAAACCGCGCCGTGCGCATTTTCCATGACTGGGTGGTCAAGGCAGGCCTTTAACGCGCCGTTTCAGGCGGCCAGATCGGGATCGAGCGTCAGATCGTCGTCCAGCTGCACGCCGAAGCTGTTCAGCATCATCGACACCTGGCTATACTGGCCGACCGTCATCACCAGATCCATCCGCTGTTTTTCGCTCAGTGCGGCCAGCGCCTGCCAGGTCGCGTCGGCAATATGGCCGTCGCCGGTCAGTTCGTCGGTAGCCTGCAGCATCGCGCGTTCCAGCGGCGTCCAGGCCGGTGCCTCCGGCCCGACCTTGATATGCTCGATTTCTTCGTCGGTCAGACCACAGTCCTTGCCGATCCGGACATGCTGCGCCCATTCATAGCCCGACTTCCAGTTGAAGCCGGTGCGCAAAATGATGATTTCGCGCTCCCGCGCGGCCAGATCATTATGGTCGGACAGGACATAGCCGCCCCACCACATGAACGCTTTATAGGCCTTCGGCGCCTTGATCAGCGTCCGGAAGATGTTGAGAATCTTGCCGGTCTTGAAGCGCTCGCCCAGCATCGCCCGGCTCTTGTCGTCGAGTTCTGACTCGGCGAGCGGGGCGATCCTGGGTTTGTCGAGACGCATATCGGTCGATCAGCCGAGCGTTACGGACTTGATCGCGCCGGGCTTCGCTGGTGGTTCGCCCTTGGGCAGCGCGTGCACCGCTTCCATGCCCGAGGTCACTTCACCCCAGACCGTGTACTGGCCGTCAAGGAAGCCGGCGTCGTCGAGGCAGATGAAGAACTGGCTGTTGGCGCTGTTCGGATCCATCGTCCGGGCCATCGAGCAGGTGCCCTCGACATGCGGTTCCTTGGAGAATTCCTGGGCGATATCGGGCTTGTCGCTGCCGGACATGCCGGTACCGGTCGGGTCGCCGCCCTGCGCCATGAAGCCGCTGATGACGCGGTGGAAGACAACGCCGTCATAAAAGCCTTCGGCCGCCAGCTCGGTGATCCGCGCGACATGATTGGGAGCGAGATCAGGCCGCAGCTTGATTTCTACGTCGCCGGTTTCGAGGTGGAGCGTCATTTTTTCGTGAGCCATCAGGCATGTTCCTTTTCGTTCATTGAATCGTTCTTGGGCCGCATATAGGCAAGCTGTCCGTAAAAATCACCCTGCCTCGCGATAAATGTCACAAAAGATTGCATTTGCAACGGTGCACCGACTAGTAAGCAGCCAAACACACACAGAAAGGGAGCATCGCGATGACCGAGATCAACGACGCTCCGGACGCCGTCATCGAACGCGAAGACGTGCTTGACGAAGACAACCGCTTGACCGACGAATTCGTCCGCTCGGTTTCCGAGGCGGTCGAGGACAATGATAGCGCGCTCGCGCAGGAACTGGTCAACCCGCTCCACAATGCCGACATCGCCGATCTGTTCGAGCTGATCGGTGCCGACGAGCGCGCGCCGCTGGCCGAGGCGCTCGGTGATCTGGTCAGCGCCGACGTGCTCGCGGAAATGAACGAGCACGTCCGCGAGGACGTGATCGAGGCGCTCGATGCCGGCCAGATCGCCGGGCTGACCGAACAGCTGGACACCGATGACGCGGTCGCGATCATCGAGGATCTGGACAAGGGCGAGCAACAGGCCGTGCTCGCCGAGCTCGACGCCGAGGACCGCGCCGCGATCGAGAGCGCGCTCACCTACGAGGAAGAAACCGCCGGCCGCATCATGCAGCGCGAATTTGTCGCGGTGCCCGAACATATGATGGTCGGCGACCTGATCGACTATCTGCGCAAGAATGACGACCTGACCACCGAATTCTGGGAAATCTACGTCGTCGACCCGGCCTTCCGGCCGATCGGCACCTGCCAGCTCAGCTGGATCCTCCGCACCCCGCGCGACATCGCCATCGCCGATGTGATGAAACGCGAACAGTCGCTGATTCCGGTCAACATGGACCAGGAGGAAGTCGCGCTGCGCTTCCAGAAATATAATCTGATCTCCGCTGCTGTCGTCAACGACGACGGCCGGCTGATCGGGATGATCACTGTCGATGACATCCTCCACATCGTCGAGGACGAGGCCAGCGAAGACGTGCTGCTGCTGTCCGGTGCCGGCGACGGCGACATCAACGAACCGATCCGCGATTCCTACAAGGCCCGGGTCCGCTGGCTGATCACCAATCTGGCGACTGCGCTGGTGGCGAGCTTTGTCATCTCGATCTTCGGCGGAGCGATCGAGCAAATGGTCGCTCTCGCGGTGCTGATGCCGATCGTGGCCTCGATCGGCGGCAATGCCGGCACCCAGACGATGGCCGTCTCGGTCCGCGCCCTCGCGATGAACGAGCTGACCCGCTCCAATACCCGCCGGATCATCGGTCGGGAATTTCGCATAGCCCTGCTCAACGGCGGCACGATTGCGATACTGGTCGGGCTCGGTACCGGGCTGGTCTTCGCCAACCCCGTGCTCGGCGGAGTGATCGCGCTGGCCATGCTGATAAATATCGTGATCGCAGGGTTTGCGGGCATTTTCGTGCCGGTGATGCTCGACCGGCTGGATCAGGATCCGGCTCTGGCCTCGTCGGTCTTCGTCACGATGATCACCGATACCATGGGTTTCCTGGCCTTTCTTGGCCTTGCCGTGGGTAGCGGGATGGTCAGCCTTTAGAGCGCCGGGTGATCGAAACCGAACGCCTGTTGCTCCGCCCGCATGTTGCCGATGATTTCGAGGCCTGCCGCGCCATGTGGCAGAACCCGGCGGTGGTGAAATATATCAGCGGCACGCCGTCCACCGAAGCCGAAGCCTGGTTGCGCTTTCTGGGCTATTTCGGGCGCTGGCAACTGATGGGCTATGGACTGTTCGCGCTGATCGAGAAATCCTCCGGCCAATTCATGGGAGAAGTGGGCTTCAGCGACTTCCGGCGGGGACTGGGCCCCGACTTCGATCCGTTCCATGAAGCCGCCTGGGTGCTGTCGGTAGCCGGCCACGGCAAGGGCTATGCCCTGGAAGCGATGACGGCGGTGCAGGACTGGCTGGATGAACAGTTCAACCCTGCCAAAACGGTCTGCATCATCAGTCCCGAAAATATCCCGTCGCTCCGGCTCGCCGAAAAGCTCGGCTTTCGTGCCACCGGTGAAGCGGAATATAACCAGAAGACGGTCCGACTGTTTGAACGGCCAAATCCGCAATAGCGGGACAAGCCGCTGGCAGCGGGAGGATCAGCCTCTTGACCCGTTGTAGGCCGCGACAAAATTGCGCAGGTCGTTGAAGATCCGTTCCCGCTCGCTGTCGCCAAGCATTTCGCAGCTCAGCGAGTCAAAGGCGGGCCGGTTGTTGCCGGCCGCCAGGCGGAGCGCCGCGACCAGCCAGATTTCATCGGGCGTGGTCTGCGAACAGCAGGGCCGCCCGATCTGGAAAGGCTCCGCCCATGCGAAGCCGATGGTCTCTGCCAATATCAATATCCGCGTCGCGGCCAGCTTTCCGCCCAGCCGGTCGGACAGATGTTCCGTGCAATCATAGTCATTCTGAATGCCGATGATCGCCAGGCGAAAGGCAATGATCAGTCTCGCCTCGACCGCCGGCATCGTCCGGATGTCCGGCAATGGCATCAGCAGTTTTTCCAGAATCGCACCCAATCTCTCTCTCCTCGCCGTTCGAATCCTCCTCATACTATGATATTGATAATCATTTGCAATAGTATTCTTGCACTATCTGCTTTCCGTTCCGCCTATCGGATGACTTGCCCCGGAACATGCTTGACTAAACCGGTCGCCCACCACAGATAATCACCATGCCACTGAACATGACCAAGATTGCCTATCGCAGCGAAAGCCCGGCGACGCTGCGCCAATGGCTGGAATCGCACAAGGACCACCCGGCCACCGGCGGCGAGGCAAGGCTGACCACACGCTATCTGCCCAAGCGCCACGCGGAAATGGTCGGCGGCTCGCTCTACTGGATCCACGCGAAGAAGATCGTCGGCCGCTCGCCGATCATCGGTTTCATGGACAATGGCCAGGGGCGGCAGTGGATCCGGCTGGAACCGCGGCTGATCGCCGTCCAGCCGATCCCCAAGCGCGCCCACCAGGGCTGGCGCTATCTCGAGGAGAAGGACGCCCCGGCCGATCTCGGCGATGCGGCGGAAGGTGCGGAAGAAATGCCGGCCGAGATGCTCGGCGAACTGGCCAGCCTGGGGCTGGTCTAGGCCTGCCCAAACAGCGGCTTCGGGCCGTTGCTGTCAGCCTTTGCCGTCCAGCCAGTGACGCAGCAGATCATGGGCAATCGCCAAAGGCGGAGGTGCGACGAACGGCGCGCCCGCATCCCCGGCCATTGCCGCCCTGACCTCGTCGAGCGAGAACCAGGCGGCCTCCTCGATTTCCTCCTCGTCCAGCGTCAGCGTCGGATCGTCGGTCACGCTGGTGCAGGCGATCATCAGCGATGACGGAAACGGCCAGGGCTGGCTGGCGACATAGCGCACGTCCCGGACCTTGATACCCGCTTCCTCGAACAATTCGCGCTTCACGCAGCCCTCGATGCTCTCTCCCGGTTCCAGAAACCCGGCCAGCGCCGAAAAGCTTTTCGGCGGAAATCGTGGCTGGCGTCCGAGCAGCACCTTGTCCTCGCATTCCGACAGCATGATCGCCACCGGGTCGGTGCGCGGAAAATGTTCCGCTCCGCAACCGCCGTCTTCGGGGTCGCACAGCCGCGCCCAGCCGCCCTTGCGGGACTGGGTCGGCCTGCCGCATTGCGCGCAATATTGATGCCGTGCGTGCCAGTCGACCAGGCTGCGCGCGGTGGCGTAAATTGCCGCCTGATCGGCAGGCAGGCTGCCCAGCGTCTGCCAGAGCGCCCGGTTCGCGGCGGGCCCGGCGTCCCCTGCCCCGTTCAGCTCCGCAAAAAAGGACGTGTCCCCTTCAATGCCGAGCAGCAGCAGGTCGTTTTCCGGCGCAGCTTCATAGGCCGCGCCCCAGGCAAGATCGCCATGGTCGTCGAAAACCGGGTTCAGCCCGTCCAGCTTGAGCAGCTTTGCGCGCGGGTTCATCATCGCGGCGCGCAGCTTGTCCGGATTGACCCGTACCTGGTCGGCGCGGTCCAGCGTCCCGCCAGCAAAGGTTGGCACAATATTTTGTCGGTCTTTCAGAATCTTCTCTCCGGTATTTTTCTATTTCTGCTCTCTCCCGACCGGGAAGGCGACGCGATCCCGGGTCAGGGGCTGGTATTGCCCACACCCGTCTGGGCGCTGCCGATCAGGTCGGCATAGACATATTTCGGGAAATCCGACTGGAAGGGATAGCTGTTCGACGGAATATACTGCGTATAGCCGCCGGCGCGGAGCCCGCGCGCGGTATCGACGAAGGCCGAGGTCCCGGCTGCGCCGCCCCAGCCGAAGGTGCCCGCGGGGCTGACTTCGGTGCCCAGGCCGGAACGCCCGCCGGCGCCAAAGCCGTGATTGGCAACCCAGGTGCCCTTGGTACTGGCGGTTTCCGGCAGCAGGTTCGACATGCCGAGCCTCGCCGTCTCCGGCTTCATCACCCGCACGTTGCCGACCGCGCCGAAGCCGAGCAGCATCTGCAGGAACTTGTCATAGTCGCCAGCGGTCCCGACCAGACCAGTGCTGCCGAAGGCAAAGGGTGGCTTGTCGAGAAAGATGCTGGTCGCGCCAGGGTCGATCGGAATCAGCGATCCCGCGAACGGCGCATAATTGTCGGCAAGATCGCCGGCCCGGTCCGCAGGCACCTGATAGAACATGTCCTTCATGCCCAGCGGTCCGAACATCCGTTCCTGGAGGAACTGGTCGAGCGGCTTGCCCGAAACCTTTTCGATCACCGCGCTCAGCACATCATGGCCAAGCGAATAGCTCCACTGCGTGCCCGGCTGATAGACCAGCGGCAGTTCCGAAAGGCGTTTGACGAAGGTCATGATGTCCGGCACCGGCGCACCGGAATCGACGCCCGGGATCGGGTTGCGGCTGACCCGTCCGGGGGTCAGGCCGGCGGCCAGATAGGCTTTCAGGATCGGGCCCTTGGAAATGATCGTGTAGCCGAGGCCGGCGGTATGGGTCTGCAGCTGCCTTATCGTGATCGGTGCCTTGGCCGGCTCGACATGGTCGAGCGCGCCTTCCGGATCGACCAGCACCTGCATGTCGGCGAACTCGGGGAAAATGTCGGACAGCGGCTGGTCCAGCGACAGCAGGCCGTCCTCGATCAGCATCATCGTCGCCATGCCGGTGATCGGCTTGGTCTGCGAATACATCCGCCACAGGGTGTTGCCGTCAACCGGCTTGTTGCCGCCAAGGGTCAGCGAACCGGCAGCGATCATCTGCGGCGATGTCTGGCCGAAGCCGATCATCGCCAGCATGCCGGCGACCTTCCTGTCCGCGACATATTCGTTGATGATCCTGGTCAGGCCCGGGAAAGCGGGGCCCATTTCCTTCGCAAAGGCGATGCCCGGCATGCCGGCGAGAAAGGCACCGGTACCGATACCGCCGAGCACGGAGCGCCGCGAAAAGGAGGATCCGAGCGACAATGTGGCAGGTTTTTCAGCGATCATGTTTCTTCCTTCAATTTCCATTTCACGGCCTTGGCATAAAGGGTCGGCAATCCGGCCTCCGCTATTTCCGCCAGCGGCCACCAGATGTCGCGCTCCATATCAGTAGCGATTTTTTCATCCTGATATACTGCCAAATCGACCTCAAGCGAAAAATGGGTGAAGCTGTGCTGGATGATATTGTCATGCACACGCCATTGCCCGCCGATCGGCGGCCTCGCATGGCCGTCATTGCCCGCCGCCCAGCCATCATCGGGCAAGGCCCGCATCCCGCCAAGCATGCCCTTGGACGGCCTGGTCGCCAGCAGGATCCGGCCCTGCCGCTCGATCCAGAAAAAGCGCGCCCGCCGAACCGGCTTGTGCTTCTTCGGCGGCTTGACCGGATAGGATTCCATATCGCCCGCAGCAAAAGCCGCGCAATGTTCCTGCACCGGGCAGATAGCGCATTTCGGATTTTTCGATGTGCAGATGGTCGCGCCCATATCCATGCAGGCCTGGGCAAAATCACCCGCTCCGTCCCTTGGCGTGATCGCGTCCATCGCCATCCGGATCTCGGCCTTGCCCCCGGGCAGCGGCGTGGCGATGGCGAAAAGCCGCGCCACCAGCCGTTCGATATTCGCGTCCACCACCACTGCCCGCTCGCCAAATGCAATGGCGGCAATGGCGGCCGCGGTATAGGCGCCGACACCCGGCAGCTTGAGCAGTTCAGACTCTTTCTCAGGAAAGATTCCGTCCAGTTTTTCCGTGACATGGACCGCACATTTATGAAGATTCCGCGCCCGGGCATAATAGCCGAGCCCGGCCCATGCCGCGAGAACATCCGCCTCGTCCGCAGTTGCCAGCCTCTGCACGGTCGGCCAGCGCCGGGTGAATGTCTCGAAATAGCTTTTGACCGCACCAACCGTGGTCTGCTGCAGCATGATTTCGGAGAGCCTGACATGATAGGGATCGGGCAGATCGCCGCCGGGCGGTATCCGCCACGGCAATTTTCTGGCGTTATCCACATAATGTGCACCAATATCGGCAGAAATTTTGCGTGCCCTGGCGGAGAAACTATCGACGGCCATGGCCGCGCCATGCCATAAACGACCGCTATGGCGAAGAAAATTGGCACGAATGGCGATGAAAAGGCAAAAACCGCTGCCAGCGGCACGCCTGCGCCCAAAAAGCTGCCAAAAAAATCGCCGGTTCGCAAATATCAGAAATACCAGCGTCCGCGCGGTGGTCCGGCGAAAAGCATATCCGACCTGATGCCCGAAATCGGCCGCGCGGCCTTCCGCCGCTATGGCTTCATCCAGAGTTCGGTGGTCAGCCGCTGGCCGGAAATCGTCGGCGAACGCTATGCCGCCGTGTCGCTGCCCGAATCGATTCGATTCCCGCGCGGCGAGAAAGAGGGCGGCACGCTGCATCTTGTAGTCAGCGGTGCCTATGCGACGCTGATGCAGCATATCGCACCGGATATCGTCGAGCGGGTAAACCGCTTTTTCGGCTATGGCGCGGTCAGTCAGATTCGATTCAGACAGGGCAACGTAACACCCAAGAAAGACAAGGAAAAACGGGTTCCGCTGCCCGCTTCGCTCAAGCCTGCACCGATTCAGCTGGGCGAGAATCTGCGCGATATCGGCGATCCGGAACTGAACCGGGTACTCGAGTCGCTGGCATCGGCAGTTGCAAAGGCGGAAGCGGACCCTAAGAAAGATGCCAAGTTGAGCATCAGGGTTGTCGGCAGGATTGGCGGCGGCGAAAAGAAGAAGGACCGGACATGAAGTTGAGAAGCGCGTATCTTGCTTCGGCAGTGATGGCAGCAGCGGTGCTGATCGCACCGGCATCGGCCCAGCAGACTGACTGGTCCAAGCGGGTCACCATATCCGCGATGGGCGGTCACGTCCTGGGCAATCCGCTGGCGAAAAACCGCCTGGTGGAATATGTCAGCTACACCTGCAGCCACTGCGCGGATTTTGAAGTTTCATCCCATGTCCCTTTGAAAAGCAGCTTTGTCGCCAAGGGCAATGTCAGCGCGGAAGTGCGCAACTATGTCCGCGACCCCCTCGATTTTACCGCAGCGGTGCTGGCGCGATGCGGCGGCCGGACGAAATTTTTCGGCAACCACAATGCGCTGATGGCGTCCCAGGACTCCTGGCTCAAGAAGGCCCAGTCCATTTCGCCCGAGGTTCAGAAGACCTGGTTCCAGGGCGAAATCAACGACCGGCTGAAAAAAATTGCTGCCGATATCGGGCTTTACGGCATCATGGCCAAACGCGGTATCACCAAGGCCCAGGCAAACACCTGCCTTGCCGACAAAAATGCCCAGGACCAGATTCTGGCGATGACCAAATATGGGTCAGATACCGTCAAGATCACGGGAACGCCAAGTTTCACAATCAACGACAAGCTGCTAGACGGGGTGCACAGCTGGCCGGCTCTCCAGCCGAAACTGGCGGCGCTTCCGCAATAGCCCTTCGATCATTTCAGTAAACAGGAACAGAATATGCGCACATTGAACTACATCGCTCCGCTGGCCTTGGCTCTGGCCCTGACCGCCTGCGGCGAAGCAACCGAAAGCGAGAGCGGAGCGAGCTCCACCGATACCGTCGAAGCGGTCGAAGCCCCGGCCGGCCAGAAATGGTCCGAAACCGTATCGAAGACCGATGCCGGCGGCATCGTCATGGGCAATCCCGATGCGCCGATCAAGCTGGTCGAATATATGTCGATCACCTGCTCGCACTGCAAGGACTTCGGTGAACAGGCTTTTGCCCCGCTGCGCGACAATTATGTCGACAGCGGAAAGGTCAGCTTTGAAATCCGGAATTTCGTGCGCGACCCGCTCGATCTGACCGCTGCGATCCTGTCCCGCTGCGGCGGCGAGGCACCGTTCTTCCCGCTGACCGAACAGGCGCTGGGCTATCAGGGCGCGATGTTTGAAAAGGCGCAAGGCATGGGCGAAGCCACCTATAGCGACATATTGAAATCCGCGCCCGACACGCGCTTCGTCCGGCTTGCAGAGCAACTTGGCCTGATCAGCTTTTTCCAGCAGCGCGGCATTTCGGAAGACCAGGCCAAGGCGTGCCTGGCCAATACCGAGACGGCGGAAACATTGATGAACGGCACCCAGAAGGCCGCCGAGGAATATAATATCGAGGGCACCCCGACCTTCCTGATCAACGGTCAGAAAGTCGAGGGTACCAACTGGACGATGATCGAAACCAAGCTGAAGGAGGCCGGCGCCAGATAGGCGCAGGTCCAATCGCCGGAGGGGGCGCGATTTGAACGTGGGGACTGACTGGGAGCGCATGGGGTTCTGGCCATGCAGATAAAGAAGCTCAGACTTTCGGGCTTCAAGAGCTTTGTCGATCCCACGGAACTGCGCATCGAAAAGGGCCTGACCGGCGTTGTCGGCCCCAATGGCTGCGGCAAGTCCAACCTGCTCGAGGCGATCCGCTGGGTGATGGGCGAAAACAGCGCCAAGTCGATGCGCGGCGGCGGCATGGAGGACGTGATCTTCGCCGGCACCGAGGACCGGCCAGAGCGGCAATTCGCCGAGGTCGCACTGACCGCCGAGCGGGAAACCGACGATGTCTCGTCGCTGCACGTTGGCGACAATGACAGCGAGCTGGAAATCGTCCGCCGGATCGAGCGCGGTTCCGGCTCCGCCTATCGCGCCAATGGTACCGACGTCCGGGCCAAGGATATCGCCCTGATCTTCGCCGATGCCGCGACCGGTGCGCACAGCCCGGCGCTGGTCAGCCAGGGCAAGATCTCCAATATCATATCCTCGAAGCCGGAAGCGCGCCGGGAAATGCTGGAAGAGGCCGCCGGCATCTCCGGCCTGCATGTCCGCCGCCGCGATGCCGAGCAGAAATTGCGCGCGGCGGAAAAAAATCTGGCCCGGCTCGACGATATCCTCGGCGATATGGAGCAGCGGGCCGCCAATCTCCGGCGGCAGGCCAAGCAGGCCGAACGCTACCGGAAGCTCAGCGCGGAAATCACCATCGTCGAGGGACGGCTGATCTACGCCCGCTGGAAGGAAGCGGCCGCCGCCTCCGATCTCGCCAAGGCCGAAGCCGAAGCCGCCGAGGCCAGCGTCGATGCGGCGCAAAAGGAACAGCAGGCGGCGGTGACGGCGCAGAATGAAAGCGCCAGAGCACTCGGTCTGCTCCGCGCCGAGGTGCAGCGTGTGCGCGAAGAAGCCAGCGAATCCAGCCATCGGCTGCTGACCCTGACCAACGAGCGCGACAATCTCAAGTCGCGCCTGCTCGACCTGCAGGCGCAGGCGCAGCGCATCCATGACGACAATGCCCGCGAGGACCAGCTGACCCGGGATGCAATGGAGGCGCTGGACCGTCTGGAGCAGGACGAGAAGCGGCTGTTGGGGGAATTGTCTGACCTCAACAAGGAGCGGCCGGATCTGGAGCGCGCCGCCGAACGGGCGGAACGCGCTGCGAGCGAGGCCGAGGTTGAACTGGCCAAGGCGGTGGCCGAGGAAGCCCGCATCCAGGCCGAGATAAAGGTCGCCAACGCCGCCGTCGATGCGGCGCAGGCGCGCCATGACCGGCTGGCCGTGGAGCTCGACCGGCTCAATGCCGAACGCGCCGAAATGGGTGATGAGGCAGAGCTTGAGGCCGCGCTCGCCGAAGCGATTGCGACGCGGGAGGCGGCACAGAAAGCCGCTGACGGCAGCGGCGGCAAGATTGCTTCGCTCGAGGAACAGAGGGTTGAAGCCACGGCGGCGCGCGATGCTGCGCAATCCGGCCTTGCCGCGCTGAAGGCAGAACTGGCCGGTCTGAAATCCGAACATGACGCGCTGGACCGCGAACTGTCCAAGGCTGAAAGCGCAAACAAGGCGATTGACCGGGTCAAGCCGGCACCGGGTTATGAGCGGGCGCTGGCAGCGGCACTGGGCGATGATCTGCTCGCCTCCGTTGGCGAGGACGGTGACCGCTTCTGGGGCGGTGGCAATATGACGGCTTCCGCCAGTGAGCCAGCAGGGACCGAGGTCCTGCTCGACCGGGTCCAGGCCCCGACGGAATTGCACGGTCGCCTGTCGCAGATTTTTGTCGCCGACAGCGACGAGGGACAAGCACTGGCAGTGGGACAGCGGCTTGTGACCAAGGCTGGTTCGCTGCGCCGCTGGGATGGTTTCGTCGCCCGCGACGATGGCAATGCCAGCGCCGAACGGCTGGTCCGCGCCAATCGGCTGCGCGAATTGCAGGAAATGCTGGTCCCGGCCCAGTCCAGGGTCACCGAGGCAGAAACAGCGCTGGAAACCCAGCGCGAAACAATATCCAAAATCGAAACGCAACTTGCCGAAGCCCGCACTGCCCGCCGTGAAGCCGAGGAAGCGCTGCGCCGGGCGCTGCGCGAAGCCGATCAGGCGGAAGAGGCTCTGGCCTGGCTGCGCAAGCGCACCGCCAGCCTTGCCGAACGTGATGCTGCGCTGAAGGCGGAAACCGCGACCGCGCTCGCCGAACTGCAGGCAGCGCAAAAGGAACGCGCCAGCCAGCCCGACGGCGCGGCCCAGGAACAGGCGCGATCCGCCCTGCAGGACCAGCGTGATGCGGCGCGCGGCCGGGTCATGGCGGCGCAGGCGGCGCTGTCCGCGATCGACCAGAAGCTGGCCCAGGTGAAGGAACAGAAAGCCGTCGCCAGCGCCCAGATCCGCTCCTGGCAGGATCGCTCCGGCGAGGCCGAGGCGCGGATGAAGGAAATGGCCAAGCGCGGCGCGCTGATCGAGGCGGAGGTCGAGAGTCTCGCCGATCGCCCGCGGGTGATCGAGGTCGAGGTCACCAGACTGGCGGAACAGCAGGATGCGCTGAACGCAAAGGTGACCGAAAAGGACGCCGAACTGCAGGCCGCCGAACTGGCCCAGCGCGACCATGAGGAGCGGCTCGCCCAGGCCAGCGAGCTGCTCAGCCAGGCCCGCGAAACTCGCGCCGGCGCCAAGGCCCGCGCCGAAAACCAGGACCTGCGCCGGATGGAGATGGGCCGGATTGCGATGGAAAAATTCGAATGCCCGGCACCGGTCCTGCCGAAGAAGCTGGAATTCGACGAGGATACGGTCGGCGATGCAGCAGAGGAATCGGCCGAACTGGAACGGCTGTCGCTCAGCCGCGAGCGGATCGGCCCGGTCAATCTGGTCGCCGCCGACGAACTCGCCGAGCTGGAGGCCGAATGGGAAAAATCGACCAAGGAAAGCGAGGAGCTGAACGAGGCGATCCACCAGCTGCGCGGCTCGATCGGCAGCCTCAACCGCGAAGGCCGCCAGCGCCTGCTCGCCGCCTTCGAGGAAGTCGACAAGCATTTCCAGCGGCTGTTCGCGACCCTGTTCGACGGCGGCAAGGCGCATCTCGAAATGATCAACAGCGACGACCCGCTGGAAGCCGGTTTGGAAATCATGGCCCAGCCGCCGGGCAAGAAGCTGACCTCGCTGACGCTGCTGTCGGGCGGCGAGCAGGCGCTGACCGCCGTCGCCCTCATCTTTGGCCTGTTCCTCACCAACCCGGCCCCGATCTGCGTCCTCGACGAAGTCGACGCGCCGCTCGACGACGCCAATATCGAGCGCTTCTGCGACCTGCTCGACAAGATGGTCGCCGAAACCAGCACCCGCTACCTGATCGTCACCCACAACGCCGTGACGATGAGCCGGATGCACCGATTGTTTGGCGTGACCATGGTGGAGCGCGGGATATCGCAGCTGGTATCGGTGGACCTGAATGCGGCGGAAGAGCTGCTGGCGGCGGAGTGAATGGCGCCAAACCGATAGGTGCCCTTCGCCAAGCTCAGGGCTAACGGCATTATTCGGAGCCCGCAGCATCTCCGTTAGGGGTGAGCCTGTCGAACCCCGCCTATCGTCTATCAGCACGGCTCTTGGCCAATTCCGACAGCAAATCCCAGTCCCCGTCAATCAACGCCTGCTTCTTGGCTCTCGTCCAGCCCTTGATCCGCTTTTCCGCCTCCAATGCCTCGTGGCGAGTCGAGAAATAATCAGACCAGACCAACTCCACCGGTCGCCTTTTGTAAGTATATCCAGCGAAAAAACCGCTCTGATGCTGGGCAAAGCGCTGTTCCAGATTATCGGTATGACCCGTGTAAAAGCTGGCGTCCGAACATTTCAATATATAGGTGTAAAAGGCCATGATTGCGTTTTAGCCTTGAGGCGTCCTTCGACAAGCTCAGGACTAACGGAATTTGAAATCGCATCCCAATTCTGTCGCGAACGAGCCGGTCGAACTCCATCCCCTCCCTTGACTTCCCCAATAAATGTAACTACATAAATTAACGCATTTGGCAGATTAGGCCAGACATATGGTCTTCACGGACTCTTCGGATGATAAATCCTCCGGAGACTCCGCATGAAGATTACATTCGATCCGGCCAAGCGCAGATGGACCTTGGAAAACAGGAGTCTGGATTTTGCCGATGCCGCGCGGGTCTTTGCAGGGGACTATGTCGAACTGCTGGATGACAGAAAAGATTATGGAGAAATCCGCTATCGGGTTTTTGGCAAGCTGAAGGGCTGACAGGTCGCGATTATCTGGACGCCGCGTGGCCATTCCAGACGGATTATTTCAATGAGATATGCACATGACGAAGAAATCAAAAGACATCGTGGAACCCTGGCTTGAGCCAGAAGATCTGACGGAATGGACCGAGGACCAATTTCGCCGGGCGGCATTGTACAAGAAAGGCAAACTGGTTCGCCCCGCCGACGGCACGCTCACCAGACCGGGCCGGCCGAAACTGGAAAATCCCAAGCAGCAGGTCACTCTGCGGCTGGACAAGATCGTGCTGGAAACATTCAAGGCATCGGGCGCCGGCTGGCAGACGCGGATCAATGAGGAATTGCGCAAGTCGCTCGGCCTTTAATCCCCGACAACCGGAGGCCCCTCAGCCCGGCTCCTGCCGACCCGCCAGCACCCCGGTCTCCGGCGTCGAATTGCGGGCCGGCAGGATGTTCTGAAAGCTCGCCTTGTCCGCGCTGTCCGGCTCTTCCCGCCGCATAATACGCCAGATCGAGAACAGCAGGATCAGCAAATGGGCGCACATCATGGTCCAGAACAGGGCCAGCCGACCGGACAACGTGATCGCCAGACCGCCGATAAACGGTCCGATGATCGAACCAATCCCGAACACCATCAGCAGCCCGCCGCTGGTGGTGATATAGTCTCCCGGTCCGGCATGGTCATTGGCATGCGCGACAACGATCGGGTACATGGCGTAGATCATCGCGCCCAGCCCAGCCCCCAGCATCAGGTTGGCGCTGCTGGTTTCCGGCCGCGTCAGCAGAAAGCCGCTGCTCGCCGCGATCGCGACCAGCGCCGTCAGGACCAGCACCTTGCGCCGGTCGAACCGGTCCGAGGCCTTGCCCACGGGGATCTGCGCAGCGGCGCCCGCCAGAATCGGCAGACTGCAGAACAGGACGATGGTGGTCAGGTCGAGGCCGATCCGCTCGGCATAGACCGGTGCCAGCGCGCCGAAGCTGCCATTGGAAATACCGATCATCAGCACCGCAAACACCGCAACCGGGGAATTTTGCCAGAGCTGCAACAGCTTGAGCTTGACTTCGAACAGCGGCGCCGGCGCGCGGCGGGTACTGATCGCCGTGGGGATCAGCGCGAGGCAATAGAAGATCGCGCCCAGCATGAAATACCAGGCGGTCGAGACATCGGCGCCGATCAGCAGCAACTGCCCGCCCGTCGACCCTGCCAGGTTGATCATCGTATAGGTGCCGAACACCTGGCCGCGGATCGAGGAGTCGACCTCCTCGTTGAGCCAGCTTTCGACGATCATCGCCGCTCCGGCAAAGCAGAAGCCGGAAATGGCGCGCAGTGGAATCCAGACCCACGGACTCGGGAACATTGCCGACAGCAGGATCACGATCGCCGCCGTCGCGGCCAGCACGCTGAACATCCGTATATGTCCGGCACCGGCCACCAGCACCGGTGTGTAGATGCAGCCCAGCACATAGCCGGCAGCCCAGCCGGTGCCGAGCAGCCCGAGGGAGAAGGCGCTGAATCCCTCGCTCAGTCCGCGGATCGGCAGGATCAGACCATTGATTCCGCCCGCGATCAGCAGGAACAGGGAACCGAGCAACAGCGCGCTGAGAGGAAGGAGTCTGCGGGTCATGTCCGTGCTCGCTATAACTGTCCGGGATGCTCCTGTCGAACCCCGCGGGGCGCCGGTTGGCTCGGTCCGTGGCAGAATAGAGGCCGTTCGACAGGCTTGGGGCTGAAGGACGACCGCCAGGAACCGGCTGACCCAGATGACCCGGGGTTAGGCCTGTTCCGTCCCGCTGGCCAGTATCCGATAGTCAATCGGCTTGAACGTCCCGCCATTGGAGGCATAGGCCGAACAGGCGGTCAGGCCGATCACCAGGTCCATTTCCGCCTGCAGCCGGATTCTGTCACCGGGCCTGCTGGTCGGCGGGAGCACTTCGATCTTTCCCGTCGCCGGATCGACCGGCACATTCATGAAAACGTTGAACGCGCAGGGGATCATGTCCGGTTCCACGCCAAAGGGAGCCAGCACCTGGACGAGATTGCCGAAACAACCTCGGTGCACCGGCTTGTCGGGATAGAAATGCCGGAATGTGTCCTCGCTGCACGGGGTGAGCAGGAAGTCGTGCGATCCCACCATGTCCTCGACAATCGTCAGCATCGGGTTGGAGCGGTTCGACCAAAGGCGATTGCCCGTGGTCAGCCGGATCGTTTCCTCATAATCGAACGTCCGGCCATTCGACAGGACTTCCCGGACGTCCGTGGCACCATAGGCCAGCAGATCGGACACCTGGCCGCCTTCGGGGTCGATCACCTCCAGAAATTCGCCCTGTCTCAGCCGGAAGGCCGCGCCCGAGCGCGGCAGGATGCGCCATTTGTTCATATGCTGCGCCGGTCCTGAAACGGGCACTGCCAGTCCTCGGCGACCTGACGGCCGCTATACTGGCGCGCCTCGCTGGACTCGCCATAGGTTGCCAGCATCGGATTGATGTCCCCCGCCAGCTTCTCGTCGCGCGCCAGGATGGTCTCGCGCATCTTCTCGTAGGTGCCCTGTTCGCGCAACTGCTCGAACTGGTCATGCAGGTTGAAGACCAGCATCGGATGGGAAAAGCGGCGAGCGGGACGCGAAGCATTCGGGTGCAGACCGATCACGAAAAAGGCCTCGCCGCCAAAGCTGAGCGAAAAATGCGGATCCTTGGGATCAGCGCTGACTCTAGCATCATAGTTCTGGCCCAGCCAGGCGTCCTTGTCCGCCAGCGACTGAATCCGCGCCCACAACAGATTTTCAAATTCGGTTTCGGACAGGTCCAGCGGTCCGTCAAAGATCACCGCAAGACTGCGCAGGCCCTCAGTGGAGTCGCGATATTCCCGCGCCCAGGCAAGCAGCGCGCGGTGAATCGCCAGATCGTCCCAATTGCTGTCAAGGCTGTGCCCGGCAATCACCTTGAGCTTGTCGCGCGCCAGCGCCGATTTCGCGCCGACGCACGGGAAGTGCGGCTGCGCAATCATCGCAGCAATCGCCGCTTCCAGCTCTTCGCGCTGCCTCGCCCGACCGTCGGGATCCAGTAATTTTGAATGTTCCATTGCCGTGCCTACGCGCCAGGCAACCAAGCGTTCCCGAACAAGGCCCGCCTAGCGGCAAATGGAAGCCATTGCCATCCCGCACGAACGCCAAACGTCAAATGCCGAGCCGCGGATGCGGCCCCGAAATTCAGTCCCCCAGTACCAGCTGCGGTCCCGGACCCTTCAGCCCGGCCCGATCCTCGGGATTGTAGAGCGCGCATTTCTTCAGGCTCAGGCAGCCGCAGCCGATACAGCCGTCGAGCCGGTTCCGCGTACGCTCCAGCTCCGCGATTCGCGCGTCGATCACCCCGCGCATCGCCTTGCTGATCCGGGTCCAGTCGGCCTGCGTCGGGGTGCGGCCATGCGGCAGACTGGCAAGCTGACGCTGTATTTCGCCGATACTCAACCCCAGCTGCTGGGCGATGAGGACAAAGCTCAGCCGGCGGATATCCGACCGCAGGAACCGCCGCTGGCCGCCCGCCGAGCGAAACGGCTCGACCAGCCCCTTGTCCTCGTAGAAGCGGATCGCGGAGACGGACAGCCCGGTCCGGGCGGCGAGGTCGCCAATCGTCAGGGCTTTGGCTTGGGGCATTATTGTCTCCATCACGATGTGCTCCGCACTTGCTGCGGAGCCCTCTCGGCGTTCAGTTCCTGACCTCCAGAGCTCCGCATCAAGTGCGGAGCACGACTGTCTTGTTCGTCATTGCGAGGAGCGACAGCGACGAAGCAATCCAGAGCCGCGAGCGACGCCCTGGATTGCGGCGCTGCGCTCGCAATGACAGCGCGCAAAATAATATCTTGACCTCAACTTAGCTTGAGGTTGTACGAATCGCAAGCATGGAGAATTGGCGGCCTGTCGAAGCCTGCCGGCAAACGGAAAACATGCTTCCAGTTCTTCCATCGAACCGATGCCAATGAACAAGGATGAAGGAAATGAAGAATGACCAACGGCACACTGGAACACGTCAACATCACGGTCAGCGACCCGCAACGGAGCGCCGCCCTGCTGCGCGATCTGTTTGGCTGGCATATCCGGTGGGAGGGGCCATCAATGTCGGCTGGCCACACGATCCACGTCGGCACGGATGATTCCTATATCGCACTTTACACCAACCCGGATGTCCAGGCTGCTGATCCCACGTTCAACAAGGGCGAGCCAATGAACCATATCGGCATAACCGTCGATGATCTGGATACGGTCGAGGCCAAGGTCGTCGCGGCCGGGCTGGAGCCCTTCGGCCATGAAGATTACGAGCCGGGACGGAGATTCT
>CAXIBD010000031.1:0-32675 GCA_964022135.1 uncultured Sphingomonadales bacterium | reverse complement strand
TCGACCGGGTCCCAGAACAGGAAGGAGCCGCAGGTGTCGCAGAAGCCGCGGCGGACCTTTTCCGAGGACTGGTACCAGCGGATATGGTCCTCGCCGCTGATGGTGAGGGCGCTGGGCGGGACATTGACCGAGGCCCAGTAATGGCCGGACTGCTTGCGGCACTGGCTGCAGTGGCAGGCGTCGGCCTCGGGCAGGTCGCCCTCGACCTCGATGGTTATGGCGCCGCAGAGGCACGAACCCTTGTGCATAACATCGTCCTCCAAAATTGTCCGGTGACAATTCTACTGGATAAATGCCGGCGATGGAAAGGAGGAAATGGTCCGCAGTTGCTCAGACGCGGGTGACGCGGACCTGCTGCTCGACCATGTCCATGCTGCCGAAGCTGGTCAGGAAAGCGACGTCGGTGGCATCGCGGCCAACGCCGATTACCGCCATATCCGCCGGTTTGGCCATAGCGGTCGCATCGACCAGATGCCAGCGCCCGTCGAGATACACTTCGGCGACGGCATGGAAATCCTGCGGCTCGACGTCGGGGGCATAGGTGCTGACAAAGCGCGCCGGGATATCGGCAGCGCGGGCCATGCTGATCAGGATATGGGCATAGTCGCGGCACACGCCCTTGCCCGCGGCATAGCTCTGCCGGGCATTGGGGCTGGCATTGTCGACATCCGAACCATAGGTCATGTGCTGTGCGACATGGTCGGACATGGCGGCAATCAGCGCGCCGCCCGTCAGTCCGGAAAATTCTTTCGACAACAGCTGGTCAAATTCGCCGGCCGCGCAATAATGCGAATCGAACAGATAGGACACGGTCTCGCCGGGCAGATCGGACAGGTCGGTTGCGGACAGGTTTGCGAGATCGGGATTGGCGCGATTGATCGTGACTTCGGCGGCATAGGCGACGGTGAGCTGCTGTTGCTGCCTCGTCCAGAGCCTGGTGCCGATCCGGTCCAGGGCCGGGATGATGGCATTGTCGTGAGAGGGGCCGATGGTGATGCGAGACCGGTCAAGCCGCTGCTGCGGTGTCGCTGCAACCTCGACCTG
This sequence comes from uncultured Sphingomonadales bacterium, assembly GCA_964022135.1. Lineage (GTDB taxonomy): Bacteria > Pseudomonadota > Alphaproteobacteria > Sphingomonadales > Sphingomonadaceae > Parasphingorhabdus. The sequence continues at coordinate 31,631 of CAXIBD010000031.1, read as the reverse complement.
GACCAGCATGGTGCAGGGCGCGGGCAGGCGATAGGACAGTTCCGCGCTGATCTGCAAATGGGTCATGGTTGGTCCTTGAAAATAGGGCATGAAAAAAGGCCGGGATTGCACCCGGCCTTTTTCTAGCAGCTTGTGATGTCATCCCCAACAGGTCGGGGTGACGGGCGATCAGGCGCCTTCGATCTCGCCGAGATCAACCTTCAGGCCAGGGCCCATGGTTGTGCTCAGGCCGACCTTGCGGACATATTTGCCCTTGGCGCCGGCGGGCTTCGCCTTGACCACGGCACTGACCAGCGCATCGAAATTCTTGCGCAGATCGGCTTCGGAGAAGCTGACCTTGCCCAGACCGTTATGGATGATCCCGGCTTTTTCAACGCGATATTCGATCTGGCCGCCCTTGGCGTCCTTGACCGCCTGCGCGACATTCGGGGTTACGGTGCCGAGTTTCGGGTTTGGCATCAGGCCTTTCGGACCGAGAACCTTGCCGAGACGGCCGACTACGCCCATCATGTCCGGTGTGGCGATGATGCGATCATAGTTGAGATCGCCGGCCTGCATCGCTTCCATCAGATCTTCAGCACCAACCGTGTCGGCGCCGGCTTCCCGGGCTTCGTCGGCTTTTGCGTCCTTGGCAAACACCGCGACGCGGGTTTCCTTGCCGGTGCCCGATGGCAGCGAGACCACGCCGCGGACCATCTGGTCAGCGTGACGCGGATCGACACCGAGGTTGATCACGACATCGAGAGTCTCGTCAAATTTCGAGGTCGCAGCCAGTTCTTTCAGCGTCTTGATGGCTTCATCGATGCTGTACAGTTTTTCGCGATCGACCTTTTCGTTGATCGTCTGCATTTTCTTGGAGAGTTTCGCCATGTTCTTATCCCTCCACCACTTCTACGCCCATCGAGCGCGCGGTGCCTGAAATGATCTTCATCGCCTGTTCAATGCTGTTGGCATTGAGATCGGCCATTTTCGTTTCGGCGATTTCCTTGATCTGCGAGGCCTTGATCGTGCCGCCGGAGGTCTTGCCCGGTTCGCTCGAACCCTTTTTCAGCTTGGCTGTCTTCTTGATCAGATAGCTGGCTGGCGGGGTCTTGGTCTCGAAGGTGAAGCTGCGATCGCCATAGACGGTGATCTTGGTCGGGATCGGCGTGCCTTTTTCGAGCTTGTCTGTCGCCGCGTTGAACGCCTTGCAGAATTCCATGATATTGACGCCGCGCTGACCCAGTGCTGGGCCGATCGGCGGGGATGGATTTGCAATACCGGCAGGTACTTGCAAATTGATATAACCATCAATTTTCTTAGCCATTTGGCTGTCCTTTCATTCTTTTGGGCTTGGCGACATTGCCGCACCCGCAAATTAAGCGGTATAGCGGAGGGTGAACCCTCCTCCCGCGCTGACATTCTGGAGCAAGCTCCGGAATTTTGTGGTGCTCCGGATTGGATCCGGAGCGAAAAACTAGCTGATCAAATCGACTTCGCCGAAGTCCAGTTCGACCGGGGTTGCGCGACCGAAGATGGACACGGAAACCTTGACCTTGTTCTTGTCGAAATCCAGTTCCTCGACGATGCCGTTGAAGCTGTTGAACGGGCCGCTCTTGACCTTGACCTCGTCGCCGATTTCGTAGCTGACCGTGATCCGTTCCTTGGGAGCGTTGGCCGCTTCTTCCTTGGTGTTGAGGATGCGGGCGGCTTCGGCTTCGCTGATCGCCTGCGGCTTGCCGCTGCTGCCGAGAAAGCCGGTTACCTTGGGCTGGTTCTTGACCAGATGGTAGACATCATCGGTCATTTCGAGCTTGGCCAGCACATAGCCGGGGAAGAATTTCCGCTCCGACTGGATCTTCTTGCCGCGCTTGACTTCGGTGATCGTTTCGGTCGGAACCTCGATATCCTCGACCAGTTCGGTCAGGCCCAGCCGCTTGGCGTCCGCCTCAATGGCTTCCTTGACCTTGTGTTCAAAGCCCGAATAAGCGTGAATGATGTACCAGCGTGCCATGCGAATAACCTAAAAAATCTGTGTGAGGCGTTCAGGCAAGGCTCAGGAGCCAGCCTACAATGCCGTTAAAAATCGAATCAACGCCCAGAAAAAACACACCCAGGATTGTGGTCATGATCAGCACGAGGATCGCCGTACGGACGGTCTCGGGCCAAGTTGGCCAGACGACCTTGTTGGTCTCAGCCTTGACCTGATTCATGAATTCGCCTGGATTGACTTTTGCCATGCTTGATTCCCTAAACTTTCTCGCCGGTTTTAACATAAACTCCGAGTGTCAGCCATTTGACTGTGTCCGGATATATGCATGGTTTCGGAAAGAACCAGCCCTTTAGACGCAGATTCCCGGATTCGCAAGAAAAAGAGTGCGAATGCACCGGCGCGGTCAGGCGGCCCCGTTCGACAATGTCCGGCTCGGATGCATGCCATCGACATAGCCCATGAAGGGCGGATGGATGTTATAGCCCAGCAGTTCCTGTACGCGCTTGGGCAATCGGGCCGCCTTTTCCCGCGAGACGGCGAGCAGCTGCTGTTCCAGCGGACGGCACCAGCCCTTGCAGAATTGCGGCGTGACGATCAGGCGAGGGGCCTCCGAGCGGTTGGCGCCGCCGCGATGCCACAAGGTGCCCTTGGCAATCATCAGCGAGCCTGCCGGCATGGTCGCGCGGATCATGTCGGGATGATCGGTATCACCAGAGAGATTGTCGCCGGCAAGGCGCGACCTGAAATCGTCCGGCCGATTAGCCCCTTCGGGTTCTTCCCGGCCCCATTTGTGGCTGCCGGGGATGATCTCAGTCGCGCCATTATCCTCGGTCGTGTCGCTGATCGACCAGAAGGTCGACTGGCTGAGCGGTTCGCGCGGGCGCGGAAGGTCGCAATGGCTGTCGTCGAAATGCCACGGCTGGACGGTCTCTCCCGGCAGCAGATTGATCGCGAGGCAGGCGTAGAGCAGGCAGCTTCTGCCGAGTTCCCGTTCGGCAAAGGCCATTTGCAGCGGGTGGGAAATCAGGTCGGCGAAAACCGGATCCTTTTCGAGCATGCCGTAGATGCGGTTGGACTGCGCGCCTTCGAAATTGTTGCGCCCGCGCTGGTCCGCTTCAAGCCAGGGCTTCAGGGCGGCACGTTGCTCGTCCAGTTGCTCGGCGGTCAGGACATGGGGAAAGATCACATAGCCCTCTTCCTGAAACTGGTCCCAGGCATCGGCAAAGCTGCGGCCATGCAAATAGGGGTCGAGGTCGGTCTGCGCCGTGTCCATCCTGCTTTCGATATTCATGCATCCGCTCCGTGATTCGTTGATCCGCAACAGCCCTATGGAATATTTGAATTGAATTCAATTCAAATATTCCATAGGGAATCGTGAAACCGGATGGATCAGGGAGACGGGCAATGGCCGGGCAAAGCAAGACAGGCGATCGCGCCGACCGCAAAATGCTCCGCGCCGCCCGGATATTGGTCGCTGCGGAGGAGATTCTGCGCGATGGCGACGGAGCGCTCGAAATGGGGCAGGTGGCCGAGAAAGCCGGGGTTTCGGTGGGCCTGGCCTATCATTATTTCGGATCCAAGGCCGGCATGCTCGGCGCCATAATCGACGCCTTCTATGACCGGTACAACCATGTCGTGAACCAGTATATCGACCCGGATATCGCCTGGCGCATCCGTGAGAAACAGCGGCTGATGGCGGCCGTCGAGTTTATCTACAACGACCCGATGGCTCCGGTCATTCTCGGCAGGATGGCCCACACCAGCCAGGTCGCAGCGGTGGAATCCGCGCGCCATGAAGAAATGATCGAGATGGCGATCCGCAACATCGGGTCCGGCATCAAGCGCGGCGACATTGGCGATCATATTGACCCGGCCATTGCCGGCGCCGCCATCACCGGTGCGATCCGCAGCGGCATCATGCACGCCATGGGGATGCGTCCGCGGCCCGATCCGGCGAAGCTTACCCACCAGATCTGGGGGATGATCGCCGGCGCGCTGGATATCGAGCGATAGGCTTCAGTAGCGCTCGATCAGATCCCATTTGTTGCCGAACGGATCGCGCCATTTGACGACCATGCCATAGGGCTCCTCGCGCGGTTCCTCGAGAAACAGGATGCCGGCGCGCTGCATGATCGCGTAATCCGTTTCGAAATCATAGGTTTCGAGGAACAGGAAAACCCGGTCGCCGGCCTGTTCGCCAATCACTTCTTCCTGCGCTTCGTTGCTCGCGCGGGCGAGCAGCAGCCGGGTTTCGGTGCTGCCCGGCGGGGCGACCAGGACCCAGCGCTTGTCTTCCGACAATGGCGTGTCTTCAATCAGCTCGAAGCCCATCAGGCCGACATAGAATGCGATTCCCTGATCATAGTCGGGAACGAGCAAAGTAATGGCGGAAATGAACTGGGGCATGAAGATTACGATGCAAGAGAAGGAGAATGGCAGGAGTGCACGGACTCGAACCGTGGGCCCTCGGTTTTGGAGACCGATGCTCTACCAACTGAGCTACACTCCTGCACAGGCCGCTTCGCCCTCGCGGAACAGCCGGTTCGCGCGCATTAGCGCCCTCCGAGCCATTCGGCAAGCGTGATTGTCAGCGAGCCGGCCGAATCGCAACATAGTTAATATTCGCGGAACTATTGTTTACCGGAAGGCGGAACACGGGCTTTACCTGATGGGCTGCAATAGGATTCGTCGCTATCTCTCCGTCGACTCGGGGGGCGACCGCCATAGCGACACCCAATGCCGAGGAGATAGAAATGACAGACTCAATGGTTCGGAGGCCGCCTCCATCCGCAGTCGATAGCTTGCCGGCAATGCCTTACGCGATCGCCGCCGAAGAAGATCGGTGTGCCGTGCGCCACCGGCTTTCGATTCCCGCCAAAATGCGCTTTTCCTGCTCCCCCAGCTTTCCCGTGAAAATCATGGACATGTCGGTTGCCGGTTTCGCCTGCGATGCCTTGCTGCAGACTCCCCCCGGCACCTTGTGCTGGATCACGTTGCCGGGCCTCGGGGCGCTCGAAGCCGAAGTGGTGCGCCATGATCCGGACGGCATGGGCTGCGCGTTCAAGAATCTGCTCAATCCGGCAGTTCTGGACCTTTTTGTGCGGAAATATCCCGCAGAATAGACCTGCTGCCCCATTTTGCGTGCCTTGCCTGTCATTTTGCAGGCTTTTCCCGGATATGCGTGCGCTGCTATATTGCGGCGGACTGATCCGGAGGTATATATGGCAGACGCAGACACGACTTCTTCCCAAAAGCCGGAACCGCTGAAGGTCCTGCGAATATTCAGGAGCAAGGATGCGCCCAGTCTCGATGAGGCAGGGCACATGACTTATGTCGATGACGACCCGGTGATTCTGAATGGCGCGGCCAAGCTGGGCGAAGCGGGAATCGGCGAGGGCGCGGTATTGAAATGCCTGTTCAGCGGCTTCGGCTTTTCGCTCCACTATGTCTGGTTCAAGCCCGGCTATCCGCTGCCACTGCACAGCCATGACAGCGATTGCCTCTACTATCTGATCAGCGGCGATATCCGCATGGGTACCGAAGCAATGGCAGCCGGAGACGGGTTCTTCCTCCCCGCCGGCACGCCCTATACCTACACGATCGGAGACGAAGGGGTCGAGCTGCTCGAATTCCGGACCCAGGAGGATTTCGATATCCGGTTCAAGGGCAAGACCGATGCCTATTGGGAAAAGATGCTTGAGAAACTGCGCGCCGAGCAACCCAGATGGAAAGAGGCGGTGCCGCCGGTCAGGGCCTATCGCAACGCCTGAATCCGGTCACTCCGCCGCTTGCAGTTGCGGGGCGAATATCCGCTCGAGTTCCGCGTCGTCGGCCTTGGTCAAACGGTCGACCCACTGGTGGAAGGCCTGTCCGCCACCTTCGTTGCGGCCGAACCAGACCTGATCGACCAGACCGGACTGCAGCGCTTCGTGCTGGCGCTTCCCGGTCTTGTAATCCTCTTCCGCGACGACGGTTTCCAGAAAATCAAACTGTTCCCGCGCGCCCTGGCGCACGGCATCGTCGGTGGGGGCGTGTTCCATCACGTAAAATTGCGTCGTGAAACTCTCGCCGACTGTCTTGCCGGGGAACAGCTGCGAGATCATCGCGCCGCGACCGCCGCCACCATAAAAGCTGGCGATGGAAATATGCGGGAAGATCGTCCAGACACCCTGCAGCAGGGCGTCGATCGGCCAGTCTTTTTCATCCATCTCGCTCAGATCAATCTGTTCGTCGCTGCCGGTCTTCTGGACAAATTTGGACGGCGAGGAGAGCCTCTGGTGCGGGCCCCAGGAGAAATAATTGGCGCGGTTGAAAAAGTCCGCGCCGAACGTGTCCTTGTGCAGCACTGGCAGATGATAGAAATCGAGATAGCCGTCATAGGCGGTCTTCCAGTTGGGCCCCGGGATGGTCCGCTGGTCGAACAGGTGCCAGCCGTCGAACCCGAAATGCTCGAGCAGACTGTCATAGCCGCACAGATAGGCTTCGATATCGAGCGTGCTGTCCGGATCCAGCGTGGCCCAGATCAGGCCGGCGCGTTCCAGCGTCGGGAATTTCTTCAGGCAGAAAGCCGCCTTGTCGACCGTGCCGAAATCCTTCGGCGAGGCAATGGCGAGCAGGTCGCCGTCATTCTTGAAGGTCCAGCCATGATAGCCGCAGGTGAAGCGCGACGCCTTGCCGCTGCCCTGCGCCACCGGATTGCCGCGATGGGTGCAGCTGTTGAGAAAGGCCTGCGCCGTGCCGTCCTTCTGCCGCGTGATCAGCACCGGGATGCCGGCCATGTCCATGGCCTTGTAGCAGCCCGGCTCGGGCAGTTCGCAGGAGGGGGCCATCATCAGCGGCAGGCGCTTGAAGATCAGGTTTTTCTCGCGTTCAAAGCGCGCTTCATCGGTATAGTCGGATGCGGGGATGGCAACCACGTCATCCACCAGTTCCATCGTGTCCGCCTTGCCATGCTCGACCAGCGAGCGGGTCATTTCCAACAATTGTTGCCGCGACATTTCTCTCTCCTAAGATTCCGGGAGAGATTAACAGATTCGGGTAGTGCGGAAACTATTCTTTCTGCGAAGGGGTCCGCGCGGGAAATTTTGCCGGGTCGGGCTCGTTGCGGGTCCAAAGCCAGGTCCCCGTGACCAGCGCGGCAGCGACGGGGAAGAGGTTCCACGGCATTTTCATGAACAGAAGGGCAACCGTGCAACTGACTGCAAATGCAATGGTTGCCGCCCATTTGCCGCGCCGCGTGATGGCCCGTCTATCCCGCCAGTTGCGGATGTGGCTGCCGAAAATATGGTGTTCGACCAGCCATGCCTCCAGCCGCGGCGAGCTGTTCGCGAAACAGAAGGCAGCCAGAATCATGAACGGTACGGTCGGCAGCAAGGGCAACAAGACGCCAATCGCGCCCAGAGCGACCGAGGTCAGGCCGGCTGCCAGATAGAGTTGTCGTTTCATGGCCCGCCCTTAGCATGGATTGAAAGGCGCGCCGACCGATTCGATTGCTCTGTCTACTTTGGGGCTGGGCAGGTGCGCTGACCGGATATTATCCCGTCGCGCGGCTTGGTGGGGAAGCCAATCGCAGCACCGCATATCCCAGAACGCCCGAGATCAGCGAGCCGGTGATCACGCCGAGTTTCACCGTTTCGATCCGGTCGGGATCGACAAAGGCCAGATTGCCGATAAAGAGGCTCATAGTGAAGCCGATGCCGGTCAGGCAGGCGAGGCCATAGAGCTGCAGCCAGCTGACACCGGCGGGTCGCCTGACCAGTCCCGCCGTGGTTGCCAGAAACATGAAACCGAAGACTCCGAGCTGCTTGCCGACCACCAGGCCAGCCGCCACGCCCAGCGCCAGCGGTGCCATCAGGTCGCTGATCTGTAACCCGGCGAGCGATACACCGGCATTGGCGAAGGCGAAGATCGGCAGCACCAGAAAGGCGGTCCACGGGTGCAGGATATGCTCGAGATGCTTGAGCGGCGAGGAACCGTCCCTGGCGTTCAGCGGAATCGCCAGCGCCGCGATCACCCCGGCAAGCGTGGCGTGAACTCCGGATTTCAGGACGCAGATCCAGAGGAACGTGCCGACCAGAATATAGGGTGCCGTGCGCACGACGCCCAGCCGGTTCATGGTGAACAGCAGCACGGTTCCGGCACCCGCCAGCATGAGCGAAACGCCCGATACTTCAGCGGTGTAGAACAGCGCAATGATGATGATGGCGCCGATATCGTCGATGATCGCGATCGCGAGCAGCAGGATCTTGAGCGAGACGGGGGCATGTTTGCCAAGCAGGGCAAGGACGCCCAGCGCAAAGGCGATGTCGGTCGCGGCCGGAATCGCCCAGCCATTGATGTTTTCGGCGATGCCCCAGTTGAAATAGGCGAACACCACGGCGGGCAGAGCCATGCCGCCGACCGCTGCAATCAGGGGAAGCGAGGCCTGCTCGGCACTGGAAAGCTGGCCCTCCATCAATTCGCGTTTCACTTCCAGCCCGACCAGGAAGAAGAAGATCGCCATCAGCCCGTCGTTGATCCACAGCGCCAGCGGCTTGGCGATTTCCAGTGCGCCAAATTGCACGGCAACCGGAATGTCGAGGAATGCCAGATAATGGGGACTGAGCGCGCTGTTCATGGCGATCATCGCCGCCACCGCTGCACAGAACAGGACAATGCCGGCGCTCGTTTCCTGCGCAATGAACTGTTGCAGCGCATTGCTCATCTTTTTGACCATCGCGGCAACGTCCTGTTTGCAAAAAACGGGGCGGCTAGCGACAGAGGGTTTGCTGCCGCCCCAGGGTTGGGGGAAGGGATCTTGAGCTATGCGCAAATGCGGCATATTCTCTTTCTATCGAGCTCCTGCATCGATATGGTTGATATGATACCGTTCAGGTGATAATTCCAATCGAATGAAATCGTAAGTATCGATAGAATGCTTCTATATGAGGGAGCCTCTGAACCATGCCGACATTACGCCAGTTCGAATATCTCGTCGCCGTCGCCGATCATCGGCATTTCGGCAAGGCCGCTCAGGCGGCCGCCGCTTCCCAGCCGACACTGAGCCATCAGTTGCGCACCCTGGAGCAGAGACTGGGCGTGACCCTGGTCGAGCGGCGAACCCATGGTGCCGAGTTGACTCCGGTCGGCCGGGAGATTGCCGACCGCGCGCGCCACGTGCTGGTCCAGGTTAAGGATATCCGCGATCTGGCCGAACGGGCCAGCGACAGCCTGGCCGGTATCCTGCGCTTCGGTGTTTCGCCGACACTCGGCCCCTATCTGATGCCGCCGGTGATTGCGGCGCTGCACCGCAGCCGCCCCGACCTGCGTTTCTACATGCGCGAGGGCATTCCGGACCTGCAGGCGATGGAACTGACCAAGGGTTCGATCGACATGCTGCTGGGTCCCTTGCCGATCGAGGGCGAAAACCTGCATATCGAACCGCTGTTCCGGGAGCCGCTGATTCTGGTGGCGCCGCCGGATCATCCGCTCGCCGCCCGCGAGCGGCTCGACCTGTCCGACCTTGCCGGCCTGCCGGTGCTCAGTCTCGACCGCCGGCATCATCTCCATCGCGACGTGGTGCGCCAGTGCCAGCAGCATGACATGAACCTGCTGCGTGACTATGAAGGCACCAGTCTCGACAGCGTCCGGCAGATGGTGGCATCGGGCCTGGGACTGGCGATCCTGCCGGAACTCTATGTGCGCTCCGAACTGGCGCGTGGCGGCGACGTGGCGTTGCTCAATGTCGAAGGCTGGACGGTGAACCGCAGCATCGGTGCCGCCTGGCGCACCAACGCCGGCTTCGCGAGCGAATATGCTGCCATTGCCGAGAAAATTGCCGACGAAGCCCGTGTCTTGATGGCAGACTGATGGCGTGCAATTGTTGCCGATGACCGACTGGACGAATGACACCGACCGGATGATGCCTTTTTCATGACTATTGATCTCGACCTTCTTATCAAAGCCTATGCCTCGGGAATTTTCCCGATGGCCGATGCCCGGGATGATCCGGAAACCTTCTGGGTCGAACCAAAGACCCGGGCGATCATCCCGCTCGACCAGTTCCGGATGTCGCGTTCGCTCCGCAAAACGATAAGGTCCGACCGTTTCCGGGTGACGAGGGACACTGCCTTTGCCGATATCATCGCGATTTGCGCCGAGCAGGCCGGGGATCGCCGGGAAACCTGGATCAATGCCGAAATCGAGGACGCGTTCAACAAGCTGCACCAGCTGGGATATGCGCACAGTATCGAATGCTGGTTGCCGGACGAGGAGACCGGGGAGGAACGGCTTGTCGGCGGTCTTTACGGTCTGGCCATCGGCGGGGCATTTTGCGGGGAAAGCATGTTTTCCCGGTCCCGGGACGCTTCGAAGGTCGCCCTGGCATGGCTTGTGGCGCGGCTAAAGGTCGGCCGATTTCCGCTGCTCGATTGCCAGTTCATGACCGACCATCTGGCTTCGCTGGGGGCGGTGGAAATCAGCCAGCAGGCCTATCTGGAAGAGCTGAAACGGGTGAGGGGCTATGCGCCGTCGCCGGTTTCGGCGATCAGATCGCCGATCGGATCCGCTGGTGCATTGTTCGGTGTCGGCGCGGGTCTGGGTGCGGCCGACGGCCTGGCCGCGGGTGCCGAAGAAGATTCCGCGTCCGGCACGGTCTCGTTCGGGGCGCTGGATGCGCTGTTGGCGAGATTGGATGAAGATGTGCGCGGAGCGGTCGGATCCGAGGAATCTTCTGGCGACTCTTCTTCGCCCGGAAAGCTCATTGCGCAACTCTTGACCCACACGTCATAAATCGGGTGTTCGACGACGTTCAGGGACGGTGATTCCCTGAACAGCCAGCCGGAAAAAACCCGCTTCCACTGATCTTCGCCCGAGCGGTTGGGGGGGCGCTCATTGACCAGAAGCTGGACAAAGGCTCCCTGCTCGGGTGTCAGTTCCCAGGGCGCGGTGCGTTCGCAGGCACGCAGGCGGACGATTGCGCGGCCGATCCGGACCGACTGGCCGGGCCGAAGTTCAAGATCGCGCGTCAGGCCATTGCGCTTGTTGAGAAAGCCGAGCGTCGCAACGCGTTCCGCCATCGGCGTGCCGATCTGCTCGGTTACCGGAGCGACCAGGTCGCCGTCGGTTGCGGCAAGTTTCTTTTTCTCTTCCGCCTGGCCGGTGGCATGTTCCTCGACGGTGTCGCCACTGAACCAGCCGCAGCCACCCAGCAATAGCGTCGCTGCCAGTATCGATAGGGACAGGGAGTGGCGGGTCATGCCTGTCATTCCGCTTCGGCGGGATTCCACGATTCATAATCGCCGGTTGCCGGGGCCCGATGGCCGCCCTGTTCCAGTGCGCCCGCCGGGCGATAGGCCTGCGCGGTGCCGGTGAGGTTTCCGCTCGGTTCCTTTTCCCAGATACGCGCCGGCGGCAGGTAGCTCTCGGGCACCTCGTCAAAACTGTGATGGAGCCAGCCATGCCATTCGGGTGGCACGCGGCTGGCATCATTGGCGCCATTGTAGATGACCCAGCGCTGGCCGGCAGGATTGCGGTTGTCGGGTTTTTTCGCCTCGAAATATTTGTTGCCAAATATATCTTCGCCGACGGATTTGCCGTTGCGGGCGCTGAACAGGCTGGTGCCGATCGTGGCGCCGTCCCACCAAGTGAATATTTTCGCCAATATGCTCATGTCGTCCGCTTAGCCGCGCAGCCATGCGCTCCGCAATGAAAAAATGTCAAACGGCAAGCATGTCCGACGATACGAAGTTCATTGCTGCCAGGTAACGGTGTCACCCGGCGCGATACCCAGTTCGGCGGCCCTGCCTGCGGCGATTTCGAGGACAGTGGCGACAGGTTCGTTGGACCGCACCGGAGTCAGCGAATAAGGGGTGGTATTGGCCGCGATCGACTCGATCGTCCCGTCCCGGCGAATGAAGATGATATCGAGCGGTATCACGGTGTTCTTCATCCAGAAACTGGCGACGCGATCCTCGGGGAAAGGGAAAATCATGCCTTTGTCGGATGCCAGCCGGGTGCGAAACATCAGGCCCTGCGCCTGTTCGGCGCCGGTCGCTGCCACTTCCACGATAAAATCATGAGTTGTGTCCGATGTCCGGATGCTCAGGGGAACCTGCTTGAGGCCGGCCTCGGATCGCGACAGTTCCCCTTGCGGGCTGGCGGCCGCCGCATCTCCGGTCCGGGCGTAGCAACCGGACAGGCTGGTCGCGCAGATCAGGCCGAGAGAAAGCGCGAGCGCCTTTGACATCTTTATCATCTGAGCGCTTTTCTGTTTCAGTCCGAGGGGGGCAGGCATACTTGCACGGCCATATGGCCGCGGTTTCCGTCCTTTATGCGGACGAGCAGGTGCTGGCCCGGAACAATTTCGGGAATGCCAGCGTCACGCAGCGTTTCCATGTGGAGAAAAATATCGCCGTCGAAGTCTTCGCTTATCAGAAAGCCATAGCCCTTGGCGCGGTTAAACCATTTTACCTCTGCATCAACGAAAGCGGAATTCTCGTCGACAATATGCACCGACTGGCGGGCAAGCGCCGGAGCCGAAGGGTCGTTTCTCGGGCCGCATTCGGATAGATCAATATCAAGAATTCTTGTGGCCTGCAGACCTTTGGGTGCCACAGCATATTCGCACGTCACCACTGCCATTTCCGGCAATTCCCGCGTGCCCAGGGACTCGAGCAGACTCCAGTGAACCAGAATATCCGATTGCGGAGGATCGCCGTTGTCGTCCGAGAGCTCATTTTGAGGAACGATGAAGCCGAAACCGCGGTGACTGTCGAACCATTTCACGCGGCCCGTTGCACGTCGCATTTCGCTACTGGTCGAGGAATGGTCATCTGCTCCGGCACCACGTGCACGACTATCCGCAGGCTCTGATTCCGCAAACAAGCTGGCCACGATGCATCTCCGAACAAAACTAAGCCAAACCAAATGTCTATCACATTTCGACTCGCTCGAAAGGTTATATCACAATAATATTAAACTGGCGATTCTTGACCGCAATAGAGTCCATCCAACCAGGGAGGCCCGCCTGCTTGCATCGGACAGGATCAGTTTTCCGCCGTTATTTCCTCACCCGGGCCGGCAAAGACAAAGCGGCTAGCCAGGTCAAAGTCATGGCCTGCCCTCAGGAAAGCCTGCAGTTGCTTGCGGCATTTATCGGCATCCTGCCGGCTCTCGGCATAGGGTCCGATCTTCCGTTTTCGGGCAAATTTGTCCGCTGCAACCCATTTGTTCGCTTCGCTGATCTGAAAGGCCTCGCGCCCGTCCGCTTCGCTGATGCCGGCCTGATAAAGCGCATGCGAAACGCGCCGCGCGCCATAGCCGCGCCGGATGAGGGCCGACGCCTTGTTCTGTGCGTATAAGGCGTCGTCAATATAGCCTTGATCGACGAAACGTTCGATCAGCTGTTCGACGGCAGGGGCCCCGTCACCCCGCCATTCCCGTTCCCGGATTTTGCGGTGCAGATAATCGGCCAGTTTTTTCCGGCTCGTCGCATATCGTTCGACATAGCGTATGGCCAGCCGTTGCAAGCTCTCCTGATCTAACGTTTTAACGCTGTTTTTCAACGGTTTGGCTTTCAAGTATGACGCGTGCCCTTTTTGTGCCACAGTCGGGCCGAAATTTAAACGCCAGAGGCTAGCAATGAGCTTGGCATAAGTGGCTAATGGGCCGTTAAAAAGGCAATATAGACCTTGACCGACCGAAGCAGACTGATTTTGGAGAGGCTGGACCTCCCGGAAATGGAAATTGGATGACCGAACTGACACCAACGCCGACTTTGGACGAGCTGCCGCGGCGCTTCTCCGACTTTGATACATTGGGCGATGCTCTGGATTATGCAGCGCAAGGGAAAAAGGGCTTCAACTTCCATGATGCTCGCGGCTCGCTTGTCCGGGCCTATCCGTTCAGCGAATTGCGCGACGATGCGACAGCGGCAGCAAAACGCCTGATCGCATCAGGGATAAAGCCGGGCGATCGGGTGGCGCTGATCGCCGATACCGAACCCCAGTTCTGCGCGCTGTTCTTTGGCGCGGTATATGCCGGTGCGCTGCCGGTGCCGCTGCCATTGCCCACTTCCTTCGGTGGCAAGGAAAGCTATATCGACCAGATCGGTGTCCAGCTTGACAGCTGCGACCCGGCCATCTTGCTGTTCCCGGACGAGATTGCAGAGCTGGCGGGGGCTGCCGGCCAGTCGCGCGCCATTCCCGGTCACGGATGGGATGCCTTTGCCGGCCAGGACGCTCCCGACGCGTCGTTGCCCACCGCAAGCAGCAGCGACATAGCCTATCTGCAATATTCCAGTGGTTCGACCCGCTTCCCGCACGGGGTTGCGGTTACGCACAAGGCGTTGCTGCACAATCTGGGGTCGCATGCTCATGGCATGCTGATCGGCGACAGCGATCGCTGCATCTCCTGGCTGCCCTTCTATCATGACATGGGTCTGGTCGGCTGTTTCCTGTCGATGGTCGCCAACCAGGTCTCCACGGACTATCTCAAGACCGCGGATTTCGCGCGCCGTCCCTTGTCATGGCTGGACCTCATTTCCCGTAATCCCGGAACATCCTGCAGTTTTTCGCCGACGTTCGGCTATGAAATCTGCGCACGCCGGATCGGCAGCCAGTCCAATGTCGAGGAGCGGTTCGATCTGTCGCGCTGGCGGCTGGCGGGCAATGGCGCGGACATGATCCGGCCCGACGTCATGCAGCGCTTTACCGACGCGTTCGCGCCGGCAGGATTCGATGCCAAGGCATTTTTGCCCAGCTATGGTCTGGCCGAAGCCACGCTTGCCGTGACCCTGATGCCATCCGGCGAGGGCATGGAAGTGGAGCTGGTCGAGGAGACCGAGCTTTCCGGAGAGAAGAAGAGCGACGGCAGCCGCCCGAAACGGTACCGCGCGATTGTCAATTGCGGCAAGCCGGTACGCGATACGCTGCTGGAAATCCGCGCCGAAAACGGCATGGTTCTGGCGGAAAAAACCGTCGGCAAGGTCTGGATGAAGGGTCCGGCGGTGATGGAAGGCTATTACCGCGACCAGGAGGCGACCGATGCCTGTCTGGTGGACGGCTGGCTCGACACCGGCGACATGGGCTATCTGTCGAACGGCTATCTGTACATCGTCGGTCGCGCCAAGGACATGATCATCATCAATGGCAAAAACCACTGGCCACAGGATATCGAATGGGCGGTCGAACAATTGCCCGGGTTCAAGGCCGGCGATATCGCGGCCTTTGCCATCACCACACCGGGCGGTGAGGAAACACCGGCCGTGCTTGTGCAATGCCGGACCTCGGACGAAATCGAGCGTCTGCGGCTGTGGAACGAAATCCGCGAAAAGGTGAGAGCCATTACCGGGATGAATTGTGTGATCGAACTTGTGCCGCCGCGCACCTTGCCGCGCACCAGTTCGGGCAAGCTGAGCCGTGCGAAGGCGCGCAACCTGTATCTTTCCGGCGACATTCAGCCTTATGCGGTCGCGGCCTGAATCCGGTTAAATCCGGTTAATCAGACATAGCAAAAATATTTTAAGCCAGTCCTTACGTTTCGCTAAGAATTTCGCCCTATGTAGGGCTGGTGTTAAAAACGATCGCCCAATCTGGTTTGCCAAAGGCAATACCGCTACGCGTATTGCTCGGCCTTTCCGATCCCCCGGGGGTCGACTGGGGGCGGATACGTGCGCTGCAATTCAATGGTAATAACCAGCATGGTTTTCTGAAGATCGTTTCCGCGATCGTCTGCGGCCTGTTGATCGTGCAATTGGGCATCGGCCAGGTCAACATATGGCTTCTCGGTCTGTGGCTGACAGGTTTGGCTGGATTATATATTTACGCTCACCTGCTGTATCGCAAACAGTCGGCATGGCAGCGCAAAACGATCAATCGTTCCGATTTGACGATGGTTTATCTCGTTTCCCTGACCGGAGGCTCGCTGTGGGGTGCCGGCTTCCTGCTTTTCGCATTCAGCACGAACCTCATGACCATGATCCCGATATGGGCTATTGTCATCTGCCTGATGGTGGGTTCTGCGATGCTTTTGTCCAATGTGCCACTCAGCAGCATATTGTTCATATCATCGTCCAGCGCAGCCATGATTTTGGGCTGGTTATATGTTGGCAGCCCCCATTTGGCATTGGCCTCGCTGGCGATTGCCGTGTTGCTGATTTCCGGCTGCCTGATGACCGGCCGCTCATTTATCGAAAGACGGGTCGCGGAAGCCAGCCTGACCGAGAAAAGTGAAGTGGTCAGCCTGTTGCTCAAGGAATTCGAGGATACCGGGGCAGACTGGCTCTGGCAGACCGATACCTCGCGCCGCATAACGCATGTTTCGCCGCGGTTCGCGCATGCGCTCGGTCAGCCGGCTGACCAGATCGAAGGCAAGCCGTTTCTGCAAATGGTCGCCGGCGAATCCTGGGAAAGCGGAAAATTCTCAACAGCCCTGCACGAACTGGCCGAAAAACTGAAACGGCGGGACAGCTTCAGCAACATGCTGGTGCCCGTTCAGATCAACGGCGAGAACCGCTGGTGGGAATTGTCTGCTTCTCCAAAACTCGATGACAACGGTACCTTCCACGGATTCCGCGGCGTCGGATCGGATATCACCGAACAGCGTGAATCGGCCGATAAAATCTCGCATCTGGCGAGATTTGATACGCTGACCCGCCTGCCGAACCGTTTGCAGCTGACCGACGCCCTGAGAATGGCCATGCAAACGGCGGACAAGTGGAATGGCCGCTGCGGCTTCATGATGATCGATCTTGACCGGTTCAAGGCGGTGAACGACACGCTCGGCCATCCGGTCGGTGACCGGCTGCTGGCAAGAGTATCCGATCGGTTGCGGTCGATCATGACCGAGAATGAACTGTGCGGTCGTCTGGGCGGCGATGAATTCGCGGTGGTGGTCAAGGAAGCAAGCGATACGCATTATATCGAATTGCTGGCGAGCAGAATTATCGAGACACTTTCGCGTCCCTACGAGGTTGACCAGCACACGCTCTACATCGGTGCCAGCGTCGGCACAGCAGTAGGCCCGAGAGACGGGCGTACGGTCGAGACGCTGATGCGCAGCGCCGATCTGGCCCTGTATCGTTCGAAGGACCAGGGCGGCGGGGCGTTTACGCACTACGAGCCAAAGCTTCACGTGCAGGCAGAAGAGCGGCGGGTCATGGAAATGGCGTTGCGCAAGGCGCTGCAGAATGACGAACTTTTGCTCAACTACCAGCCCGTGGTCAGTGCGGATTCGGGCGGTGTCGTCGGCTTCGAAGCGCTGCTGCGCTGGACCAATCCGGAATTCGGATCTGTTTCGCCCGCCAAATTCATCCCGCTGGCAGAAGAAGCCCGCCTGATCGTGCCGATTGGCGAGTGGGTATTGCGGACCGCGTGCAAGGAAGCCATGCAGTGGCCATCCACGGTCAAGGTCGCGGTCAATGTCTCTGCCGATCAGCTGGTTGAAGCGAATTTCCTCTCGGTGGTGGTGTCTGCGCTCGAGGAAAGCGGACTGCCTCCGAATCGCCTGGAAATAGAAGTGACCGAGAGCATTTTCATGCGTGAGGGCACGGGTGCGGCGGAAATGCTGGATCAGATTATCGCGCTCGGTATCAATCTGTCGCTCGATGATTTCGGCACCGGCTATTCCTCGCTCGGCTATCTGCGCAAGACGCGATTCTCGACGATCAAGGTCGACAGCAGTTTCGTCCAGGGAGCCGCCAAAAATGTGCCCGAAAGCCTCGCCATTATCCGTGCGGTCGTGGCGATGGCGGACGCGCTGGGCATGTCGACGACCGCCGAGGGGGCCGAGACGGAAGAAGAGGTGCAGATGATCCGGCGCCTCGGTTGCCGCAAGATCCAGGGCTATTATTTCGGACGGCCGATGATCGCCGAAGATGCCAGAAATCTGTTCGGCGGATTTGAATCCCACCAGCTGGAATTTGGCCAGAAGTTCGCATAGGCTCGCCGGCCCGCACTATTTTTTTGTCAGTCGCTTTTCCACGCCGCGCCAAATCCGGGCATAGGCCCGGGACGCGGGACTGTGCGGCGCGAAACTGCCTACCGGTTCCTGCAATTTTGTCATATGTTCAACCGCGCTCGACATCGGGATGACCGGCCATTTCGGATTGCGGGCCAAGCCCTGTTTGTGAATGGACCGTCGCCGATCGACCATGGTGTAGACCGGGAGCAGCGGGGCGTGCCTCTTGCCGGTGGCGTCCAGGAACATCTGCACATCGCAGAGCGCGCGTTCGGAGAGTGGTGACGGAATGACCGGGACAATCACGATGTCGGCGTTGCGCAGGATCTGTTCGCTCGTCTCGGTCAGTCCGGGCGGGCAATCGAGGATGATCCGGTCGTAGCTCTTGCCGATTTGCTTGAGCAACTTTCCCAGATGCCTTTTCTTGCCGATCTGGAAGAACAGCCGGTCCAGCCCGCGCAGCGAGACGTCGGCTGCGAGCAGGTCGAGATTTTCTATCCCGGTGGGCCTGATCACCTTGTCCGGCCTGACCCTTCCGGCGACCATGGCGCGCGCACGGTCCTTTTCCGTCTGGTCTCCCTTGAGTATGAAGGAGGCTGCACCTTGCGGATCGAGATCCCAGAGCAAGGTCCGGCGGGAGCTTCCGACAGCGCTGTTCCATGCGAGGTTCACCGCCGAACAGCTTTTGCCGACGCCGCCTTTCATGCTGTACACTGCGATTACCGCCATCAATTTTCCCGGCCTGTTTCCCTCACATCCACCTCCGCGCTTTCCGTCAGAGAATCTCGTGCACAATGTCCTGCGGCCGACACAGCCTGACGCCCTTGTCGGTTTCGACGAGCGGCCGGTTGATCAGCATCGGCTCCCTGGCCATGGCATCCAGAATCTGATCGGCGGTCGCGTCTTTCTTTGTCAGGCCCAGCTCTTCAGCGGGCGAGCCGCGCACCCTTAGGCCCTCCTGCGGGGTCATGCCAGCGTCGCGGAACAGTTGTTCCAGCTTGGAACGGCTCGGCGGGTTTTTGAGATATTCAACCACGGTCAGGTCAACGCCGGGAGTTTCTTCCAATATCGCCAAAGTCTTGCGGGATGTCCCGCATTTCGGATTGTGCCAGATCGTGGCTTTCATGCTTCTCTCCTGTTGCGCCGATCGGTTTCATAAACACAAGTCGGATGGTTGTATCAAAGGAAAATTCCAGAGGCGAAAGATTATTCGTTGCATATGCGAATTATTATCATTAGCAGACGCGCCATCGAGAATAATTCTCATCCAAGGGAGTCCGCCTGTGAATATTGTTCCGCGCCGTCCGTTGCGCATTCTTGCGTCTGTCAGTCTGATCGCCCTTGCTGCAGGTCCGGTACAAGCAACCGCCCAGGAGACCTGGGACGACGGCATGGCTGATGATCAGGAAATCATCGTGACGGGGGAAAAGGAAGGCTATGTCGCGATCAGCAGCGCCGGCCTGAAAACCAATACCCCGCTCCTGGATACGCCGCAGACGGTGTCGGTCGTGACCCGGGAACAGCTTGATGATCAGGCGCTTCAGGATATCGGGGATATTCTCCGGTACACGCCCGGCGCATCCATCGGGCAGGGTGAAGGCAACCGCGATCAGATCACGATAAGGGGGCAGAATAGCACCGCCGATTTCTTCGTCGATGGCATCCGCGATGACGTCCAGTATTTCCGGCCGCTCTACAATATCGAGCGGGTCGAGATCCACAAGGGGCCCAATGCGATGATCTTTGGCCGCGGCGGCGGCGGCGGGATCGTTAACCGGGTGACCAAGTCCCCGATCGCAGATCGCCAGTTTGGCGAGGCCACCGCGAGCGTGGACAGCTTCGGAGCCTATTATCTCGCCGGAGACCTCAACCTGCCGGTCGGCGATATGGCGGCGTTCCGGATCAACGGGCTCTACGAAGAATTCAACAACCATCGCAATTTCTATGATGGCCGGCGTTTCGCGATCAACCCGACCTTCGGCGCGGAGCTGGACAGCGACAACCGGATTTTGCTGTCCTACGAATATGTGGACGACAATCGGGCGGTAGATCGCGGCAATCCGGCGGAGCTCAGGGCGGCTGGTGACGCCTGTTCTTTTGCAAATCCGTGCGGGCCCTTGTCCGGTTTTCGCGACACCCTGTTCGGCCAGCCGGGGACCAACCGCACGACGCTGCAGGCCCATATCGTCAAGCTGCGGGTCGAGCATGATTTCAGTGACGAGCTGACCTTCAGTTCGACCACGCAATATGGCGACTATGACAAGCTCTATCGCAACGTCTACCCGGTTGATGCCAGGAGCAACGACGTCCGGCTCGCCCCGGTAGGCAATTCGGTCACGCTGGACGGCTATGTCGACACGACCGACCGCGAAAATTTCATCACCCAAGGCAATCTGCTCTGGACGGGCGATACGGGGGCCCTCGGCCACAGCCTGCTGCTCGGCTATGAAATCGGCCAGCAGCAATCCGCCAACGCCCGGCGGGACATATTGTTTGCCGCCAGCAATGATGACCAGATCGTGGTGCCGCTGACCGATCCGGTTGCCGTGCCTGCCTTCACCTTCCCCGCGTTCAATCGCAGCACACGCTCCGACCTCAAATTCCTGTCGCTTTACGTGCAGGACCAGATCAGCATCGGCGATCATTTCGAGATCATTGGCGGCGTGCGTTTTGACCGGTTCGACCTCGATGTAAACGATGTCCAGAACAGCCTGCTGCTGAAACGGGCGGACGAGAAATTCTCGCCGCGTTTCGGGGCGATCTACAAGCCGCAGGAAAATATCTCGATCTATGCGAGCTATGCCAAAAGCTTTCTGCCGCGGTCGGGCGACCAGTTTCTCACCCTTAGCCCGGCGACTGCCAGCCTGGCCCCGGAAACATTCGAGAATATCGAATTTGGCGTGAAATGGGACCTTGCGCCCGCGCTCAGCCTGACCGCCGCCCTGTTTCGCCTCGATCGTGACGACCAGGCGATCCTGCTCGACAATCAGGGCAATACGGCCCTGTCGGGTTCGCGGACCGAGGGTCTGGAATTGCAGCTGGTCGGCAAGCTGACCGAGCAGTGGCAGATTAATGCGGGATACAGTTATCTCGACGGCCAGCAGCGCAATGCGACCACTCTCGGCGGACAGGATCTGCGCCTGTTCCAGGTCCCGGAACATATGATCTCGCTGTGGACGAAATATGATTTCACCGAGCAATTTGCCGGCGGGATCGGGGTAACCCACCAGTCGAGCCAGTTCGCGACCAATGACAATAGTGTCCGCATTCCCGCTTTCACGCGAGTCGACGCCGCACTATATTATGACCTCAGCGAAGCCGTGCAGGTCCAGCTCAATGTCGAAAATCTATTTGACGAGACCTATTACCCGTCGGTCCACAACAATGACAATATTTCGACCGGCGAACCGCTGAATGCGCGGCTCACCGTGAAGTTCGGCTTCTAGCAGACAGGGATGCCGGCGCAGGCCGGGGAACGGTCAGTCCTTTGGCGTCAGCGCTGGCACCGCCCGGGCGGCATCTTCGGGATCGATGCCCGGTGGCGGCGCGGCGCTGAGCACCGCTTCGCCGCGGGCCACCCGTCCGGCGCGCTGGATCGCCTCGCGGATCCGCGGATAGGTCCCGCAGCGGCAGATATTGGTGATCGCCTCGTCGATCGCGGCCTTCGACGGGTTGCTATTTTTCTTCAGCAGCACCGCTGCCGCCATGATCATGCCGGACTGGCAGAAACCGCATTGCGGGACATTTTCCGCTGCCCACGCCTGCTGCACCGGATGGCTGCGATCGCGCGACAGCGCCTCGATGGTGGTGACGAAACGACCCTCCATCTCGCCGATCGTGACGAGGCAGGAGCGGATCGCCTCGCCGTCGACCTCGACCATGCAGGCGCCGCAGTCGCCGGTGCCGCAGCCATATTTGGTGCCCGTGAGATTGGACGCGTCGCGCAGCGCCCAGAGCAGCGGCGTGTCGGGGTCCATCCGGTACCAGACCGGGCGGTCGTTGACGGTGAATTTGGTCAAATCTCTCCTCCCGCTTGCGGGAGGGGGCGGGGGTGGGAATTTTGGAATATTGATGCCGAGGAAATCATTAATTTATCTATGCCCACCCCTAGCCCCTCCCGCAAGCGGGAGGGGAATCTTTTTACTCCCGCCAGCTCCGGTCCTCGCGATCGACCAGCCGCACCATCGCTTCGAATTCGGGCACGCCCTGCTGCAGCGGATCGATCGAGGCCTGGGACAGATTTTCCAGATGTTTCTTGATCACTTCTTCGCCGATCATCACCGGTTTGCCCATCGACAGGGTCTGCATCTGGATCTCGCAGGCGCGTTGCAGCACCCAGTGGTTGAGGAAGGCTTCCTCCAGGGTGCGGCCCATCACAACCGGCCCGTGATTTTCAAGCATCATCATCCGCTTCTTGCCGAGGCTGGCGAGGAAGCGCGGCCCTTCATCCTCGTGCACGGTGATGCCTTCGAACTTGTGATAGGCGAGGCGCGGCACGATCGCGGCGGCGTAGAAATTGACCGGCTGGAGTCCGCCTTCGACGGAAGAAACCGCCATGGTCGCGGTGGTATGGGTGTGGATGATCGCATGGACATCGGGCAGTTCGCGATGGAACAGGCTGTGCTGGGTGAAGCCGGCCTTGTTGACCGGGTAGGTCGAGCCGTCGAGCGTGTTGCCCTTGATGTCGATCTTGACCAGGGTAGAGGCGGTCACTTCGCTGAAATGCAGGCCATAGGGATTGATCAGGAAAGCATTGTCCTCGCCTGGAACCTTCAGCGTGATATGGTTGAAAATCAGTTCGTCCCAGCCGAGATAGGCGAAAATCCGGTAGCAGGCCGCAAGCTTCTGGCGCGCCTTCCACTCTTCTTCGCTGCAGGTCGACTGTATGTTGATTGCCGTGGCCATTTCTCTCTCCTCGAATCGCTTCTATCGTCTCTCGTTCACCCTCTATAGCAATGCGACAGAAACGAAAATGCAAACCAGCTTTCATTTGCGCAATTTATCGTGTAAAAGCTTGCCTCGGTGCCTAGAAATTGATAGGCGGCGCGAGATTGAAGCAGATTGATTCTGCTGCAAACCCTTTTTTATGGCTTTTACACCAATTCAGGCCAGAAGAAATTGCTTCTGGCCCGCTACGAAATTTGAACGGAGTTACTCAGTCTTATGCAAATCATGGTTCGCGATAATAATGTTGATCAGGCGCTGCGCGCGCTCAAGAAAAAATTGCAGCGTGAAGGCGTTTATCGCGAAATGAAGCTTCGCCGCCATTATGAAAAGCCGTCCGAGAAGCGCGCCCGCGAAAAGGCTGCTGCCGTGCGCCGCGCCCGCAAGATGGACCGCAAGCGGATGGAACGCGACGGTCTGATTTAAGCACTCCGGCTCCACAAACATTAAGGTAGCCTGCTGATGTCTGTCACCACCGTTCCGATTCATCCCATCAAAAAGGGTTCTCTGAGCAAAATCTGGCTCGGCGTGCTGCTGGTTGTCGCCGCCGCTCTGCTGCTGGCTTTTGCGGGAACGCAGGATGCCGTCGTCAACGGTGCGAGCAACGAGCAGTTTCTTGCTGCCAATGCGGACGAGGACGGGGTGGTAACAACCACATCCGGTCTGCAGTACAAGGTCCTGAAGCCGGGCGAGGGGCCATCCCCGACAGCCACGGATACCGCGCTGGTCAAATATGAAGGCCGGCTGCGCGACGGCACCGTTTTTGATGCCAACGAGCAGACACCGATGCCGGTTGGCGGCGTCGTTCCGGGTTTTTCGGAAGCGCTGCAGCTGATGCAGAAGGGCGGCGAATATCGCATCTGGATTCCCTCCGACCTGGCCTATGGCGAAGCGTCTCCGGGAGAACAGATTCCACCGAACAGCCTGCTGATTTTCGACGTGACCCTGCTGGATTTCATTTCCCAGGCGCAGATGGAAGAATTGCGGCAGCAGATGCAGGCGCAGGGCGCAGGTCCTGGCGCTCCGGGAGCCCCTGGCCAATAGAGACTATGGGCGAATAGAGCCCATTCGAATGTCCGCCTGGTTGCTGTTGGAGTGTAGTGCGTGAGTGATATCAGCCCAAATCAAAAGACAAGCAGGCCATCGTTCGCGATCCGGCCCTTTCTGCTTGGGCTGCTGCTGGGCATCGTCCTGGTCGCCGGGCTTGCTGCGGTCATACCGGAAAAAACTAGCCCGACAGAATTTGCGCAATCAGGCTGGGAAAAGCTGTTCCCGCCACCGGACAATGCAGAATTCCTCGCGGACAATGCGAAACAGCCCGGCGTCGAACAGACTGCCTCGGGCCTGCAATATAAGGTGATCAAGCCGGGCAAGGGGCCGTCGCCCACTGCCACGGATACTGCTCTGGTCAAATATGAGGGCCGTCTGCGTGATAGCACGGTATTTGACGCCAATGAACAGACGCCGATGCCGGTCGGCGGCGTGGTCCCCGGTTTTTCGGAAGCGCTGCAGCTGATGAACAAGGGCGGCGAATATCGTATCTGGATCCCGTCGAACCTCGCCTATGGCGAGGCCTCTCCCGGACCGGAACTCCCCGCCAATAGCCTGCTGATCTTCGATGTGACCCTGCTGGACTTTATTTCCGCGGCCCAGATGGAAGAGTTGCGGCAGCAGATGCAGGCGCAGGGTGTGCCCGGCGGTCCTCCACCCACTCCTTAAGCTATAATATCAGGCGCGTTCGGCCTGTGCGACCGCGTCCGAGGCACGCAGGGCCGACAATATCCGCATAAGATGATGCACGTTGTGGACCTCCAGATCGACGTCGAACGTGTGGAACGGTCCGTCGCGATGGGACAGGCGCAGATTCAGGATATTGGCATTGTGAAAGCCGAAAACGCCAGCCATTTCTGCAAGCGTTCCGGGCTTGTTGTGCAGCACCACGCATAGCCGGGCAGGCGCGCCATCGCTTTCATTGCCCCAGCTCAGATCAACCCAGTCCGCGTCGACGCCGTCTGCCAGACTCGGGCAATCAATCGTGTGCACCTCTACATTTTCGCCACTGCGCCGCAGGCCGACGATGCGGTCTCCGGGAACGGGATGGCAGCATTCCGCGAGATTGAAGGCGACGCCGGGGGTCAGGCCCTTGATCGAGATTGCCCGATCCTGTTCGGGCCATTGCCGTTCGTCGTCATTGTCGTGGACGCTGCCGGGCATGATTGCCTCCATCACCTCGCGGTCGCTCAGTTCGCGCGTGCCGATGGCCATCATCAGGTCATCCGGCTCCTTCATGTCCAGCCGTTTCAGTGCAGCCTTCATCGCGCGCTTGCCGATCTTGCCGGGCAGCCGCTCGATGATTTCTTCATATAATTCGGTGCCGATCGCGATCATCTCGTCGCGTTCCTTGAACCGTACATTGCGGCGGATGGCGGCGCGCGCCTTGCCGGTGATGACAAAGGACAGCCAGCCGGGCTGTGGTTCCTGGCCCTTGGATTTCAGAATTTCGACGACATCGCCATTTTGCAGCTGGGTGCGCAGCGGCACATGGCGACCGTTGACCTTGGCCCCGACCGCCTGGTTGCCGAGATCGGTGTGCACGGCATAGGCAAAATCGACGGTGGTCGAGCCGCGCGGCATCTGCAGCAGCGTGCCCTTGGGGGTGAAGGCAAAAATCCGGTCCTGGTACATCGCCAGCTTGGTGTGCTCGAGCAATTCCTCCGCATCTTCCGCCTGGTCGAGAATCTCGATCAGATCGCGGATCCAGCCGGCCTGGCCGTCCGGCCGGTTGCCCTGCTTGTAGGCCCAGTGCGCAGCCAGACCAAATTCGTTATCCTCGTGCATGCGCTGCGAGCGGATCTGGATTTCGACCCGCATGTTGGTGCCGTGCATGATGGTGGTGTGGATCGAGCTATAACCGTTGCGCTTGGGCGTGGAGATATAATCCTTGAACCGGCCGGGAACCATCTTCCATTTCTTGTGCAGGATGCCGAGCGCGCGGTAGCATTCGGCGCTGTTGTCGGTCACCACCCGGAACGCCATGATGTCGGTCAGCTGTTCGAAGCTGACGTGCCGCTCCTGCATCTTGCGCCAGATCGAATAGGGATGTTTCTCGCGGCCGCTGACTTCCGCTGCCAGGCCGCCGCTCTCCAGTGCCTTCTGGATCGACTGGGAGATTTTTTCTACCTGCCCCTCGTCGCCGACCTTGATCGCCTGCAGCCTCTTGGTGATGGTTTCATAGGCTTCCGGCTCCATGTGCTCGAAGGCGAGCAGCTGCATCTCGCGCATATATTCGTACATGCCGACGCGTTCGGCGAGCGGCGCGTAGATATCCATCGTCTCATGCGCGATTCTGAGCCGCTTTTCCTCGCTCTTGATGAAATGCAGCGTCCGCATGTTGTGCAGGCGGTCGGCCAGCTTGACCAGCAGCACGCGGATATCATCGGACATGGCGAGCAGGAATTTGCGCAGATTTTCCGCAGCCCTCTCGTTGTCGGTCTGCGCCTCGATCTTCGACAACTTGGTCACCCCGTCGACCAGCCGGG
Source organism: uncultured Sphingomonadales bacterium (assembly GCA_964022135.1). Taxonomy (GTDB): domain Bacteria; phylum Pseudomonadota; class Alphaproteobacteria; order Sphingomonadales; family Sphingomonadaceae; genus Parasphingorhabdus. The sequence continues at coordinate 5,240 of CAXIBD010000031.1, read as the reverse complement.
CGATTTCCTCGCCGAAAAGCTTGCTGATTTCCTCGGTCGTGGTCAGCGTGTCCTCGACCGTGTCGTGGAGCAGCGCGGTGACAATGGTCTCCTGGTCCAGCTTGAGATCGGTCATCAGGCCGGCGACCTCGATCGGATGGCTGAAATAGGGATCGCCGCTGGCGCGCTTCTGGCTGCCATGCCGCTGTACGGAGAACACATAGGCGCGGTTGATCAGATCTTCATCTGCATCGGGATCATAGGATCGGACCCGTTCCACCAGTTCATATTGCCTCAGCATGCTACGAAGATGGTGCGCTTTGGGGACCGGGGCAACTAAAAAGAGCGCCGAAGCTGGCTCTTATGTTCCGGGGAAGGGAAAAAGGAGCGTTGCTTCGGCGCTATGGCTGGCCGGCAGGACCAGAGTTCTGGTCGCAAGGGGAGCGAGAGGCCGGTCAGACGGGGATTTCAGATCAGTCGTTGCACTTGGCGAGGGCTTCGGCGTCGAACGCCTCGCCCTTGTAGGCAAAGCTGGCGACCGGGCCGAACTCGTCGGCGATCTTGGCACAGATCGTCCGCGGTGCGGAGCTGCTCTGGCCGCCGACGCATTCGGTGCCGGCGCAGCGGATGACCGTATCCTTGATGATTTCCTGCGCCGCTTCGACCGGGGCTTGCAGTTCCGCGGTATAGGCGATGGCGGTGGTCCGGGCCTGGGCCGTGGTTGCGGTGAACAGGGTCAGCGATGTCAAGGCGGCGATGGAGAAGAGTATCGCAGCGCGAAGCGGGCTTTGGGAGAGAAGCATGATATGTCCTTTCTTCAATCTGTTTCCGGCCCATTTTGGTTATGGCCAGAGGGGAGAAATTTTGGTTGCAATTTAGGTTGCGAATCAATACCTATATTAATAGGTTTTAAGTTGCAACTAAAAACTTATAATTTTTTCGCACTTGCCCAAAAACTGGTTTAGGAACGGAGCATGGACAAAATCAGAGAAGATCTATCGAGTCTGACCGGCGGCGAGTGCAGCCTGCCCATATCCCTGGAAGTGATCGGCGAGCGATGGTGCTTCATGATCTTGCGCGCGGCCCTGAATGGCGTAGGGCATTTCGAGGATTTTCTGTGCGAGATCGGCATTGCCCGGAACATTTTGGCGAACCGGCTGACGCGGATGGTGGAGGCGGGCATCATGACCCGTCGTCCCTGTGACCATGACAAGCGCAAGGTCGAATATCGGCTGACCGAAAAGGGGCAGGACCTGTTGCCGACGATGATTGCCCTGCGGCAATGGGGCGAAAAATGGGAAACGGGTGTCCCGTCCAATCCGATATTGTGCGATTCGCGTGATCGGCGGCCGATTGGGCGGATCAGCATGCGGGCGCATGATGACCGGATTCTCGAAATGGACGACCTGTGCTGGATCGATGAAGCGGAACTAAACCAGGATTCGGAAGGGTCCAGCCGCGAGGATATGGTGGTCCGTCATCTCAGGAAGATTGGCGAGTCTTCAGCGGCCTGAAGACTCTTCTCAGCCGCTCTATTCGGTCACGTAGATACTGTTGACAGGGCGCGCCATGACCCGGCGCACCATCGGTTCGCAAAACTCGAGCGGTGCGGTGTCATAATTGGCATCAAAGGCCGTCTGGTCATATTTTGCACAGAATTCCGCACAGTCCTCGAAATGCTCGTGGCCGCGGAACTGCTCGCGCATGTCGCGATCCTGTCCCAGATAGTGGAAGAAATAATAGCCCTGGAAGATGCCGTGCTTTTCGGTGATCCAGTGGTTCTTCGCACTGACAAAGGGCTTCAGGATGGCAGCAGCAATATCGGGATGATTATAGGTGCCGAGCGTGTCGCCGACGTCGTGCAGCAAGGCCATCACGACATATTCCTCGTCCCGGCCATCGCGGTGCGCGCGGGTCGCGGTTTGCAGGCTGTGCTGCATCCGGTCGATCGGAAAGCCCCCAAAATCGCCGTCGAGCAGTTTCAAGTGATCCAGCACCCGGTCAGCCACCTTGCTGGCAAAGGGACCAAAATGGCCGCCGATAATCTGCCAGTCTTCCTGCGTGCCCTCTTCCATGGAAGGGAATTTTGCCCGGACTTCGTTGGGACCGCCCATGATATTCTCCTTTGTCTGTTGCCGATCTTCAGCCACATATTTGCCAGCATTAATGCAAATATCTTTGCATTTGCATCAAAAATGAAGCGTTTGTCGTCTTATTCGTGCAAATGATAGGCGATTCTTCCCCCAGCGGCAATGCCCCGCTATAGATAGGCTGATGGCCGTTATGGAAATTCGCCCCCAGCCGTTTTTTGGCAACAAGAACCGCGCATTCTGGAACCTGCAATCGGCGGGCTGGGCCGGTGCGCTCATCTTGCGCGCGATCGGCGGGATTTCCAACGGACTGCCGCTGAGCTTTCTGGTACCGGTGATCATTTCGACGATCACCGGCTATTCGATCTCGCTGCTGTTGTCCGTGGTCTACAAGAATCTCATTCACCGCCGCCCGATCGTGACATGGAGCAGCACCGCTGCAATATTGACGGTGGCGGCAGCGCTCTACGCCTTCATCGACGCCTGGGTTTTCCTGATCCAGAATCCGGCGACGGAAACCGCCTTCGGCACCTTGTTTCTCGGCTCGCTGTTCCTCGGCATCATGCTGCTGGGCGCCTGGTCGGCGCTCTATTACGCGATCAATTTCTTCCTTCGGGTAGAAGAGCAGAATGACCAGCTGCTGCAGCTGGAAGCGCAGGCGACACGCGCCCAGCTGGCGATGCTGCGCTACCAGCTCAATCCGCATTTCCTGTTCAACACGCTCAACAGCATTTCGACGCTGGTGCTGCTCCGCCAGACCGAACCGGCCAACGCGATGCTCTCGCGCCTGTCTTCCTTCCTGCGCCATACGCTGGTCAACGAAGTACACAGCCGGGTGACGCTGGCGCAGGAGGTGGAAACGCTGCATCTCTATCTGGACATCGAGAAAATGCGCTTCGAGGACCGGCTAAGATCCCATTTTGATATTGATCCGGCCGTGCGCGATGCCTTGCTGCCATCGCTTCTGCTCCAGCCGCTGGTCGAGAATGCAATCAAATATGCGGTGACGCCGCAGGAAGAGGGAGCAGATATTTCGGTCGCGGCCCAGCTCGACGGCGACAAGTTACGAATAACCGTATCGGATACCGGCCCGGGCAAGATCGGGACGTCGTCCAGAAAATCCGAATCAACGGGGGTCGGTCTGGGAAATATTCAGGAGCGATTAAACCAAGCCTATGGAGAAGGCGCCCTGTTCGAAACGCGTTCGTCTCCGGGTGAGGGCTTTTCGGTGATCATTGCCTTGCCGTTTGAAACGAGAGAACAGATCGAACGGGAAGCGGCGGATCACTCCGCGACCGACGAACAGGTGAGAAACGAGACTATTTTTGGGGAGCATGCATCCAACGAGGATCGTCAACGGGAACCGGTAAATGCGCCGGCGATGGCTTCGTTTCAGCATAAGGATATAAAGACATGACGATCAGAACAATTCTAGTCGATGACGAAAAGCTTGCCATTCAGGGTCTGCAGATCCGGCTGGAGAAATTTGACGACATCGAGATCGTCGACACCTGCCGCAACGGCCGGGAGGCGATTCGCAAGATCAAGACGTTGAAGCCGGATCTGGTGTTTCTCGATATCCAGATGCCCGGATTTGACGGCTTTTCCGTTGTGCAGGGCATCATGGAGATTGAACCGCCGCTGTTCATCTTCGTGACCGCCTATTCGGAGCACGCCGTCCGGGCTTTCGAAGCCGAGGCGATCGATTATCTGGTCAAACCGGTCGAGGAAGACCGGCTGGCCGACGCGATCGACCGGGTACGCAAGCGCCTGTCTGAAAAGCGCGGCGGGGCAGAACTCGAAAAGCTGAAAAACGTGCTCAGCGAAGTGGCGCCCGATGCGATGGCCAATATCGAGGACTCCGACGAGCCCGCATCGGCGAATCGCTACGAGAAGCTGATCAACGTCAAGGACCGCGGCCAGATTTTCCGCGTCGATGTCGATACGATCGAACGGATCGACGCCGCCGGCGACTATATGTGCATCTATACCGCCGACAACAGCCTGATCCTGCGCGAGACGATGAAGGATCTGGAAAAGCGGCTGGATCCGCGCAATTTCCAGCGGGTGCATCGCTCCACCATCGTCAATCTCAGTCAGGTCCGGGAAGTGAAGCCGCACACCAATGGCGAATGTTTTCTGGTTCTCGGATCAGGGGCGCAGGTTAAGGTCAGCCGCAGCTATCGCGATGTTGTCGCCAGATTCGTTCACTAGGCGCTAGTTTCTGCGACCCTGGAAAAAATCCAGCAACAATTTTGCCGAACGTTCGCTTTCCATGCCGGAATAGACGTCTGGTCGATGGTGGCATGTCGGGGAATCGAAAAAGCGCACCCCGCTGTCCACGGCGCCTCCCTTGGGATCCTCGGCTCCATAATATAGTCGTCCGATCCGGGCATGGGCGATGGCGCCGGCGCACATGGTGCAGGGCTCCAGCGTTACCCAGAGGTCGCACTCGTCCAGCCGGTCATTGCCTAGAAATTCCGTTGCCTGCCGAATCGCGACGATCTCGGCATGGGCGGTGGGATCATGATCGATGCGGGTGCGGTTATGGCCCTGACCGATTATTTTGCCATTCCTGACAATCACCGCGCCAACCGGTACTTCGCCGACGGCGATGGCCGCGTCCGCCAGAGCCAGCGCATCGCCCATGAAAGAAGTGTATTTTGTCGCCGCCATGTGTATCGGTTAGCGCGGAAGCTGCGGGAAGACCATAGGATAGGGCGATCGTGCAAAATGCCCCGATATGCTTGACGCATGGCCAGATTACGGTTAGGGGACCGCTCTTTCCCGCTGGGAATCACTCAACAACAAGAAATTGGACTTATACGATGTCGCGGATTTGCGAACTGACAGGTAAGACTCGGCTGGTAGGCAATAATGTGTCGCACGCCAAAAACCGGACCAAGAAGACATTTTTGCCGAACCTGCAAAATGTAACGCTTCTGTCCGATACGCTCGGCAAGGGCGTGAAGCTCCGCGTTTCCACGCACGGCCTGCGTTCGGTGGAACATGTCGGCGGCCTCGACAACTGGTTGCTGAAAACCAAGGACGACAAGTTGAGCCTGCGCGTGAAGCGGCTCAAAAAGGAAATCGCCAAGAAGCAGGAAGCTACCGCTTAAGCGATCAATCTGATTCGAATGTTGAAAAGCCGGGGCTCGCTCCGGCTTTTTC
>CAXIBD010000030.1:0-34574 GCA_964022135.1 uncultured Sphingomonadales bacterium | reverse complement strand
AGACAGGCGCCATCCCCTTAATTGATAGGGTCAAAATTCATCTCGGCCCCGGTGCCGTTCGGGCCGAGCTTGTCGAAGCCCGTCAGAACCAGCGCGTTCGTCCTTCGACAGGCTCAGGACGAACGGGTTCTGTCCGGCTAGCCTGCGGTCAGCGCGATATGCCGGCGCATATGATGGTCGACGCTGCCGAACTCGCCCTCGATGATCGACAGGCGCTTGAAATAGCTGCCCACGGCGAGCTCGTCGGTCATGCCCATGCCGCCATGCGTCTGGATCGCCGACTGGCCGATGAACCGCGCTGCCTGGCCGATACGAACCTTTGCAGCGGAGACATTCTTCTTGCGCGTGACCTCGTCCTCGTCGAGCTTGATCGTGGCGAGATAGCACATCGATACCGACTGTTCATATTCCATCAGCATGTCCGCCATGCGGTGCTGCAGCACCTGGAACGAGCCGATCGGCACGCCGAACTGCTTGCGCTGGCGCGAATAGTCGAGCGTGGTCGCGTTGGTCACCTGCATCGCGCCGACGGCTTCGGCGCAGACTGCTGCGGTGGCTTCGTCGACTACCTTCTCGATCAGCGGCAGGCCGTTGCCGGCCTCGCCGATCAGCGCATCGCCGGACAGCTTCACATTCTCGAAATAGACTTCCGAGGCGCGGCGACCATCTACGGTCGCATAGTCGCGCGTGCTCACGCCCTGCGCATCCTTGGCAACGATGAAGACCGAGACGCCGTCCTTGTCGGTCTGGCCGCCGGACGTGCGAGCGGTCACCACCAGATGGGTCGCCCAGGGGGCGCCGATCACGACCGCCTTGTGGCCGTTCAGAACATAATCGCCGCCATCGGCCTTCGCCGTGGTTTCCAGATTGGCCAGATCATAGCGCCCGCGCGGTTCGGCATAGGCAAAGGCAAAGACCATCTCGCCGGAAATGATTCCGCCGATATATTCCTCGCGCTGCGCCGAGCTGCCGCCATGTTTCAGGAAGCCGCCGGCGCAGACGACGCTCGGGATGAACGGTTCGACCGCCAGCCCCTTGCCGAATTCTTCCATGATGATCATCGCTTCGGTGGCACCGCCGAAACCGCCATCTTCTTCCGGAAACGGCGCGGCCAGCATGCCGAGTTCCGCCAGCTGGGCCCAAAGCTCCGGCCGCCAGCCGGATTCGCTGGCGACGACCTTGCGCCGGGTGTCCCAGTCATATTGTTCCCGGATCAGCCGCGAAATGCCGTCGCGCACCATATTCTGTTCGTCGGTAAAATCGAAATCCATATTGGTTCCCCTGTCCCGGTCCGCTTAAAGGCCGAGGATCATTTTGGTGATGATATTGCGCTGGATCTCGTTGGACCCGCCGTAGATCGACGTCTTGCGCATGTTGAAATAGGTCGGAGCCGCATGATGGGCATAATCCGGACCAATCGGGAAATCATTCGAGCCGTCATCCGGGAAGCTGCGGAAATCGGGCGCGCCATAATAGCCGACCGCTTCCAGCGTCAGTTCCGTCAGGCGCTGCTGGATCTCGGTGCCCTTGACCTTGAGAAGGGAGCTTTCCGGTCCCGGGCCCTTGCCGGCCTGCTCGCCAGCCAATGTGCGCAGCTCGGTGATCTCGAGCGCCGAGAGATCAATCTCCAGCTGGCTGATCTTGGTGGCAAAGCCCATGTCCTCGATCAGCGGCTTGCCGTCGAGCATTTCCGAGGCAGCGATTTCCTTCAGCTGCTCGACCCCGCGCTTGGAACGCGCGACGCCGGCGATGCCGGAGCGTTCGTGCGCGAGCAGGAACTTGGCATAGGTCCAGCCCTTGTTCTCCTCGCCGATCAGATTGGTGGCGGGCACACGGACATCGGTCAGCCACACTTCGTTGACTTCATGGCCGCCGTCGATCAGCTTGATCGGGCGAACCTCGATGCCGGGCGACTTCATGTCGACCAAAATGAAGCTGATGCCCATCTGCGGCTTGGGCGCATCCGGATCGGTGCGGCACAGGAAGAAGCCCCAGTCGGCGTGCTGGGCGAGCGTCGTCCAGGTCTTCTGGCCGTTGATGATATAATCGTCGCCATCGCGCACCGCGGTGGTCTTCAGCGAGGCGAGATCGGAGCCGGCGCCTGGTTCGGAATAGCCCTGGCACCACCATACATCACCGGAACGGATTCCGGGGAGATGCTGGGCCTTTTGCTCTTCGTTGCCGAATGTGTAGATGACCGGGCCGACCATGGCGACGCCGAAAGGCAGCGGCATGACGGTGTTCTTGCGGGCATTTTCCTCGGACCAGATATAGCGCTGCGTCGGCGTCCAGTCGGTGCCGCCATATTCCTTCGGCCAGGCCGGAACCGACCAGCCCTTCTTGCCGAGAATCTTGTGCCAGGCGAGCATGTCCTCGCGGCTCAGCTCGTCTCGCACACCGCGGGAATCGATATTTTGCGGATAATTATTCTCAATAAATTCACGCACTTCTGCGCGAAAGGCTTTTTCTTCTTCGGTGAATTCCAGATTCATGGGAGCGCTCCTTGGTCAGAATTTGGCCGGACTATAGGCTGAAAACCGCCGGAAACAAGCAATTAACCGAGCAATTAAGCTGACGCTACGGCAAGCACGGATCGGCGCTGCCCGGCTTTCTCCCTGCTGCCGCTCATTCGGGCGCGCTATGCTTGTCCTTGCGCCGCTTGCCGAATCTCATGCTGCGCTCCAGCCGCGCGCGCAGGGCGGTATAATAAGCCTCCAGAAAGGCCCGCTCGTCCCCGCTGCCCGGTTCCCAGCCGATTTTCTGGCAGATCGACGCAGCCACTTTTTCCAGCGCGTCTTCCTGACCGGCGCGAAGAACATTTTCCAGGGTCTGCAGTTCATATTCGCCATAGACCGACAGATCGGCGTCGGAGAACTGATAGCGTGCCGCCGGCGCGGCCCCGTCCGTCCCTGTCTCCGCTGTCGAGGGGGCAACGATGCCCCCCAGATTCTTCTTCACATTCCGGATCACCCAGGTGCCGGCGATCACGTCACCGCCGCGCAGCCGGTCCCGGTTGAACAGGGGGAAGAGCAGGAACATCAGCACCCAGAGAAATCCGGCCCAGGCGGTCAGATCCGTCATCGACCCGCTGGCCTCGCCGGAGGTCAGGAAGACCAGTGGCAGGAACAGTTCGATGTCGCGCACGATATTGCGCGCGATCACCGCCTCCGCGGTCAGCCGTCCGCCGTCCCGCGCCGCAACGCGGATACCGACAGCCCGTTTTCCCCATGTCGCAGCCCGGTCCCCCAGTTCGAAATAGAGAAAATAGGCGTTGCGGAACAGGAACACCGCGATGATCCAGAAGACGGCCAGAAATTGCAGCGGCCCACTGGCATTTTCCAGCGCGCCTTCGAACGCAATGCCAAAGGCCCAGAGCAGCAGGGCTCCGAACAGGGTTGCCAGAATGATCAGGCCGACGATAATCACGATATCCAGCGCCAGCGCGCCCGCCCTTGCCCCCGCTGACGCGACCGTCACATGCAGCGGGACACCCTCCGGCGTCACCAGGATACGGTCGAGCTTCGGGTTGGCGGATCGCCGGATCCATGGTTCGACGGCTCTGCTGTCGCTCATGCGCCTGGCCTCCTGCGATCCCGGCCGAAACCGATGAAATAGATCAGCCACAGCAGCAGCATGCCCCCGCCCACCGCGAAGCGACCGGCGGTATTGTCAATCAGCTGCCGGGCAAAGCCTTCGAGCAGGCCGGCACAGATCAGCATGATGATGACGCCCGCCATCACCAGCGCCGCCCGCTTGCCAGCATCGCTGGCCGCCTTGAGATGCGAGCGTACGCCCGGGAAGGCGATCGAGCGGCCGACATGGATGCCCGCTGCGCCGGCGAGCAGGATCGCAAACAGCTCGGTCGTGCCGTGAATCGAGAGCCAGCCGACAAAGTCCAGCGTCAGGCCGCGCTGGGCAAACACCCAGAGCATCGCGCCGAGCAGGGCCATATTGTGGATCAGCAGCAGGATGCTGGGGATCGCAAAGGCAAAGCCAAGGGCAAAGGCGAGGATCGCCACCTGCGCGTTGTTGCTGAACAGAAAGGCAGCAAACACGCCCAACCCGTCTTCTTCCTGTCCGCCGAACAGCGTATCACGCAGGGCCTGTGCGCTGGCGCCCGGCACCCGGGCATCGGAAAAATTGCCCGGCACCAGCGCGTAGAACCAGTCGCTGTCTCCGGCGACCAGGATATAGCCGATCGCAGCCCCCGCAATCATCACGAACAGGGCAATCCAGATATCGAGCTGGATCGCCCGCACCGCGCGGCTCCAGCCGCCGCCAAAGAAGCTGCCGAGCCAGCGGGCAAAGCTGGTCTGGGTGCCATAGACCAGAAAATAGGAACGCAGAGCGAGCCCCTCGAGATAGTCGATCAGGCCGGCGTCGAGCGAATTTTCCCGGGCGATGGACAGGCTGGAAAGCAGCGTCCTGTACAGGGTCGGCAGGGCCAGCACATCCTCGTCGGATAGGCGCCGGGCCTTGCCCTTTTCCATCCTGTTGACGATCGCTTCCAGCCGGATCCAGTCCGCTTCCCGTTCCAGACGGAAGCGGTCGCTGCGCAGCACCGCCGCGCTCAGGACCTGTGCGCCGCTCACAGACTGCCCCGCCGCTTGATGGTCAGATAATGGTTGATCAGGCGCGTACCGATATCCTGATGCGCGCCCTCGATCACATCGATGCCCATGTGCCGGAGCCGCGTCAGGACCAGTCTTTTCTGGTCGAGCAGATTTTGCGCGGTCACCGCCCGGGCTACATCCTCGGCGGTTTCGGGAGACCGGTCGATGATCGCTGTCAGCTCCCGGTCCTCCAGCACCACGAACAGCACGAGATGCTTGTCGATCAGCCGGCCCGCCGCTTCCAGCATCAGGTCGGCCGCGGTCGGGTCGGTGAAATCGGTGAAAATGATGATCAGCGAGCGCCGCTGCAGCCGGCTCTGCAGGGATGACAGCGCCAGCGTGTAATTGCTTTCCTGGTGCCGATAATCAATCGTTGCCGCTTCCTGCTGCAGCCGGAAGAAATTGCGGCTGCCGGAGAGAAAGGGTGTCGACAATTCCGGCTCGGCGGCAAAGCTGAACAGGCTGGTCCGGTCGCCGGCCTTCAGCGTTATATAGGCGGTGAGCAGCGCCGCCGACACCGCCCGGTCGATACGCGGCAGACCGTCGATCGGTTCGCACATGGCCGAACCGCAATCCAGCGCGAACACGATCTGGTTGTTGCGCTCGGCCTCATATTCCTTGGCCAGCAATTTGCTGTGCCGCGCCGATCCCTTCCAGTGGATGCTGCGCCGGTCCATGCCCGGCTGATATTCGGCCAGCGCCTCGAACTCGCTGCCTTCGCCGCGAAACTTGCGGGCGAGCAGGCCGAAGATCGAATCGCGCAGGAACATCTGCACCGTCGGGCTGCGCACCGCGGCGATATTCGGCACCACCGCCACCTGCTGCGCGCCCTGCTTCTGGACCTGCCGCCAGGCGAGGCCCAGCGGCCCTTGCCATCGCAGCCACAACTTGCCGATGTCGCCTATTCCGCGGCGGACCGGCACAATGGTCGCCTGCCCGGAAAAGGCGCGCTTCGCAGGACCGGGCCGTTGCAAGGCGAAGGCGACCGCGCCCTCTTCGGCCAGCCGTTCGTCGAGCCCGAGATTGCCGGACACGGAGCGAGGGCCGATCCTGCCGGAAAATTCCGCCTCCAGTCCGATGGCGAGCGGCGCACCGATTTCGACGCTTTTCGCCACCGCCAGCCGCACCTCATGCGCCCTCGCGGCGACCAGGCCGTCGAGCAGCAGCAACAGCACCAGCATCAGCGCCCAGGCCGCACCGATCGCCCACAGCGACGGGATGATCGCCGCCAGCACCGCGGCAATCGGCGCGCCGAGCGCGATCAGCCAGATGGCCCGTGTCGTCGGGTAGAAATTCAACGCGGCGCTTCCGTCCGCTCGACCAGTCCGGTGATGATGCTGTCGACCTGCCGGCCCTCGATCTCGGCGGCTGGCGACAATATGGTCCGGTGGCGCAGCACCGACGGCGCCAGCGCCTTGACGTCATCGGGGATCACATAGTCGCGCCCGGAAATCGCCGCCCGCGCGCGCGCCGCGTGAGCCAGCATGATCGCGGCCCGCGGGCTGGCACCATTTTCCAGTTCGGCGGTCACGCGGGTCGCCCGGATCAGGCGGACGACATAGTCGACCACCTCGTCCACCAGCTTCACCGACCGGACCGCCTCGGTCGCGGCGGCCAGCGTCGCGCTGTCCACCTGCTGGGCGATACCGAAGTCCGCGGGCACCGGCGCGCCGCTGCGCTCGCCATATTGGCTGACGATCTTTTTCTCTTCCTCTGCGTCGGGATATTCGATCAGCAGCTTGAACAGGAACCGGTCGAGTTGCGCCTCGGGCAGGGGATAGACGCCCTGCTGCTCGATCGGATTCTGGGTCGCGACCACCATGAAGCGCGATCCCAGCGCGTGGGTCTCGCCATCGATCGTCACCGACCGTTCCTGCATCGCCTCGAGCATCGCTGCCTGCGTCTTCGGGGGCGTCCGGTTGATCTCGTCGGCCAGCAACAGGTCGCAGAAGATCGGGCCGCGCGTCAGGGTGAAGCTGCTGGTCTGGAAATTGAACAGATTGGATCCGATGATGTCGCCGGGCATCAGGTCGGGGGTGAACTGGATGCGACCGAAATCCAGGCCCAGAGTGGCGGCAAAACATTGCGCCAGGAAGGTCTTGGCGGTCCCCGGCGGCCCTTCGAGCAGCACATGGCCGGACGAGAAGAGCGCGATCAGCAGATGATCGACAATCGCTTCCTGCCCGATGATGGCCTTGCCCACCTGGCCGCGGATGTTGTCCGCCAGGCTCTTCAGTTCGTCGATGGTCATCCGATAAATTCCTTTTTCCAGATATGAAGGGCTGCGGCCCCTTCGGCAATGTCTTGCGGGCTGCGGGCGCGGACAAGCTGTTCGTAAAGGGCGGAGAAGCGATTGCCACCGCTTTCCCCCAGCGCGTCTAGCCTTTGATGCATGTCCTGTTCGCTGGCCTGCGGGCTGATGCCGATCGCCTCGGCCGCCTGCCTGCGGATCATGGCGGCATAGGGATCGGCGACCAGATGGTCCCGCCGCATCCGGCCGATGAAGGCCGCGCTGTTGTTGACCAGGGCGGTCTTGCCGAAATTCATGCTGCGCCTTTCCGTGACTGGCGGTCCGAACCGGTTGAAAGCCATCCAGGCCGCGGCCAGCGCCGCCGTGATCAGACAGATGGTGGCGGAAAGAAACGGCGGGGAAAAGGCCAGAGTCAGCAGATTTTCCGCATGCCCCAACCCGTTGAGGGTCAGATCGAAGGTCACGCTGCCGTCGCTGGCCGTGGCCGTCGCCCTGACCAGCGCGAGCGCGTGGCGGGCGGTCTGCTTGTCCGCCATGCCGGCATTGTTGAGCAGATCGGCGTCGGCGACGATCACCACCGGATAGAAGGATTCGTCGATCTCGTCCGGATCGGTGATCTGCGATTCATCAAGACGATCAAGCTGTGCATAGACCCCGCCATCGTCGATATAGGCGACCAGCGCTCCGCTGGCTGAAGGCCCGGGTACGATCGTGCGGATGGAATCACCCCTGATCGTCACCGGTTTGGCCGGTGCTTTCACCGACCCGCCGACCGCCGAAGCAACGGATTTGCCGGGAGGGGCCTTTTCTTCGATCGAGATGCTGGCCTCGGTCGTGTCCTCCAGCATTTCCACACCAGGCTCCGCGCCCCAGAGATCCCCCCGATATACCCAGCCTTTCGGCAGCTTCTGGTCGCTGGCCACTTGCCATTTCGGCAAGATGATCATGGTTGGTCCGGCATAGGCGCGCTGCTGGATGATGGCGTCAATTTCTGCGGCGGGCGTGAACGGTCCGGGCGTGAGAACCAGCAGGCCGGCCTTGTCCATCCCCGCCGGCGAACGCGAATAGTGCACCGGCACACCGGTTTTCTCGAGCAGGCCGGCCAGCGCCCTGTAGCCAACAATGCTGCTGGAGGCCCCGTGCGCCTCGCCATTCTTGCCCGAGGCAAGTGGATCGCCCATGCCCAGCCCGTAGAGCAGCGCCACGAAGGCGGCGAAGCTGACAACGAACATGATCATGATGGTGGTGCGCCGGAACGGGCTGACCTGTGCGCTCATCCTGTCGCCGTCCTCCGCCAGCTTTCGGCGAGTGCAAAGCCGGCATAGGCATCGCGCGCGGCCTGCCACCCGCTCTCGTCGATCGGCAGCGCCGCAAACAGGCCCCGTTCGACCTGACCGGCAATCACGGCAAACATCGCGCGCGGGGCGTCGGGCAGCTTGTCAAACCGCTCGATCTCGCGCGCGGTGCTGGACGGTCGCAGCAATTCCGGGCGGCGTTTTTCGATATCGGCGATACTGTGATGCAGCAGAAGCCGGACCGCCCGCTCGAAATGGCCGGCCGCAGCGAGCGCCTCCGCTTCGCTGAGCAGCGCGCGGGCGGCATCCGGCTCCGGTTGCCAGCTCATCTCTTCAGCGGGCTTTCGACCGCGCCATTGCTCGACATAGGGCGCCAGTATCACCCAGATCAGGGTCAGAACCCCGGCCGCCAGCAAGACCAGCAGCAGGATCCGCAAGACCGGCCAGGCGGTCGCAAACGCCTCGACGACCGGCGAGAGCAGGTTTCCCATCCAGTCCCAGAAGTCGGTCCACCATTGCGGCATTTGGGGGGGCGGGGGTGCCTGGCTGGGAACATATTGAATGTCTGGATCAGCGCGCAGCTCGTCCCAGGCGGCGTCAAAAGAAGCGCTCACGTCATTCCCCTTGCCTTGCGCTGCTTTTACCACCGGGAAAGTGTCGCAGAATCCCCTGGCCGGAGCAAGCAGGAAGATCGTTGTTCTATCAGGCTTTACCAACGGTATGATTTGTGACAGCTTCGAGCGATCGGAAAAAAAGGGGGTAAGAAATGGCAGACACAGAGCAGCATCTGGATATTGGCCGGGTCCTGAACAATACATTCGGCGTCATCATGCGCAATCCGCTGATTTTTCTCGGCCTGTCATTCCTGATTGTGGCTCTGCCACAGGCGCTGATCCAGCTGGCCACCGGAATGCCGATGGCCAGCGACGACGCGACCGCAATGATGGCAATATTCAGTTCCCCGTCCCTGATGGCCGCATCCGCCGGCGGATGGCTCCTGTTCGTCATATTGTCGGTGCTGCTGCAGGCAACCTTCATCATCGCCACGGTCAAGGATCTCAACGGGCAGAAGGTCAGCCTCGGCGAATGCGTTGGCCAGGCGGTCGGCAAGCTATTGCCCCTGATCGGTCTCGGCATCCTGATGACCCTGGGGATAGCGCTCGGCATGATGTTGCTGATCATTCCCGGCGTGATTCTGGCGCTGATGTGGATTGTCGCCTCCCCAGTCATGATGGCCGAAGACAGGGGGATTATCGATTCGCTGAAGCGCAGCGCCGAACTGACGAAGGGATCCAAGCGCTGGATCGTTCTCTTGTTCGTGGTCTATATCGTTTTCACGATGGTGATGGGGCTTTTCATGCTGCCTTTTGCCTTTGCCGGCACGACGGCCATCGCGCTGGCCGGACTGGCCATCAACACGCTTAGCGGCGCGATACAGGGAACCGGCATTGCCGCGGTCTATGTCGATCTGCGCATCGTGAAAGAGGGCGGCAATACAGATGCACTGGCAGACGTCTTTGCCTGATTTGCAATCGGCGCTCGCCGCCGCCAACAGAATTGTTGGCATATCACGTGCGCATGCCTATAAGTTGCAAACTGCTATTCAATAATCCGGGGGAAGCTTCCATGATCACGCTGAAAGTCAACGGCCAGCCCCGGGAAGTCGACGCCGACCCCGCGACCCCGATCCTGTGGGTGGTGCGCGAAAATCTGGAAATGACCGGCACCAAGTTCGGCTGCGGCATCGCCCAGTGCGGAGCCTGCACCGTGCATCTCGACGGCAAGCCGGTGCGCAGCTGTTCTACCCCTATTTCCGCCGCCGAAGGCAAGAGCATCACCACGATCGAGGGCATAGCCGGCGAAGACGGCACCCTGCACAGGGTTCAGCAGGCGTGGATCGAGGCGCAGGTGCCGCAATGCGGCTATTGCCAGTCGGGCCAGATCATGTCCGCCGCAGCTTTGCTGGAAAGGAATCCCAATCCGACCGATGCGCAGATTGATGCGGCGATGGCCGGCAATGTCTGCCGCTGCGGCATGTACAACCGGATCCGGCAGGCGATCAAGGCCGCGGCCGGACGACCCGCCGCCAAGGAGACGGTGGCATGAGCAAGACAGAGACCGGCAGCCCCGCGAAAAAGGGCAAATGGACCCGCCGCGCCTTTATCGGCGCGGGCGTGATTGCGGGCGGTGCGCTGGTTGTCGGCGTTGCCGTGCGCCAGGGCAATCCGATCGACCGCCTGAGCCCGCTGCTGACCAATGGCGAGAACGAGCATTTGCTCAATGCCTGGGTCAAGGTCGATGCCGACAATATCGTCACCGCCGTGATCCCGCATGTCGAAATGGGGCAGGGCGTCTATACCGCACTGGCGCAGATGCTGGCGGACGAGATGGATGCCGACTGGAACAAGGTCCGGATTCTCGAGGCCCCGGCCGACATGCAATATGTCTCCGATTCGATCGGCCGCGACTTTCTGTTTCCCAATCTCGAGGTGCCGGCCCTGTTCGAACCGACGGTTGCCGGCGGCATCCTCGAACTGGCGCAGGCGATGGGCCTGCAGTTCACCGGCGGCAGCTATTCGGTCCGCGCCACCGGACAGCGCGCGATGCGCACCGCCGGGGCCGCCGCGCGCGAAATGCTGGTCGCGGCGGCAGCGAGCGAATGGCAGGTACCGGCAAGCGAGATCAGCACCGCCGACAGCATGATCCTGCACACCGGCAGCGGCAAGTCCGAACCCTTCTCCAAATTTGCCGTCGCCGCGGCGGAGCAGAGCCTGCCGGCCAAGCCGACACTGAAATCGCCGGACAAGTACAAGATCATGGGCCAGCCGAAGGCGCGCCACGATATTCCGGAAAAGGTCGATGGCAGCGCCATATTCGGTATCGACGCCAAGGTCCCGGGCATGAAATATGCCGCGGTCCGGGCAGCGCCGGTGGTCGGCGCCACGGTTGAATCGATGGACGCAAGCACTGCCAAGACCATGCCCGGCGTGCTGCAGATCCTCAACATGGGGGATTTTGTCGCTGTCGTCGCCGATGGATACTGGCAGGCGCAGCAGGCGCTGAACAGCATCGACACGAAATATGGCAAGACCGACGGCGACGCTCTGGATCAGGACGCGATCTTCGCCCGCTACGCCAGCCATCTCGACGAAGCCGGTGACGAAGGCGGCGACCTGGAAACCGAGGAAGGC
This sequence comes from uncultured Sphingomonadales bacterium, assembly GCA_964022135.1. Classification (GTDB taxonomy): domain Bacteria; phylum Pseudomonadota; class Alphaproteobacteria; order Sphingomonadales; family Sphingomonadaceae; genus Parasphingorhabdus. The sequence continues at coordinate 23,224 of CAXIBD010000030.1, read as the reverse complement.
GATGTCGCGAAAAATTTCGCCGGCGCTGCAACCAGGGTCGAAGCCGAATATAAGGTGCCGTTCCTCGCCCATGCGACGATGGAGCCGATGAACTGCACCGCCTGGGTGCGCGACGGCAAATGCGATGTCTGGTCTGGCCACCAGGCCCCGGTCAATGCCCGCCAGGCCGCCGCCGATGCCGCCGGCCTCGCCTTCGAGGACGTAACCTATCACAATGCCTATCTCGGCGGCGGCTTCGGGCGCCGGTCGGAAAGCGACAATATCATCATGGCGACCCGGATCGCCAAGGCCACCGGCTATCCGGTCAAGATGATCTGGTCGCGCGAAGAGGATACGGCGCAGGATCATTACCGTCCCTCGGCAACGAGCCGCTTCCGCGGCGGACTCGACAAGGATGGCAAGGCGGTCAGCTGGGACAATATCCATACCCATCTGTTCGACCCGAAGGACGCGCCCACCGTCCCCTATTACAATATTGCCAGTCACAGGATCCGCAAGGTCGACGTGCCGATGCAGTTGCGCTTTGGCCCCTGGCGTTCGGTCGATCACAGCCAGCACGGCTTCTTCATCGAATCCTTTGTCGACGAAATGGCCCATGCCGCCGGCAAGGACGGCTATGCCTTCCGCCGCGAACTGCTGGCGGAATCGCCGCGACATCTGAAGGTGCTCGATACCGCCGCGAAAATGTCCGGCTGGGGCAGCGCGCTGCCCGATAAACATGGCCGGGGCATCGCCTTTGTGCCGTCCTTCGGATCGATCGTCGCGCAGGTCGCCGAAGTCGACATGAGCGGACCCAAGCCGAAGGTGACAAAAGTCTATGTCGCCGCCGATCCCGGCTTTGTCATCAATCCCGACGGCTTTACCGCGCAGATGGAAAGCGCGATCGCCTATGGCCTGACCGCCGCCCTCTATGGCGAGATCACGCTCGGCGACGGCAAGGTGCAGCAAAGCAATTTCCACGACTATCCGATGCTCCGGATCAACGAGATGCCGGCGGTGGAGGTGGCGCTGATCAACGGCGATCACAAGCATCTCGGCGGCGGCGGCGAACCCGGCCTGCCGCCGATCGCGCCGGCAGTCACCAACGCGATTTTCGCTGCTACCGGCAAGCGGATTCGCGAGCTGCCCCTCTCCAAGCACAGCTTTGCCTGATCGGAACCGAACCATGACCATCGCCCGCAACCTTGCCTGCCTGTCCGCCCTGATGCTCGCGGCCTGCGGTGCCGATCCGGCACCCGAACCGGTGGAACAGATCATCGTGCGCGCGCCCGGTGCCGCGCCGGTGGCCGTCGTTGCCGCCGGCGTCACCGACAATCCGGCCAGTGCGCTGATCGCGGAGGGTGAGGCCGCCTTTGCCAATTGTTCCGCCTGCCACGCCGTCGCCAGGGACGCGGCCAATGGTGCCGGCCCCAATCTGTTCGGGATCGTCGGCCAGCCAGCCGGGCAGGTCGCCGGATTTGCCTATTCGGATGCGCTGAAGGCATCCGGCATCACCTGGACCGCCGCTGAACTGGACAGCTTTATCGCCGATCCGGCTGCGAAGATTCCGGGCACGACGATGGTCGCCGGGGCGATTGCGGATGCGGCGAAAAGACAGGCGGTGATTGCCTATCTCGAGAGCGTCGCCGCCAATTGAGCGCGCGCTCCGGCATCATGCTGGCGCTGCTCGCTGCCGGCCAGTCCAGCAGATTTGGGGAGGCGGACAAGATCGCCGCCGTGCTGGGCGACAGGATGCTTGGCCTGCACGCCGCCGAAACGGCCGCCGCGATGCCCTTCACCGGCAAGCTGGTGATCGGGTCGCCCGAACATGACTGTACGGCGCAATGGCGCCATCTCGGCTATCGGATCATCGCCAATGCGGACGCCGGGCGAGGCCAGGCCAGCTCCGTCCGTCTCGCCGCGGCGCACGCCATCGAAAAGGGGGCGAGCGCGCTGTGCATCCTGCTCGCCGACATGCCCTTCGTGACCCGCGAGCATCTCGACCGGCTCTTGGCAGCGTTCGAACAATCGGATGACACCGTCGCATCCGCCCGCAACGGTCAGGCCATGCCGCCCGCGATTTTTCCCGCCAGCAGGCTGAACTCGCTGCTGGCGCTGGACGGCGATTCCGGTGCCCGGACATTGCTGGCAGGGGCCCGGCTGGTCGCTGGCGAGGGTCAGATCCTGATGGACGTGGATACGGTCGAAGATCTCGCCCGGGCCAATAGAATATATCGTAATATCAAATAGTTATAGATCGAAAAGCGGTGCGGGATTGACCAGAAAAACATCCGGTCGTGCTTCCAGTCTTTCCAGTATCTTGTACTTGTGCCAGGCACCGAACAGGATCAGCACGCGTTTCTCCTGGCCGCTCACCGCATCGAGAGCGGCGTTGATATGGGCAAGATGCGCCTCGTTGATCGCATGCCAGCCACTCGCACCCAGATCGTCGCCGAACAGCCGCTCATAGGTCTCCTGACGGGCCCGGACCGCCGCATCATAAGCTTTGGAGTGGATATATTGCGGGTCATCCGAGCGGCCAGCAACCGCCTTGCCATAGGCTTTGGTCGCCACCTGATAGTCCGCCCAGTCCCTGGCGCGCGCGGGATCCTGTGCGAGCCGCTTTTCCGTCGCCCGCCGGGCGGCCGCAATTTCGGCGGTCCAGGCAGCGACCGGAACGATCTTGAACCCCAGTTGCTTGCGCAGCGGAAACACGACATCGGTCAGTTCCGGAAAATCATCGGCCCGGCTTTCGCGCACTTCACCATATTTGTCGAAATTTGCCGAGGCGATGGCGAAACGGTCCGGCGGCAGCTCGACCAGCACGATATCCGGATCAAATTTGGTGATCGCGCCGCGCAGCACATCGAGCGAAAAATGCTTGCTGGTCCGGTGCTGGCCATGAATGGCGCCGATAATGGTCACCATGGTTGCCTCCGCTGGCGGCGAATCGGCGGACCCGGAAGAGCATCCTGTCAGCGCAAGAACCAGAGCGCAAAGACAGGCTGCAAGGGCTTTCACTCCCGATCCAGTCTTCGGCCCAGTTTCACAAAAAACACGATCAGGAACGGCACCAGCAGGAAGGACAGAACGACCTTGGCCGAGCCTTGTCCCAGCAGCAACTGTCCGATCGGCCGCTCGCCGTAGAAGGCGATGGTGATGAAGATTACCGTGTCGACGATTTGCGACAGGGCGCTGGCAATGGCGGCGCGCAGCGCCAGCATCGCGCCCTTCATGTTGGCCAGGCGGGAGAAGATATAGACGTTGAGAAACTGAGACACGCCATAGGCGATGATCCCGGCGAACATCAGCCGGGCGCCTTGCGACAGGATGATCGGAAAGGCTTCCTTTGCCGGCTCATACATGCCCGGATCGGTTGGCAGTGCCAGCACGATCTGGATCAGGACGATCGCGGTGATCAGCGGAATGAAGCCGAAGCGGACCAGCCGGTTGGCAACATCTCTTCCATGCAGCTCGGCGACCGAGCTTGATAATACCACCAGGAGCAGAAACGGGAAAATTCCGGACTCGACAGCCAGGGGACCAAGCGCGACCTGCTTTGCGCCCAGGATTCCGGCGATGCAGGTCATCCCGCCATATAGGACCGCAAAGACGAACAGGGATCGCGGGATGAGGTTGGTTTTTGCGGTTTCGATCATCGCGAAGCCCTAGCGTGGTCCGCGATGAAAAAAAAGAAATAGTCACGCGCCGCAATTTTTCTATAGGGAAACAGAAACCGACAACATCAGATCGCGGCCCTCGAGCCGCGCGACCGGGGGCACTTTGCAGAGACTGGCCGTTTATTGTGGCGCCAATGCCGGGAAGAACCCGGCTTATGCCGAAATCACCATTTTGCTGGGCAAGACCATGGCAGCGCGCGGCGTCGACCTGGTCTATGGCGGCGGCCGGCTGGGCCTGATGGGGGTCATCGCCGACACCGTGCTCGCCGCCGGCGGCCAGGTCCATGGCGTCATCCCGGAGATGCTGAAAGATCTCGAAGTGGCGCACAAGGGCGTGACCGAGCTGCACATTGTTCAGAACATGCACGAACGCAAGGCGAAGATGACCGATCTGACCGATGCTTTTGTCGCATTGCCAGGGGGCATCGGCACGATGGACGAGCTGTTCGAGGCCTGGAGCTGGAACGCGCTCGGCTATCACAACAAGCCCTTCGCCATCCTCAATGTCGCGGGCTACTGGGATTCGCTGATCGATTTTCTGGACACCATGACGGACCAGGGCTTTGTCTCCGCCGAACGGCGCAAGAATCTGATCATATCCGACAATATCGACGACTGTCTTGATCGGCTCGCCGCCGCCTGCACGACCGAAGCGGGAAGCTTTACGTGGTGACCCCGGCCGATGGCGAGCATCTGATCGGAAAAATCGCATGATCCCGATCCTGACCAGTCTTGCCGGCATGGCGCTGATCCTGCTGATCGCCTTTGCCCTGTCGACTGGTCGCCGCAATATCCGGCTGCGCGTGGTCGGGGCCGCGTTCGCCCTGCAGGCCGGCATCGCGGTTATCGTGCTCTATGTTCCGGCCGGCAAGCGGATCATCGAGGCCATGGCCTTCGGTGTCTCCAATCTCCTCGGCTATGCCTCGGCCGGCACCAGGTTCATCTTCGGTCCGCTCGCCGACCCGACGATTGGCGGCAACAGTTTCGCGATCGCCGCGCTGCCGGTAATCATCTTCTTCTCGGCGCTGATCTCTATCCTCTATTATCTCGGCGTCATGCAGTTCGTCATCAAATGGGTCGGCGGGGGCATCCAGAAGGTCACCGGCATCTCGAAAGTCGAATCGCTCTGCGCTGCTGCCAACATCTTTGTCGGCCAGTCCGAATCGCCGCTGGTCATCCGCCCCTATCTCGCCAGCCTGACCCAGTCGCAGCTGTTCACCGTGATGAGCGTCGGCATGGCCGGCGTCGCGGGCACGATCCTCGCCGCCTATGCCGCGATGGGCATCCGCATCGACTATCTGCTCGCCGCCGCCTTCATGTCGGCGCCCGGCGGGATATTGATGGCCAAGATCATCATGCCGGACAATCCCGAGGACCCGGCGCCGGAAGAGCTGGTGATCGCGGTCGAATATGAAGACGAGAAACCCGCCAATATCATCATGGCCGCAGGCATGGGCGCGCAGACCGGGGTCAAGCTGGCGGTCGCGGTCGGTGCGATGGTGCTGGCCTTTGTCGCGCTGGTCGCGCTGGCCAATGGCCTGCTCGGCGGGGTCGGTGGCTGGTTCGGTTATCCCGAGCTCAGCTTCCAGCAGGTGATCGGCTATATTTTCGCGCCGATCATGTATCTGCTCGGCGTACCCTGGGACGAGGCACTCGGCGCCGGCGGCCTGTTCGGCACCAAGGTGGTGCTCAACGAATTTGTCGCCTTCATCGAACTCGGCAAGATGCAGGACGGCATCTCGCCCCTGACCAACGCCATTGTCATCTTCGCGCTGTGCGGCTTCGCCAATTTCAGCAGCATCGCCATCCAGCTTGCCGTGACCGGCGGTCTCGCGCCCAACCAGCGCCCGGTGATTGCCCGCCTGGGACTGCGTGCGCTGGCTGCGGGATCACTGGCCAATCTGATGAGCGCAGCCCTTGCCGGCATATTGCTATCGCTGGGCTGACTCTGCCCGATTGACAAACGCGCCCGAGGACACATTTTAAGAGCATGACCCAGACCCAAGACACATTATCCGCCGTTTCGCTGGCCATGGCGGAAACCGACCCCGACGGCTTTGCCGAACGGATCGGCAACAGCTTTTCCGACTGGGGCTTTGCGGTGGTCGCCGATCACGGCATCCCGGCCGAGCTGATCGAACGTGCCGAGGCGATGTCGCGCGCCTTTTTTGCACTGCCCGAAGAGGTGAAGCGCGCCTATCATGTCGCTGGCGGCGGCGGAGCCCGCGGCTACACTCCCTTTGGCACGGAAAGCGCCAAGGATTCCGATATCAGCGATCTCAAGGAATTCTGGCATATCGGGCGCGAACTGCCCGCGGGTCACGAGTTCGGACCCTATATGCCGCCCAACATCTGGCCACGGGAACTGGATGGCTTTCGCGAAACCTATCTCGAGATGTTTGCCGCCTTCGACAAGGCCGGCGCCCGAATCCTGGAAGCGATTGCCCGCTATCTGGAACTGGCCCCCGATTTCTTTGTCGACACGGTGCGCGACGGCAATTCGGTGATGCGGCTGATCCACTATCCGCCGGTGCCGGAGGATTCGCCCGCGGTACGGGCAGGGGCGCACGAGGATATCAACACCATCACCCTGCTGATCGGCGCGGAGGAAGCGGGCCTCGAGCTGCTCGACCGCAAGGGCCACTGGCGACCGGTAACGCCGAAAGCCGGCGAACTGGCGGTGAACATCGGCGACATGCTGCAGCGGCTGACCAATGATCGCCTGCCGTCCACGACCCACCGCGTGGTCAACCCGGCTCCCGAGCGGCGCGGCTTCTCGCGCTATTCTATGCCCTTCTTCCTGCACTTCCGCCCCGACTATCTGATCGAGACACTGCCCAGCTGCGTCGATGCAGACCATCCCGACCATTATCCGGAACCGATCACCGCGCACGACTATCTGCAGCAGCGGCTGCGCGAGATCGGGCTGATATGACGCCCCGGGCGGTCGGCATCAGTGGCGGCAGCTGTTCCGGCAAATCAACGCTGACCCGGAAGATATTCGACCGGCTCGGCCCCGACCAGTGCGTGATCCTGCCGCAGGATGACTATTTCTTTGGCCTCGGCGATGCGCCCGAGGGCAAGGGCGGGCCCAATTTCGACCATCCCGATGCCGTGGATTTCGAGCAGATGTGCGCACAGCTGGCGCAGCTGAAAAAGGGCCAGGCGATCGACCGGCCGCTCTATGATTTTCCCACCCATATGCCGAAGGCGGAAACCGAGCGGACCGAACCGCGGCCGGTGATCCTGATCGACGGCATATTGATCCTGCAGCATCAGCCGCTGCGCGAGCTTCTCGACCTCAGCATCTTCGTTGAATGCGACGCCGAAACCCGTTTGGCCCGGCGACTGGAACGCGATGTCCGCGAACGGGGACGCACCGCCCGATCGGTGCACGACCAATTCGCCAATCAGGTCGGACCGATGCATGACCTTCATGTCGAGCCATCGAAAATTCACGCGGACATCGTGGTAAATTCGCAACATTCCAAATCCGCCTTCGACGGTTTGTTCAGCACGGTCATGTCCAGAATTTAATGCTATAAAACAATATGATGGTGCAATGAGATAGTCGCAAACCATCTGGTTTCCGGTCCACTCTCCGGACAGAATTCTCCCGCCGATAAAATAAAATGCTGCACTGCAGTATTTCCCGTTTCATTTGAGACAAAATTGTCATTTATGGGGCCTAGAGGGGACCGGCGCTGGTCGCACTGTCGATAACGCACAGGCGATCATCTCGAAACAATTTCATTTCAATGCGGTTCACGAACAGGGATTTCAAATCATGAAAATCAAATATCTTCTGGCGGCGAGCGTCGTCAGCCTTTCCACAGCGGGTCTGATGGCCGTGCCTGCTGCAGCGCAGCAAATTACCTCGGGCATCGAGGGCACGGTCAGCGACGATTCGGGCAACCCCCTGCCTGGTGCCACCGTCGTCGTCACCGATACACGTACCGGTGCCCAGCGGTCCATTTCGACCGGACCTTCCGGACAGTTCCGGGCAGAGGGCCTGACCACGGGCGGCCCCTACACCGTCACCGCAACCGCGCCGGGCTACGAAGGCCAGACCCTTGAAAATGTCAGCATCAACCTGCAGGGCAACACCACGCTCGGCTTTGCGCTGACCAGCGGCGCCAGCGAAAATGTCATCGTCGTTACCGGCGCACGGGTTGCGATTTCGCAGCTGGCGGTTGGTCCGGGCCAGTCGTTCGGCGCAGCCGAACTGGGAACCTTCCCCACCATCACCCGCGACATCCGCGACTTCATTCGTATCGACCCTCGTGTCAGCCTCGACCGTTCCGGCAGCAATGACCGGGTCAGCTGCCTCGGCGGCAACGATCGCTCCAACTCCTTCTCGGTCGACGGCATCATCCAGTCGGACGTGTACGGACTCAACGGTACGCCCTTTGCCTCGCGCAACTCGCTTCCGCTTCCGTTCGACGTGATCGCGGAAACCTCGGTAGAATTCGCGCCTTATGATGTCGAATATAGCGCCTTTACCGGCTGCGCCATCAACGTCGTGACCAAGGCCGGCCAGAACCAGTTCCATGGCAGCGCCTTTTTCACTTACTCCGATAGCGGCCTGCAGGGCGACAAGTTCGGCGATACCGACCTGACCATCGACCCGTTCAACGAGAAACGCTATGGCGTGACCCTCTCCGGTCCGATCATCCCGGATCACCTGTTCTTCTCGTTCGGCTATGAAGAAGCCAAGCTTGGCTCCTCGCAGGTCACCGGACCGACCGGGTCCGGTTTCGGAACCGAACTGCCGTTCGTCACCGAAGCGCAGTTCAACACTGTCTCTGACATCGTTCGCCAGAATTTCGGAATCGAATCCGGCGGTGTCACCCGCAGCCTTCCCGAGTCCAACCGCCGCTTCTTCGGACGCCTGGACTGGGTGATCAACGACCAGCATCGCTTCGAAGCCACCTACCAGCGTCTCGACGAAACCAAGGTGGGCTCGGACGATGTGAGCACCTCCAGCCGCACCTATGCCGGCAACAATACCTTCTACAATTCGGGTACGGCCTCCAACTATTATTCGGCCCGTCTTTACTCCAACTGGACCGATCGTTTCTCGACCGAAATCCGGGCGTCGCGCTCGGAAGTGCAGGATCTTCAGGATCCGGTCGGCGGCGGCGAGGCGCAAAAGGGAAATCCGATTCCCCGGATCGTCGTTGGCGTCACCAATCCTGACAATGGCGAAACCGGTTCGCTGGTCTTTGGCCCCGGCTTCTCCCGCGCCGCCAATGACCTGAAAACCGAAATCAACCAGTTCAAGGTCAAGGCCAATCTGGAAGCCGGTGATCACAATCTGACGCTGGGCGGCGAACTCAACCAGACGAAAGTGTTCAACCTGTTCGTCCAGAACGCAACCGGCACCTTTACCTTTGCCAATGTGGCGGATCTGCAGGCCGGTCTGCTTGCCTGCGGTTCGAACACCTTCCCGACCGCTTCCCAGATTCAGGATGGTAATGATCTGGCCACCTGCCTGGCGGTAAATAGCCGCAACCAGGCGGGTACGGATGCCTCGGCAGGCTATTACGGCAATTTCTCGCGCTCGGGTGATGTCAATGATGCTGCGGCCAACTGGAAACGCGGTCTGTTCTCGATCTATGCACAGGATGAATGGAAAGCCACCGACCAGCTGACCCTGGTAGGGGGTGTCCGCGTCGACTGGCTCGACGGCGATGCACCGGCTGCAAACCCGCTGTTCCTGTCTCGTTACGGCTTCACCAACGCCAATGCCTTCAGCAAGGTAGATCCCGTGCTGATGCCGCGTTTTGCTGCCACCTATGACATGTTCAACGATGGCTTCTTCAGCGATACGCAGGTCCGTGTCGGCGTCGGTATCTTCACCGGTGGCGATCCGTCCGTATGGCTGTCGAATGCTTTCCAGAACAACGGCTTTGGCGTTGGCCAGGGACAGACCGGGGTTCCAGGCTGCGTCCCGGCTGGCACCCAGCTCGCCGTCCCAACCGGTGGTTCGGCACCGACAGCGCCAGCCTGTGCAGTCAACGACGGTATCGGTAAGGCCGCTGCAGGCGAAGGCGATGCCCAGTCAACCGACCCGAACTTCAAGACCCCGACGGTGCTGCGCGCCAACTTTGGCGTTTCGACGACATTTGGCACTGGCAATGGCGGTTTCTTTGACGACTGGAAGCTGAACTTCGACTATATCTTCAGCCGTTTCCGCAATCCTGCCGATTTTGTTGATCTGTCGCAGGTTGTTGATACGGGCCGGGGCCTCAACGGATTTACCGCAGACGGTCGGCCCATCTACCGACCGATCGACCCCAATAATGCCGATTGTAATGCGGCTCTGATCGGTACGGGCGGACTGTCGCCAACATATACCAATGTTACGTCGGAGTGTTTCGCAACAAGCCGGGACGATGAAATCCAGCTGACCAATGGCAAGGCCTTCAACAGCCACGTCGCTTCGGTCCGTCTGGCCAAGAATTGGGATCGCGGTATCCTCACCGATAACGGCGGCGTCAGCTTCAACCTCGGCTATGCCTATACCAACGCCAAGAACAACCGTTACAATGCCAGCTCCACGGCGACATCGAGTTTCGATATCGTCGCGGCATTCGACCGGCAGAATGTTGCGGTGGCGACGTCGGAATATGAATCGCGCCACAACATCACCTGGGCGATGAATTTCCGCGAAGAGTTTTTCGCGGATATGGCAACCCAGCTCGGCTTTGTCTTTGTCGCACGTTCGGGCCGTCCGTATAGCGTAACGTTCGACAACGGAGCCGTGTTCAACGACTCTTCCTCGGGCAATGACAATGCCCTGCTTTACGTACCGACGGGACTTACCGATCCGAACGTTGTCTATGTCGACAATGTCGTCGGCGGCAATGTGGTCCAGACGGCGGCAGACGCGGCAGCGGGCCTCGACAGCTATATCAACAGCAACAAGTGCATCGCGAAATATCGCGGACAGTCGATCCCTCGCAATTCCTGCCGGAACGACTGGTTCTTCGATCTCGATATGCGCCTGTCCCAGGAACTGCCCGGACCCGGACGCCTGTTCGGTGTCGAGGACAGGATTCAGGTCTTTGCCGACTTCAACAATGTCCTGAACCTGATCGACAGCGGCGCCAACCTGTTCCGCTCGCGCAACTACACGACCCCGCTGATCACTGGTGGCGTGGATGGCGACGGCCGTTATGTAATGAAGGGCTTCTCGCCTGACGACACGAATTTCCAGAATCTGTCTGCATCCTTGTGGCGGATCCAGGTCGGTGTTCGTTACGAATTCTGATCGATCCGAAGTCTGTGAAGGAAACGGCGGTGCTGAAAAGCGCCGCCGTTTCGCTTTGGCGTGGCCCGCCTTTACCGTCGCTCCCGGAACGCGGATCGTTGTGCGGATTGCTTTTTCTTCTTTCAGAAAATCTGCCAGTTCGTGCTAGGGCAGCCGCGAACCGAGCCGAGGATGGGAACAGCATATGGTTGAAGCAAGCAATGATCCGGTACTGGTAACCGGGGCCGCCGGCTTCATTGGCCATGCCGTTTCCACGCGGCTGATGGAACGCGGCGAACGGGTGATCGGGATCGACAATCTCAACGATTATTACGACCCGGCGCTGAAGGCCGCCCGGCTGGCCAATCTGGAGGCTCTGGACGGCTTCCGGTTTGAGGAAATGGATGTTTCCGATGCCGATGACGTCAAGGCGCTGGTGCAGACTGGCGGCGTCCGGCGGATCATCCATCTCGCGGCACAGGCCGGGGTGCGCTACAGCATCGACAATCCTTTCGCCTATCAGAAATCCAATCTGCAGGGCCATTTGTCGCTGCTTGAGGCCAGCCGCCATGCCGAGGATTTCCAGCATCTGGTCTATGCTTCCTCCAGCTCCGTCTATGGCGACAAGCCGATGGGCGGGGTCGGCTTTACCGAGGACGAGCCGGTCAATGATCCGGTCTCGCTCTATGCGGCGACCAAGCGGTCCTGCGAACTGATGAGCCAGTCCTATGCAAAACTATACGGCTTTCCCCAGACCGGGCTGCGCTTCTTTACCGTCTATGGCCCCTGGGGTCGGCCTGACATGGCCTATTTCGGCTTTACCCGGAAGATTCTCGCGGGCGAACCCATCGAAGTCTATGGCGAAGGCAGGATGGCCCGCGACTTCACCTATATCGACGATATCGTCGACGGCATCCTCGGCGCGCTTGACCGTCCGCCGGAGCCGTACAGCAACCGCATTCTCAATATCGGCGACAGCCGGCCGGTCGGCCTGATGGAGATGATCCGGACACTGGAGGAAGCGCTGGGTATCGAGGCGCAGAAGATCATGCGCCCGATGCAGCCGGGCGATGTCACCGCCACCTTTGCCGATGTATCAAAGCTGCATGCGCTGACCGGCTATGAGCCAAAGGTCATGCTGGAAGACGGCCTGCAGCGCTTTGTCAGCTGGTACCGCGATTTCTACGGCAATTTGCCGCCGGAGTGAATCAGCGCGCCTCGGCGCGCAGCATGACCTGCTCGGCCACCAGTTTCAGCTGCTCGTTCACCCCTGCATCGGCACAGATTCCGTCGCGGAACATGCCGCCGGAGGCGTTGATCCCGACGCCAAGCGGAGTCGGCCAGCCGCGCAGCGAATGGACGATCGAGCGCAGCGCCGCCAGCGTGCTGCCGACCGCCTGCCAGCCATGGGCGGTGACGATCAGCCCGATCGGCAGGCCGTCGAGATAGACGCGGTCGTCGGTCGAGGTCTCCTCGATATAGTCGATGGCATTCTTGACCAGGCCGGAGACGGTACCGTGATAGCCGGGGCTGGACAGGATCAGGCCATCGGCGCGGCGCACCAGGGCGACCAGATCCTTGCCGGTCTGGTTGATTCCTGCGGGGTCGGACCGGTAGTGCGGCAGCGCCATCAGGCGGTCCGATCCGAACAATTCGGTCTCCGCTCCGGCGGCTTCCGCGGCCTCCAGCGCTATCGCCAGCGCCATCTCGGTCGAGGAGACGGGACTGGTCGTGCCGCCAAGGCCAAGGATGAAGGGTTTTTTTGTCTTTTCCACTCGGCAGCCATACCGATGAATGCGCGGCAATTGCAACGGGCTTGTTTCTTAATTGACCGATTAAATCCTGCCCATTAAGGCTGGGACAAAACCGGCGGGCTTTGGCACGCCGGCCCCCTCTTGGATTGAAGGATATTCCCATGCGCAAATTTACCGAAGAACAGCATATGTTTCGCGATGCCTATCGCCGTTTTCTCGCCGACGAGGTCGCGCCGAGAATGGATGAATTTCGCGAAGCCGGGATCGTCGATCGCGAGATATTCAAGAAGGCCGGCGACCAGGGCTTCCTGATGATCTGGCCGGACGAGAAATATGGCGGCATGGGCGACAATGATTTCCGCTACGAGCAGATTATCATCGAGGAAACCGCGCGGGCTGGCTGCGGCGAATGGTATAACACGCTGCACAGCCGGCTGGTCGGACCATATTTCAAGAATATCGGCAACGAGGAGCAGCGCGAGCGCTTCCTGCCGAAATGCGTCAGCGGCGAGACGATTCTGGCCGTGGCAATGACCGAGCCCGGTGCCGGCAGCGACCTGTCCGGCATGAAGACGATGGCCAAGGACATGGGCGACCACTGGCTGCTCAACGGCTCCAAGACCTATATTTCGAACGGCATCAACGCCGATGTCGTGATCGTCGCCGCCAAGATCGACGGCGTCGACGACAAGCATGCGATGGTGCTGCTGATCCTAGAACGCGGCATGGAGGGCTTCGAGCGCGGCAAGAATCTCGAGAAGATCGGCCTGCACGCGCAGGACACGGCCGAGCTGTTCTTCAATGACGTCAAGATACCGAAGGAAAATACCCTGGGCACCCCGGGCAAGGGCTTCATCCACCTGATGGAAGGGCTGGCCGAGGAGCGGCTGATCGCGATGGTCGGCTATGCCGCCTCGGCGCGGCGCGCCTTCGACGTGACGCGCGAATTTGTCATGGAACGGGATGTTTTCGGCAAGAAACTGGCGGACATGCAGAATACCCAGTTCAAGATGGCCGAAATGGACGCCAAGATCGACATGCTGCAGGTCTATGTCGACCATTGCGTCGATATCCATAATCAGGGCGGTCTCAACGCCAATATCGCCGCCAAGGGCAAGATGCTGGGCAGCGAGATCGAATGGGAAATGGCCGATCTCGGGCTGCAGCTGCACGGCGGCGCCGGCTATATGAAGGAATATGAGATCAGCCGGATCTTCACCGACGCCCGCATGAGCCGCATTTATGCCGGGTCGAGCGAGATCATGCGCTATATCGTCGGACGCGACGTTTTCAGCCAGAAATATCAATCGATCCTCGAATAGTTTATGGTCGGGGCGAACGAGGGGGAGGCGAGTCGCCTCTCTCCTCTAATTGACGTTTACGTAAACTGCTTGACTGTGCTGCAGTGCAACATTAGCATTGGTGGCAAGCCATTACATTCTTCCATCGAGAGGACCCCCTATGACCGAAGCCTTAATCTATGACGCCGTCCGATCGCCGCGCGGCAAGGGCCGCAACGACGGCAGCCTCCACGAAATCACCGCCCTCGACCTCGCGTCGCAGGTACTGGCCTCGGTCAATGACCGCAATGGCCTGGAAGGCCACGAGGTCGAGGACATCGCCTTTGGCTGTGTCTCCCCGGTCGGCGAGCAGGGCGCGGTTATCAGCCGCATGGCTGCACTGAAAGCTGGCTATGCCGACACCACTTCGGCGATCCAGGTCAACCGCTTCTGCGGTTCCGGTCTGGAAGCGGTCAATATCGCGGCCGGCAAGGTCTGTTCCGGCGAAACCGATCTGGCGGTCGGCGGCGGCATCGAATCCATGTCGCGCATCCCGATGGGCAGCGACGGTCTCGGCGGCATGGCCGACCCGACCCTGGTCTTTCAGGAATATTTCGTGCCGCAGGGCATATCCGCCGACCTGATCGCCACCAAATATGGCTATAGCCGTGACGATGTCGACGCCTATGCGGTCGAAAGCCAGAAACGTGCCGCCAGGGCCTGGGACGAGAATCGTTTCGCCAAGTCGATCCTGCCGATCCGCGACGTGATCGGCGAGGTCGTGCTCGACCGTGACGAGCTGATGCGCCCGGAAACCAATATGCAGTCGCTCGGCGCGCTCGGCCCCGCCTTCAAGATGATGGGCGAGCAGATGCCCGGCTTCGACGATGTCGCGATCCTGAAACATCCCGAGATCGAGAAGATCAACCACGTCCACCATGCCGGCAACAGCTCCGGCATCGTCGACGGATCGGCAGCGGTGCTGGTCGGCAACGAAAAGGCCGGCGAGAAATATGGCCTGAAACCCCGCGCGCGGATCGTCTCGATGGCCGCCATCGGTTCCGAGCCGACGATCATGCTGACCGGCCCCGAATTTGCCGCGAAGAAGGCGCTGGAACGCGCCGGCATGACCGGCAGCGATATCGACCTTTGGGAACTGAACGAGGCCTTTGCCGCAGTCGTGCTGCGCTTCATGGATGCCATGAATGTCGATCACAGCGTGATGAACGTCAACGGCGGCGCCATCGCCATGGGCCATCCGCTCGGCGCGACCGGCGCGATGATCCTCGGTACGGTGCTCGACGAACTGGAACGGACCGGCAAGTCCACCGCTCTGACGACGCTCTGCATCGGCGGCGGCATGGGCATCGCCACGATCATCGAACGCGTGAACTGATATTTGTGCTCCGCACTTGATGCGGAGCTCTGGAGGGCTGGCAACCGCCCCCTCGCCAAGGCTCCGTATCAAGTACGGAGCGCAGGATGAGACAGCAAGGAACAGAATATGAGCTACGAAACATTCACAGTCGATATCGACAGCGACGGCATTGCCCTTCTCACCATCGATCTGCCCGGCCAGTCAATGAACGTCTGGAACCAGGCGCTGATCACCGATTTCAAGAGCTTCGTCGAGGAGCTGATCAGCAACGACGATATCAAGGGCGCCGTGATTACCTCCGGCAAGAAATCCGGCTTCCTCGCCGGTGCCGATCTCAACATGCTCGGCGCCTCCAAGGCCGACAGCATGGCGGACGCCTTTGCCAGCGCCTGGGAACTGAATGGCATGCTGCGTCGCATGGAAGCCGGTGGCCACAGCGCCAAGGACCTGCTCAAGGGCACGGCCCATGCGAAGCCGGTCGCATGCGCGCTCAACGGCCTTGCGCTCGGCGGCGGTCTCGAACTGGCGCTCGCCTGCCATTATCGGGTCTGTGCCGACAATCCGAAAATCCAGCTGGGCCTGCCCGAAGTGCAGGTCGGCTTGCTCCCGGGCGGCGGCGGCACCCAGCGCCTGCCACGCCTTGCGGGCCTGCAGGCCGCGGGCATGATGATCATGATGGGCAATCCCGCCAATCCGCAGGCGGCGAAGGCCCAGGGCTTCATCGACGAAGTCGTTCCTGCCGATGAAGTCGTCGCCAAGGCGAAGGAATGGGTCAAGGCCAATCCCAAGGCGTCCGCGCCCTGGGACAAGAAGGGCTATAAATTCCCCGGCGGTGCCGGATCGATGGATCCCCGAGCGGTGCCGCTCTATCTCGGCTCGTCGGCGATCGCACTGAAACAGAGCAAGGGCAATTACGAGGCGGTCAAGGCGATCCTGTCCTGCCTCTACGAAGGATCGATGCTGCCGATCGACACCGCCCTGCGGGTCGAGAGCAAATATTTCACCAAGCTGCTGAGCGGTCCGCAGGCGAAGAACATGATCCGCACCCTGTTCATCAACAAGCAGGCAGCGGAAAAGGGCGCGGCCCGTCCCGAAGGCATCCCGAAATCGGATATCCAGACTGTCGGCGTGCTCGGTGCCGGCCTGATGGGCTCGGGCATCACCCATGTCACCGCCAAGGGCGGGATGAATGTCGTGGTTCTCGACCGCAATATGGAAGAGGCGCAGAAAGCGATCGCCTACAGCCAGAAGATCGTCGACAAGAATGTCGCGCGCGGCAAGATGACCAAGGAAAAGGCAGAGGCCTTCATGGCGCGGATCACCCCGACCGACAATTATGACGACCTGAAGGACGTCGACCTGATCATCGAGGCGGTGTTCGAACGGCCGGACGTGAAGGCTGACGTGATCAGGAAGACCGAAGCGGTGATCGGCAAGGATGTGATCTTTGCCTCCAACACCTCGACCCTGCCGATTACCGGTCTCGCCAAGAACAGCGAACGGCCCGACCAGTTTATCGGCATGCATTTCTTCTCGCCGGTCGAGAAAATGCCCTTGCTGGAAATCATTCCCGGTGCCGAAACCGGGGACAAGGCGCTAGCCGTGGCGCTGGATTACAACGCCAAGATCCGCAAGGTGCCGATCGTCGTCAAGGATGTCCGCGGCTTCTATACCAACCGCGTGTTCCCGCCTTATGCCAATGAAGCGATGCTGATGGTCGCCGAGGGGGTGAAGCCGGCGCTGATCGAAAATGCCGCCGTCGCCATGGGCATGCCGATCGGCCCGCTGGCGGTGGTCGATGAAACCACGCTGCAGCTCGGCTATGATATCATGACGTCAACCAAGGAAGAGATGGGCGACGCCTATGTCCCCAGCGGCACCGAGCAGCTGATGGAGATCATGGTCAAGCAAATCGACCGGCGCGGCCGGCGCTTTGGCGGCGGCTTCTACGAATATGCCGAGGACGGCTCGAAGAAATTGTGGCCGGGCCTCGCCGAGCATTTCCCGCTGGCCGAGGAACAGCCTGATGTCGAGGAGGTCAAGCAGCGCCTGATGTTCATCCAGCTGATCGCTACCGCGCAATGCTATGACGAGGGCGTGGTCTCCGATCCGCAGTCGGCGGATCTCGGCGCGATCTTCGGCTGGGGCTTTGCGCCCTGGACCGGCGGTCCGATGAGCCATATCGACACGATGGGCGTCGACAATTTCGTCCGCATCGCCGACAATCTGGCGCAGAAATATGGCGAGCGGTTCAAGCCGCCGATGAGCTTCCGCAAGAAGGCGGATGCCGGCGAGAGCTTTTACAAGGCCGCCTGAACTGGCGCGAAAGATAGAATGAAAGGGCTCCTTCGGGGGCTCTTTTTTTGCCCGTCAGGAAAGGCGCGTGGAAAGCGTGTCGACTTTTTCGGCCAGCTGCTCGATCTGCCGGGACAGGCCCGCGAGCGTCGCGCCGTGGACCGCTTCGGGTTCCGGCCGAGCGCCATAATGGGCGCGGAACAGCGATACCATCTGTTCGACCACGGGTTCCTGTTCCCGCGGCTTCCGGTCGTCGTCGAGGGTCATCTCGATCGAGCGGGCGCTATATTCGAGGCTGCCGTAAAATATGTCGCGGGCCTGCCACAGCACCGCGTCGGCGCGCAGCTCGCCACGATCCTGGCCGCGCAGGAACAATCGGTCGAACACCGCCACATAATGGCGCAGATGGTCGCGCGAAACGCTGACCTCGCTGTTGTTGCGCCGCAGGGCGAAGGTCAGGTTGATGAAATCCGCGTTCACGATCACGGTGTTGAGATGATATCGCGCCAGCGCCTGGAGTCGGCCAAAGAAATCCGTGGCTTGCACTGACGCCATCACGCCTTCGGCTTCGAGGGTCAGTCCGTCCCAGAATTGCTGCAGCACTGCCAGCATCAGTTCGGCCTTGGACTCGTAATAGCTGTAGATCGTGCCTTCGCCGATCCCGGCGCGGCGCGCGATTTCCTGCACCCGGGCGCCGTCGAAGCCGTGATCGACAAATATCGCCCGCGCCGCTTCCAGGATGACGCGTTCCTTGCGCTCCAGCTTGCTGCGCTGGGTTTCCGACTGGGCCGCCTTTGAAGCCACTTGGGTTCCTTTACGAACTTGACTCGATAATATCGAGTGCTATTCAATTAGCCTTTATGGACTCGCCGTGTCAAATGGCGAATAGTTCACACGATCAAATCCGAAAGAGGCGCTGCACCCATGCCCCAGTTTAAATCGAAGATCGCCGTCGGCTCCGACAGTTTCGAGCAGAATCGCAAGGACATGCTGACGCTGATCGACCATCTGCGCAGTCTCGAGGAACGGGCAGTCACCGCATCGGAAAAACGCCGGCCGACCTTTGAAAAGCGCGGCCAGCTGACACCGCACGAGCGGCTGAAGCGCCTGCTCGATCCCGGCATGCCCTGGCTGCAGCTTTACAATATGGCCAATTTTCTGGTCGAGGACAGCAATCCCGAGACCAGCATTCCCGGCGGCAGCGTGATCCTGGGCATCGGCTTCGTCAAGGGCGTGCGCTGCATGATCTGGGTCGATGACAGCGGCATCCGAGCGGGTGCGGCGACCGCGGGCGGCTGGGATGCCAGCAAGGGCGCGCAGAAAATGGCGCAGCAGTTCAAGCTGCCCTTCATCCATCTGGTCGAGAGCGCCGGCGCCAACCTGATGGAATATAAGGTCGAGCTCTGGGCCCACGGCGGCATGCTGTTCCGCAATCTGGCCTGGCTGAGCGCGGCGGGCGTGCCGACCATGGTCGTGCTGCACGGACCGTCGACAGCGGGCGGCGCCTATATGCCGGGCATGTCCGACTATGTGATCGGCGTGCGCGACAATGGCATGGCGGCGCTGGGCGGCGCGGCGCTGGTCCATGCGGCCACCGGCGAAGTCGCCGACGACCGCGAGCTGGGCGGCACCGAGATGCACGCCTCGACCACCGGCAGCGTCGAATATCTCGCCGATGACGATGCCCATGGCATTGCCATTGCCCGCGAAACGATGGGCCGGCTCGACTGGAACAAGAACAGCACGCCGATCCGCCGCAACGATTATGAAGAGCCGATCTACGATATCGACGAGATCGCCGGGATCGTGCCGGTCGACTATACCACGCCCTATGATGTCCGCGAGGTCGCGGCGCGGATTGTCGACGGCTCCGATTTCGAGGAGTTCAAGGCGCGCTATGGGCCGGGTACCGTGTGCATGCAGGCGAGCATCATGGGCCACGCGGTCGGGATGATCGGCAACAATGGTCCGTTCGATCCGGACGCCGCAGCCAAGGCCACGCATTTCTTCCAGCTCTGCGACCAGTCGCAGTTGCCGATCATCTTCCTCAACAACACCACCGGCTATATCGTCGGCACCGAATCCGAGCACAAGGGGATGATCAAGCTGGGCAGCAAGATGATCCAGGCGGTCTCCAATGTCCGGGTTCCGAAACTGTCGCTCTATATCGGCGCCAGCTTTGGCGCCGGCAATTACGGGATGAGCGGCACCGCGTTCGAGCCCGACTTTCTGTTCAGCTGGCCGAACGCCAAGACCGGGGTGATGGCCGGCGCGTCGGCCGCCAACACGATGAGCCATGTCGCCCGGGTGCAGGCGAAGCGCAAGGGCGAGGAGCCGGACGAGGCAGCAATCGCCCGCCAGGAACAGCGGATCAAGGATATTTTCGAGGCGCAGGAAAGCGCCTTCTTCACCTCCGGCCGGGTGCTCGACAATGGCGTGATCGATCCGCGCGACACCCGCAAGGTACTGGGCTTTGCGCTGGAGACGATCTTCGAGGCACAGAACCGCACGCTGCATCCCAATGCCTTCGGGGTGGCACGGATATGAGCGGCCAACCCGAAATCACGCTGGGCTCCGCACTTGATCCGGAGCTCGCGAGCCTGAACGCTGCAGTCGCCAGGGCTCCGGCTCGAGGGCCGGAGCACAGAAGGGGATACAAACTATGACCAGCCTTCCCGAAACCAAAACCCTCGAACTCGACCTGCACCACGGCTGGCTGACTATCTGGTTCAACCAGCCGGACAATCGCAATGCGCTGAGTGACGCCCTGGTCGCGGAACTGGCGGCGGTGCTGAAGAGCGTGCGCGATGACCGGACCGTGCGCGGGATCACCCTGCGCGGACGGGGCGGGGTCTTCTGCGCCGGTGCGGACCTCAAGAATTTCAGGGAGAATTTCCAGCAGAGCGGTGACCGCGCGGCGATCATCAAGATGTCGAGCGGCGCGGCCGAGATTTTCGACCTCGTCAACACGGCCCCGCAGGTGGTGATCGTGCTGATCGAGGGCGCAGCGATGGCCGGCGGCTTCGGCCTCGCCTGCTGCGCCGATGTCGTGATCTGCGAAAGCGGCGCACGGTTCGCGATGACCGAGACCGCGATCGGCGTCAGCCCGGCGCAGATTTCTCCTTTCGTGATCCAGAAGCTCGGCTATGCCACCGGTCGCCGGCTGATGCTGACCGCGGCGCGGTTCGACGGCAGCGAGGCGCACGAACTGGGCTTTGCCGATTATATCGCCGACGACGTGGCCGGACTGGAAGCGATCGAGATGCAGCTGCGCAAGCAGGTGCTGGGCTCCGCGCCCGGTGCGATCGCTGCGACCAAGGAACTGCTCGGCCAGATCGCCGGCAAGCCGCGCGACGAGGTGGTACGCCTCGCCGCCGAGAATTTCGCCGACCGGATGGTCAGCGACGAGGCCAAAGAAGGCGTCGCCAGCTTCTTCGAAAAGCGCAAGCCCAGCTGGGTGGTGAAACCGGAATGAACAACCGACCCACCATCGTCATCCTGAACTTGTTTCAGGATCCGTCCCCTTCATCATCTCACCAGATGCTGAAACAAGTTCAGCATGACGAGGTTTATTTATGACAAGAATCAACACCCTCCTGGTTGCCAATCGCGGCGAGATCGCCTGCCGGGTGATGCGCACCGCCAAGGCGCAGGGCATGCGCACGGTCGCGGTCTATTCCGATGCCGATGCGAAGGCGCCGCATGTGCAGATGGCCGACGATGCCGTCCGCATCGGACCGGCTCCGGTCAATGAATCCTATCTGCTGGTCGACAGGATCATTCAGGCCGCCAAGGACACAGGCGCCGACGCGATTCATCCGGGCTACGGCTTCCTGTCCGAGAACGCCGCCTTTTCCAAGGCCTGCGCCGATGCCGGCATCATCTTTGTCGGCCCGCCGGAAAAGGCGATCGACGTGATGGGCGACAAGGCACGCTCGAAACGCGCGATGATCGCCGCCGGCGTGCCCTGCGTGCCCGGCTATCAGGGAGATGACCAGGCGGACGACGTGCTGATCGCCGAGGCGCAGAAGATCGGCGTGCCGCTCATGGTCAAGGCCGCGGCGGGCGGCGGCGGTCGCGGCATGCGGCTGGTCCATGACCTGTCCGACGTGCCCAATGCGATCAAGCTGGCGCGCTCGGAAGCGGAAAATGCCTTTGGCAATGGCGAGCTGATCCTCGAGAAGGCAATCATCAAGCCGCGCCATGTCGAGATCCAGGTCTTTGCCGACAGCCACGGCAACACCATCCATCTCGGCGAGCGCGACTGTTCGGTACAGCGGCGCCACCAGAAGGTGATCGAGGAAGCGCCCTGCCCTGTCATGACGCCAGAACTGCGCGAACAGATGGGCGCGGCAGCGGTCGAGGCGGCGAAGGCGGTCGACTATGTCGGCGCCGGCACCGTCGAATTTCTGCTCGACCAGTCGGGCGCATTCTATTTCCTCGAAATGAACACCCGCCTGCAGGTCGAGCATCCGGTGACCGAGGAAGTGACCGGTCTCGATCTGGTGGCGCTGCAACTGAAAGTTGCGTCAGGCGACTTGCTGGGTCTCGAGCAGCAGGACATCACCCTCACCGGCCACGCGATGGAGGTCCGGCTCTACGCCGAGGACCCGGCGGACGATTTCCTGCCGAGCACCGGTCCGGTCCACCTGTGGAAGCCTTCGGACCTGTCGCGAGTCGACAGCGGTATCGCCAGCGGCGGCGAGGTTTCACCCTTCTACGATTCGATGGTCGCCAAGATCATCACGCACGGCGCAACCCGCGACGAGGCGCGGCGGCGGATGATCAAGGCCCTGTCGGAAACGGCTTTGTTCGGTCCGAAGACCAACCGCGACTTCCTGATCGATGCGCTGGACCGGCCCGACTTCGTCAACGGCCAGGCGACCACCGCCTTTATCGCGGAAAATTACGGCGACGATGGAGTCGATCTCGGCGACCACGACTTTTCCTCCTACGCGATTGCGGCAGTCATCCACCACAAGCTCCGGCAACAGGCGGCGCACCGGCTGGCGCTCAACGTCAATCCGGAAATGCTCGACTGGTCGAACACCGGCGCGCTGGAAACCGTGGTGCAATATGCCGAGGGCGAAGGGGCCCAGACCGTCCATGTCCATGTCGACCGGCCGGGCCACTATCGGGTAATCACGGGTGAAGACCAAGTCACGGTGGTCCTGATGAGCCTGACCGCCGACCATGCGAAACTGCGGGTGGATGGCCGCACCGTCGAGGCGATCTATTATGACGATCACCGCACGCTCTATCTGGCGCTGCCGGCGCGCTCGCTGACCGTCACCGACCTGACCGGGCTCAGCGCGATGGAGGAGGCCGGCGGCGGCGGCACCGTGGTCGCGCCGATGCACGGGCTTTTGCTCGAGATACTGGTCGAGGCCGGCGCGCGCGTCGCCCGGGGCGACAAGCTGGCCGTGCTCGAGGCGATGAAGATGCAGCACGAGATCCTCGCCGAAATCGACGGCACGGTCGAGGCGATCACCGCCACAGCGGGCAAGCAGATCGCGGCCGACGACCTGATCCTGGAGATTGTCGCTGATGAGATGGAGGAAACCGAGGAATGATGATGACCGTTCGTGCTGAGCTTGTCGAAG
>CAXIBD010000029.1:0-34646 GCA_964022135.1 uncultured Sphingomonadales bacterium | reverse complement strand
GCGAAATAGTGGAACTGGAAACTCAGCGACGGGGTGACATATTCATTCGGCGCCTGCTCGTGGGGCAGCACGATATTCAGCCCGATCGACTCCTTGCCGGCATCGGCAGCACCGCGATTGGCGGCTTCCATGATCGACGGCCCGCCACCCGAGCAGACCACGAAATCGCGCTTGCCATTGGCGGAAATGCCGCAGGCGCTGGCCAGCCGCGCCAGTTCGCGGGCTTCGTCGTAATATTTGGCCTTGTCCTTCAACCGCTCGGCAATCTTGCGCGATTCGTCGTCAACCGCGGCCGCGATCAGCGCATCGGCCTTGTCCGGCTCCGGGATACGGGCGGACCCGTACATGACGAGAGTCGAGCCGATCCCGGCCTCGTCGAGCAGCATTTCCGGCTTGAGCAGTTCCAGCTGGAACCGGACCGGACGCAGTTCTTCACGAAGCAGAAACTCGGTGTCCTGAAAGGCCAGCCGATAGGCCGGATCGCGGGTCTGGGGCGTGCCGACGTCTGCCTTCTCGGCAAATTCGGCTTCCTGCTTGGCGTGGTAAAAGCGACGGTCGTGGAGATCTTTGTTGGTCATGGCTTCGCCCTAGAGCAAAGATTTGGGGCTGACCAGAGACCTTGTTCGCCTACCGGCAATATCCGTTTCCGCTCATATCAAGATGGAAATGATCGCGGTGGGCAGCATTGTAATTGGGGCTGAGAACGGTCCCGAAGCGCTTGCATGCGCTGTCGTGGATCGCGGTCAGAAACTGCATCTCGCGGCGTCCGCTCTTCCAGTTATTCTCCACCGTTATCCGGCGGCCGTCAGCCAGCACGAAGGCTGACACGTCGATCGCGTTGGCATGGGCATGTTCCGACAATTTCCCCGACCCGGCGATATTGCGGCAGCTATAGCTGCCCATCGTCTCGATGCGCTTGAGATCACTGCCAAGATACTGGCGTGCTGCCCGCTTTACGGCATATTCGGTCCAGGCGGCAAACTTGCCGGCCAGTTCGCACTTGACCGGCCCCAGATTGGTCACGTCGGCACCGACATCCAGCAACTTGATGCTGTCGATCTGGCTGCATCCGCCACCGAACTGCCGGTTGGGCAAGGGAGAAAAACGCACATGAGCCTTGTTGAGGTCACTGAAGCATTGCCGGGCGGACGGGCTGGGGTCAAAGGCACCGATGCCGGCGGACGACGGGGGACGCTGCGATTGCCCGCTGCGTCCGTCCGGTATCGCGCCACAAGCACTCAACAGAACGGAAAACAGGCCCAGCGCAAAAATTCCGCGCATCGCCCGTAGCTTTTCGTATGCTGTTTTCATGGGTCATGTTCTGGCAGGAGATGGTTAATATCCCCCTAAAGATTGCGGCAAAACGGGCTGGCGCACCGCGCCCCAGAATCTGGCGGCCGGTTTCATCCGCAACCAGAAACGTGCTTGACATGCTGCACTGCACCAGACAAAGCGGCGCCGGGCCACGCGGTCCCAACGCCGCGCGAGCTCTCTGTAAGGAGAAGCGTTTAAATGACTGATACGACCGTACCGACGCCTGAGTTGCGTCCTGACTGCCCGAATTTCTCTTCGGGTCCGACAGCCAAATTCCCCGGCTGGTCCCTCGACAAGATCAACACCATCGCCATGGGCCGTTCCCATCGCAGCGCCACCGGCAAGGCACGGCTGAAATATGCCATTGACCTGAGCCGCGAACTGCTCGGCATTCCCGACGACTATCTGATCGGCATCGTGCCGGCGTCCGATACCGGAGCCGTCGAACTCGCAATGTGGAACATGCTCGGTGCCCGTCCGGTGACCGTTGCCGCATGGGAAAGCTTCGGCAATGTCTGGATCCAGGATGCGGTCAAGCAGCTGAAGCTGCCAAACCTGACCGTTCTCGATGCCGATTATGGCGAGATTCCAGATCTGTCCGCGATCGACAAGGGCGATGACGTGGTCTTCACCTGGAACGGCACGACCTCAGGCGCGAAAATTCCGGATACCGACTGGATCGCCGACGACCGCGAAGGCGTGACCATCAACGACGCAACCAGCGCCGTCTTCGCCCAGCCGATGGATTGGGCCAAGCTCGATGTCACCACCTACAGCTGGCAGAAGGTCATGGGATCGGAAGCCGGCCACGGCATGCTGATCCTCAGCCCGCGTGCGGTCGAACGGATCGAAAGCTATACACCGTCCTGGCCGCTGCCGAAAATCTTCCGGGTGAAGAAGGGTGAAAAGCTCAACACGGCGATTTTCGAAGGCGCGACGATCAACACGCCATCGCTACTGGCGACCGAAGACTATATCGCCTCGCTGGAATGGGCGAAGTCGATCGGCGGACTGCCCGAACTGCACGCGCGCGCCGACCGCAACGCCAAGGTCGTCCACGACTGGATCGCCGCCACGCCGTGGATGCGCAACATGGTCAGCGACCCGGCGAAATGGACCAACACCGGCGTTTGCATGGTGTTCCAGGGCGACTGGTACGAAGGTCTGGATGATGACGCCAAGGCTTCGGTTCCGAAGAAGATCGCCGGCATGCTCGAGAAAATGGACATTGCCTACGATTTCAACGGCTATCGCGATGCCCCGCCGTCGCTGCGTATCTGGTGCGGATCGACCGTCGAGGAAGAGGATATTCGCCGTCTGCTGCTGTGGATCGAATGGGCCTTTGCTCAGGTGAAATCCGAACTTTCCTAGCTTTAGTGCCGGCCCGGCGACAGCCGGACCCACGAAGCCATATCCGAAAATTGGTTTGGAGGCAGCCCAGTGCTGGCCTGACAATCCCGAAAAGGAATCCAGAATATGCCAAAAGTACTTATATCCGACAAAATGGACCCGAAAGCCGCAGAGATCTTCCGCGAACGCGGCTGCGAAGTTGATGAAATCACTGGCCAGACGCCGGAAGAACTGATGCAGATCATCGGTGAATATGATGGCCTGGCGATTCGCTCATCGACCACGGTTACCGCCGAAATACTGGCAGCCGCCACCAATCTGAAGGTGGTCGGCCGCGCCGGCATCGGCGTCGACAATGTCGACATTCCGGCTGCTTCCGCCAAGGGTGTCGTGGTCATGAACACGCCCTTCGGCAACAGCATCACCACCGCCGAACATGCGATCGCCCTGATGTTCGCTCTGGCGCGCCAGTTGCCTTCGGCCGATGCCTCGACCCAGGCCGGCAAGTGGGAAAAATCGAAATTCATGGGTGTCGAACTGACCAGCAAGACGCTCGGCCTGATCGGCGCCGGCAATATCGGCTCGATCGTCGCGGAACGCGCCATCGGCCTGCGCATGAAGGTCGTCGCCTATGATCCATTCCTGACCGAGGAGCGGGCGGTTGAAATGGGTGTCGAGAAAGTGTCGCTCGATGATCTGCTCGCGCGCGCCGACTTTATCACCATGCACACGCCGCTCACCGACCAGACCCGCAATATCCTGTCCGCGGAAGCGCTGGCGAAAACCAAGCCCGGTGTGCGGATCATCAACTGCGCACGCGGCGGTCTGATCGACGAGGCAGCGCTGAAGGCAGCTCTGGAATCAGGGCATGTCGCCGGCGCGGCGCTGGACGTTTATGCACAGGAACCCGCCAAGGAGAACCCCCTGTTCGGCACCAAGAACCTGATTTGCACGCCG
Source organism: uncultured Sphingomonadales bacterium (assembly GCA_964022135.1). Taxonomy (GTDB): domain Bacteria; phylum Pseudomonadota; class Alphaproteobacteria; order Sphingomonadales; family Sphingomonadaceae; genus Parasphingorhabdus. The sequence continues at coordinate 31,025 of CAXIBD010000029.1, read as the reverse complement.
CATCTCGGCGCATCGACCAGCGAGGCGCAGGTCAACGTGGCGATCCAGGTAGCCGAGCAGATGGCCGATTATCTGGTCAACGGCGGCGTCGAAAATGCACTCAACATGCCCAGTCTTTCCGCCGAGCAGGCCCCGAAGCTGAAGCCCTATATGGCTCTTGCCACCCAATTGGGTTCGCTCGTTGGTCAGCTCGCGGCCGACCAGATCAAGGGTGTCGCCGTCGAAGTCGAAGGCGCGGCCGCTGAACTCGACCAGAAGCCTATCACCGCCGCCGTATTGGCCGGGCTGATGCGGGCCTACAGCGACACGGTGAACATGGTCAACGCGCCTTATCTGGCGAAGGAGCGCGGCCTTGATGTCCGCGAAATCCGCCACGAGCGCGAAGGCGATTATCACACGCTGGTCCGGGTCTCGGTGACCACCGACGAAGGCGAGAAGTCGGTTGCCGGAACCCTGTTCGGATCTTCCGGTCCGCGCCTTGTCGAAATGTTCGGGATCAAGGTCGAGGCAGACCTCGAAGGCGATATGCTCTATATCGTCAATCAGGATCAGCCCGGCTTTATCGGCAGCGTCGGTTCGACCCTGGGCGCAGCGGGCGTCAATATCGGGACCTTCCATCTGGGCCGTCGCAGCGATGCGCCCGGAGGGGAAGCGGTCCTGCTGCTTTCGATCGATTCCCCAGTCGAAGAAACGGTATTGTGGTCCGTCTGCCAGCTGGAAGGCGTCAAGACGGTCAAGGCCCTGAAGTTTTGATTCGATAGCACCAGACCCAAGAAAAAAGATGGCCTGAGCCTGTGCTTGGGCTATGGAGCAGGGCCATGCGAACGCCATCCAATCTCTTGCCCGAAGGCTTTCATGACGCGCTGCCGCCTTTTGCCGAGGCGGCATCGCGGCTGGAACGGGACGTGCTCGATACGCTCGCCAGTCACGGCTATGCCCGGGTGATGCCTCCGCTGGCGGAATATGAAGACGGGCTGACCGAAGGGATGCAGGGAGCATCCAGAAGCGACCTGATGCGCTTTGTCGATCCGATTTCCCAGCGCACATTGGCACTGCGACCGGACATGACCATGCAGATCGGCCGGATTGCCAAAACCAGCCTCGCCGACCGGCAGCGGCCGCTGAGGCTGAGCTATTCGGGTCAGGTGCTGAAATTGCGCTCGGGCCAGTTGCAGCCGGAACGCAGCCGGTTGCAGATTGGTGCCGAACTTATCGGAAGCGACAGTGTTGTTGCGGCCAGCGAGATCGTCTCGGTCGCGATCGAGGCGCTGGAGCGGGCGGGGGTGGCCGGCATCACGGTCGATTTCACCCTGCCCGATCTGATTGACATTTTGGCCGCTGGACCTCTGCCGCTGAACCCGGCCCAGATTGCCGAAGTGCGCGGGGAACTCGACATGAAGGACGCGGGCGGGCTCAGCGCCATGGGCGCGACCGGCTATCTGCCGCTGATCGAGGCGACCGGTCCGTTTGACGAGGCGATGGCAAAATTGCGCGCCTTTGATGGCGACGACCTGCTGAGCTCGCGACTGGACGGCGTTTCGCAAATTGCCGACAGCATCAGGGGGCAGGCCAGCCTGACCCTCGATCCGACCGAGCGGCACGGATTCGAGTATCAGAACTGGTTTGGTTTCACGCTTTATGCCGACAGTTTCATCGGTGCCCTGGGTCGCGGCGGCAGCTACGAAATAGCGCGGGCCGATGGCCAGACCGAAGCGGCAGTCGGCTTCTCGCTCTATCCCGATCCGCTGATCAATGCGGGTTTCGGGGCAAAGGCCCGTGATCAGGTGTTTCTGCCGCTTGGCCATGACCAACAGGCGGCTGCCAGGCTGCGACAGGCTGGCTGGCGCACGGTGGCAGCCCTTTCGGAACAGGATCAGGCACAGGCGCTTGGTTGTTCGCATATATTGAACGGCGACCAGCCGGAAACCTTGTAGGAAAGAGTCTAATATGGCCAATGTAACGGTAATCGGCGCGCAATGGGGCGATGAGGGCAAGGGCAAGATTGTCGACTGGCTGTCCGAACGCGCCGATGTCGTGGTCCGTTTCCAGGGTGGCCACAATGCCGGACACACGCTTGTGGTCGATGGCGCAGTCTACAAGCTCTCGCTTCTGCCATCGGGCATTGTGCGCGGCGCGCTGTCGATTATCGGCAATGGCGTTGTGCTCGATCCCTGGCATTTGCGCGACGAGATCAAGAAGCTGGAAAGCCAGGGCGTCACCATCAACACCGACAATTTCGCCATTGCCGAAACCTGCCCGCTGATCCTGCCGATCCACCGTGATCTGGACGCGATGCGTGAGGATGCCAGCGGCAAGGGCAAGATCGGCACCACCCGCCGCGGTATCGGTCCGGCCTATGAAGACAAGGTCGGCCGCCGCGCGATTCGGGTCTGCGATCTCGCCCATCTCGACGATCTTGGGCCACAGCTGGACCGGCTGTGCGCGCACCATGATGCTCTGCGCGCGGGCTTTGGCGAACCGCCGGTCGACCGCGAACGGTTGCTGAAAGACCTCAAGGAAATCGCCGAGAGCGTCTTGCAATATGCCCAGCCGGTCTGGAAACGCCTCAACGAGGCCCGCCGCGACGGCAAGCGCATCTTGTTCGAGGGCGCACAGGGCGTGCTGCTCGATGTCGACCACGGAACCTATCCCTTTGTCACCAGTTCCAACACGATTTCGGGCACGGCGGCAGGCGGGTCGGGCATCGGCCCCTCCGGCACCGGCTATGTGCTCGGCATTACCAAGGCTTACACGACCCGCGTCGGATCCGGGCCCTTCCCGACCGAACTGGACGATGAAGTCGGCCAGCGGCTGGGCGAGCGCGGCCATGAATTCGGAACGGTCACCGGGCGCCAGCGGCGCTGCGGCTGGTTTGATGCGGTGCTGGTCCGGCAGGCTTTGGCTGTATCCGGCGTGGCGGGAATCGCGCTAACCAAGCTGGATGTTCTGGACGGTTTTGCGGAACTGAAGATCTGTGTCGGCTATGATCTCGATGGCATGACCTACGACTATCTGCCGCCGCACCATCAGGACCAGGCGGCGGTCAAGCCGATTTACGAGACGATGGAAGGCTGGAGCGAATCCACCGCCGGCGCTCGCAGCTGGGCCGATTTGCCGGCACAGGCGATCAAATATATCCGGCGGGTGGAGGAACTGATCCAGTGCCCGGTGGCGCTGGTGAGCACTTCGCCCGAGCGGGATGACACCATCCTGGTTACCGATCCCTTCGCCGATTGATAGCTTCGTTCCAATTCCGGCAGCGGGACAGATAGTGTGATAAGGTAGCGCTGCCATAATCGTTGGCCTGGCGGCGGTATTCGGAAAATGCATCCGGCCTTCTAGCTGAAAATTCCGCCAGTTTCCGCTCACCGAAAAACGGTTCTTGCCGTTCTTAGATGTCGGGTGAACTGGTCAAATCGAGGGCACGGGCGAATTATACATCACCGGTTCATTGGACAGATGTCACCCGGTTATGCCCTCGTCTCCCATAGGCAATGCCATCGCTCTAACGGAAATATCCCCACTTTTATGAATAGCTTTTTCAAACTCCAGTCACTCGACCTGGCGATCGATCTCGGTACCGCAAATACCCTAATCTACGTGCGGAATCGCGGAATCATGCTCAACGAGCCTTCCGTCGTTGCACTCGAGACCAATGAGGGCGTGACGAAAGTGCGCGCGGTTGGTAACGATGCCAAACTGATGATGGGCAAAACGCCGAGAAACATTTCGGTCATTCGTCCCCTCAAAGACGGGGTCATCGCTGATCTTGATGTTGCAGAGCAGATGATCAAGCACTTCATCCACAAGGTTCACCCGAAAAAGCCGGGAATTTTTCGACGTTTCGATATTGTCGTCTGTATTCCTTCCGGCTCCACCAACGTCCAGCTTCGCGCGCTTCGCGACGCGGCCTCCAGTGCGGGCGGCTCCGGCATATTTTTCATCAAAGAACCAATGGCCGCAGCCATCGGTGCAGGGATTCCGGTCGCCGAGCCAGTCGGCGCGATGGTGGTCGATATTGGCGGTGGGACAACCGAGGTCGCTGTATTGTCTTTGCACGGGCTGGCTTACAGCGCATCTGGACGCATGGGCGGAGACAAGATTGATGATGCGATCGCATCCCACATACGCCGCAAGCATAATCTGGCGATCGGCGAAACAACCACCGAATTGGTCAAACACGAAATTGCCAGCGCGGTGAGCCCGGTCGGCGACGGACGGACAATGCAGATCAAGGGGCGCGACCTCGTGAGCGGGATGCCCAAAAAGATCGCCATCACGGAAGCGGAAATTGCCCATGCCATCGCCGAGCCAGTGGGTCAGATCGGCGAAACCGTTCGCAATGCGCTCGAGCAAACCAAACCGGAATTGGCGGCGGATATAATGGACCAAGGCATTGTCTTGACCGGCGGCGGCGCACTGTTGGGACGAATTGACGAATTTGTTGCCGAAAAGACCGGGCTAGCGGTCACCATTGCCGATGACCCTCTGACCTGCGTCGCCAATGGAGCAGGCCGGGCGCTTGAAGATCCGCTGTATCGCAACGCGCTGATTCCCGCCTAGCACCAGCGGTGCCGACCGGCCGAGCGGCAAGGGCGGTTTGCCCTTCAGGGCAGCGAATCAGATAGACGAGAGCCTGGACATGCGCTGTTCGCGAGCAGTCGCCCGCAACTCCGTGCATGGCTCCGGTCGTTCAAACATCGTCCGCCGAGATCATTTCCTCGCGGTCGAGTTCGCCGGTCATCGCCGCCACCGTCACCGCCACCGCCGCATCGCCGGAAACGTTAGTGGTGGTCCGCATCATGTCCATGATCCGGTCAACACCGGCCACAAAGGCGATGGTTTCCAGCGGGACGCCGACGCTGCCGAAGACCAGCGCCATCATGATCAGGCCGGCACCGGGAATGCCAGCGGCGCCAATCGCGCCGAGTGTTGAGGTGATCGAGATCAGCAGATAGTCGCCCCAGCTCAGATCGACGCCGAATATCTGCGCGCCGAACAGGGTCGCAAGGCCCAGATACATGGCGGTGCCGTTCATATTGATCGTGGCGCCGAGTGACACGACGAAGCTGGCTACCGAGTTGCTGACTCCGAGATTGCGTTCGACGCACCGCAAGGTGACCGGCAATGTCGCATTGGAGGAAGCGGTGGAATAGCTGACCGCGATGGCATCGATAATCCCCCGGAAAAAGTCGATCACCGGCAGCTTTGCGATAAACTTGATCATCGCCGAGTACATCAGCCCGATGATCAGCAGACAGCCGAGATAGTTGAGCCCGACCAGCTGGGCGAGCGATAGCAGAGCATCTGTGCCGAGCGTTCCCGCGACCCAGGCCATCAGCGCGAACACGCCGAAAGGCGTCAGTTCCATCACGATCATCGTGACCTTCTGCATGACGATAGCGCCGCTATCGAAAATCTTCGCCAGCGGCTTGCCGTCTTCCTTGGCCATTAATATACCGATGCCGATCAGCAGCGCGAACACGATCAGCGGCAGCACCCGGACATCCGCCATCACCTGCACCGGGCTGTCGGGAACGATCGACAGGATCATGTCGACGGCCGTGGTCTGGCTGGCCTCGGGCGTCGGGCCCATCTCGATGGCGCTGGTATCGACGCCCTTGCCGGGCTGGAAGAACGTCCCCAGAGCCAGGCCGAGCCAGGCGGCAATCTGGCCGGTTACGACGAACAGAACCATGGCCCTGCCACCGACCGAGCCCAGTTTCTTGAGATCGCCCAGGGCGGCGACCCCGGCAACCAGCGAGAAGAAAATCAGCGGCACGACCAGCATCTTGATCGACTTGATGAAGAAATCGCCGATCCATTTGATCGCTTCGGATTCGGGACCCCAGATCAGGCCGGTGATCACACCGAGGATCAACGCGGCAACTACACGCTGCCAGAGTGGAATCTTGAACCAGAATGCCAGCATGCGATTGTCCCCGAAAATTAAACCCTGCCCATGCCTATCGCCGACAAGAGGGCGCGGCAAGCCTTTAGGACAGCGCTACATCCAGAAGCTGATGGCAAGGCAGGTAGACAGCCCAACACCAAAGGTCAGCGGAATGCCCGCCTTGAAGAAGTCGGTAAACCGGTAGTTGCCTGCTGCGTAGACCAGGGTGTTGGTCTGATAGCCGATTGGCGTCGCGAAACTGGCCGAGGCGGCAAACATCACCGCGATCACCAGCGGCCGGGGATCCACTCCCAGATCATTGCCCAGGGCGATGGCAATCGGCGTGATGATGATCGCGACCGCATTGTTGGTGACGATCTCGGTCATGATCACCGACAGGATATAAATCGCAAACACGAGACCCCAGGGCGGCACTTCCCTCAGGAACGGCGTCAGTTCTCCGACAATCAGGTCGACGCTGCCCGCCTGCTGCAGGCCCAGGCCGACCGCGAGCATGCCGAAGATGAGCACCAGCACATTGCCATCGATCGAACCCCAGGCTTCTTCCGCATCGATGCAGCGTGCCAGCAGAATCGCGCCGACGGCAAGAATGGCTGCCACTGCCAAGGGGATGATATTCAGAGCCGCGAGAACCACCACGGCAACCAGTGCACCGATCGCAATCGGCGCGCGATCACGGCGAAAGGCGCGAATCTTGGTATGCCCGACGCCGAACAGATTGGGGTTCTGATACATGCGGTTGATGTCTTCGCTGGACCCCGTCACCAGCAACCGGTCGGCGGCATGGATGCGCGCATTGGTCAGATCCGAGCGTGGCAGGTTGCGGAAACGGGTCATGCCCAAAATGCGCACATTGAGCTGCGACAGAAAGGGAATGTCATAAAGCCGGTTCCCGATGCTCGGATGGCTCGGTGCCACCGTCGCCTCGACGAGCTCCTCGCCCAGCGGACCGACATCGCCCTTGTGCACAATCCCGACCTTGAAGTCCTCTGACTTGCGCAGCGAGATAAGTTCGGCCAGATCCAGCTGCACCACAATCCGGTCGCCGGCCCGCAATTCATGATAATCCAGATCATGGCGGATATAGCTGCTCAGCCGCTTGACGGCAGTGACCTTGATACCGGCGCGGCGCAATTCGGGCACCGCTGCGAGTTTCTTGTCGATCACCGAGGCATTGCGGCGCACCGTCAACTCGGTCAGAAAATCGCTTTCGTCGCTGCTGTCAAAATGGCCTTTGACATCGCCGCCGGGCAGCAGCCAGCTGCTGAAAAACACCATCATCACCGTCCCCGCGACGGCGGCAATAAGGCCATAAGGCGTAATCTCGAAAATCCCGAAACCGGCCAGTCCCTGGTCGCGCGCCACCGCGTCGACGATAAGGTTGGTCGATGTACCGATCAGCGTGGTCGTGCCGCCGAGGATACAGATGAAGCTCAACGGGATCAGCAATTTCTTGGAGGAGAAGCCGGTGGCGCGCGAAAGGCGCAGGATGATCGGAATCAACACGATCACGACCGGCGTGTTGTTCATGAAGGCAGAGGCAACGAAGGCGCCCAGAAACATTTCGGCAACCGCCAGTTTTGGATGACGCTTGGCGCGTTTGATGATGAAGCCGGCAATTGCATCAATCGTACCGGTCCGCAGCAAGGCGCCCGACAGGATGAACATTGCAGCAATCGTAATCGGCGCGGTATTCGAGAAAACCGAAAACAGCCCATCGGAATCAATGATCCCGAGAAACAAAAACATGCAGGCGCCGAGCACCGCAACAACCGCTGCGGGAAAGCGCTCCATGATGAAACCGGCAAAAAGAAAGCCGAGGATGATGAGACCGATGACAGCCTTGTGCGCCTGGATATATTCATTGATGACGTGCAGGATCAGATCAATCATGATCAGGCACAACCTTCAATATAGTCTACCGGACCCGCCAGACCAGCGCGGAAACCTGTAACCCGTTTTTCGCTGCTGGGTCCCCGGGCCGGTTCAGACGCAAATTCCTCGCCGCTTCCCTCCGGGGTCGCCGTCTCGAATATCATCTTATATTGCCCATCAGCGGACTGGAGTAGCAAATAGGAGCCTAAATCACCCAGATAGGGATGATCGTCCATGCTCATCCAGTTTCCGTAAATGGAAGCAACGTCTGCCTCGGTCATTCCGATCATCGCGCCGGACAGCGTCCGCCATTTGACGCCAGCATCATTGGGGCCGATATCGATGCGTACGAGCTTGTGGTCGTTGATCATGAAGCCGACGCCCGGATAGCCTTGCTCGTTGGCAAGATAATGACAGGCCAGATATTCTTCATCTGCCTGCCAATCTGGCGGTTCATTCGGATCCTTGAAACCCAGCGCCTGGAGTTCTCTCTCATTCATGCCGATCCGGACGGTTCCAAGTCCTTCAAAGGTCAGGGGCGGGGTGGGGTCGACGGCCCCCGCCAAGCATAATGAAGCGAGCGGCAGGGCTGTGAGTTTCGCTAGACCATTCATCCACATTGCGCCCGATGAAGCAGTTTCTGGTCGGCCAGCACCAGCGCCATCATCGCCTCGACCACCGGCACGCCGCGAATTCCGACGCAGGGATCATGCCGCCCCTTGGTGATGATCTCGGTCGCCGCGCCTTCGCGGGTCACGGTCTGGACCGGCGTCAGGATCGAGCTGGTCGGCTTGAACGCCACGCGACAGAAGACCGGCTGGCCGGTGGAAATGCCGCCCGCGGTGCCACCGCTATGATTGGCCAGAAATTCGGGGCCGTTTTCACCCGGTCGCATCGCATCGGCATTTTGCTCGCCGCGCAGGCGCGCGGCGGCAAAGCCGTCACCGATCTCGATGCCCTTGGTCGCGTTGATGGTCATCATCGCCGCGGCAATCTCGCTGTCCAGCTTGGCATAGACCGGCGCGCCCCAGCCTGCCGGAACACCAGTCGCTTCACAGGCGATGATCGCGCCCAGGCTGCTGCCATCCTTGCGAGCGCCATCGACCAGCGCCTCCCAGCGCTTCGCGGCCTGAGCATCCGGGCAAAAGAACGGATTGTTGCCGATTTCACTGGCATCAAAATGCCCCGGATCAACGGCATCGCCACCGATTTCGGCGACCCAGGCGCGGACCGTCACTTCCGGAATTACCAGCCGCGCGACCGCCCCTGCGGCGACACGCGACGCGGTCTCGCGGGCGCTCGACCGACCACCGCCGCGATAGTCGCGAAAGCCATATTTCTGATCATAGGCATAGTCGGCATGGCCGGGTCGATAGGCCTTGGCGACATCACCATAGTCCTTGGATCGCTGATCGACATTCTCGATCATCAGCGAAATCGGCGTGCCGGTGGTTTTGCCTTCAAAAACGCCGGAGAGGATTTTAACCTGATCCGGTTCCTGGCGCTGGGTGGTATATTTCGACTGGCCCGGTCGTCGCGCGTCGAGAAACGGCTGAATATCCGCCTCGCTCAGCTCCAGTCCCGGTGGACAACCATCAACCACCGCGCCGAGCGCTGGTCCGTGGCTTTCTCCCCAGGTGGAAAAGCGAAAGGCGTGACCGAATGTGTTGAAACTCAAAGCTCGCTCCCCGCGTTCATAAATTCAATTGTATTTTCAAGAGGATCATTCACGAAATAACGCAAATGATCAATCCAGCGCGATATCGGGCGCGTCTTCCTGCTTCATGCCGACGACATGGTAGCCACCATCGACATGATGGGTTTCCCCGGTCACGCCAGATGACAGATCGCTGCAGAAATAGAGGCCCGCACCACCGACATCGTCGATCGTGACATTGCGGCGCATCGGAGAATTATATTCATTCCATTTCAGAATATAGCGGAAGTCGCCGATACCGCTGGCCGCCAGCGTCTTGATCGGCCCGGCGGAAATCGCATTCACCCGGATATTGTCCGGGCCCAGATCATTGGCGAGATATTTCACGCTGGCTTCCAGCGCCGCCTTGGCCACGCCCATCACATTATAGTGCGGGATGACCTTTTCGGCTCCGTAATAGCTCAGGGTAACGATGCTGCCGCCGTCCGGCATCATCGCCGCCGCCCGCTGCGCCACGGCGACAAGCGAATAGGCCGAAATATTCATCGTCATCAGGAAATTGTCGAGGCTGGTGTCGACATATTTGCCGCGCAGCTCGTTCTTGTCCGAAAAGCCGATGGCATGAACGACAAAATCCAGCGTATCCCACCGGGCTTTCAGCTGATCGAACGCCGCATCCAGAGCCGCCATGTCGGAGACGTCACAATCGATCAGAAAATCGCTGCCCAGTTCGGCAGCGAGCGGCTTGACCCGCTTGGCCAATGCTTCTCCCTGATAGGAAAAGGCCAGTTCCGCCCCGGCACCGGCTAGCTTTTGGGCGATTCCCCAGGCGAGCGACTTGTTATTGGCAAGCCCCATGATCAAGCCGCGCTTGCCCTTCATTAACTCAGTCATCGGCCCGGTCTCCTGAAATCAGATAATTGCCGCTGATAAACGCTATCCGGATGATTTTCCAGCGTATCATTCGCTATTCCTGTTTCTCCAGGGTCGGTCAGCAAGCGCCGCGTTGATCTCTGCACCGATAACCATGCCGAGGCCGACGAGGTAGAAAAAGACGAGGGTAATGATTACCCCGGCAAGGCTGCCATAGGTCAGCTGGTAATTCGCCGCATATTTGAGGAATACCGGCAGCAGCCCTGTGATCAAGAGCCACCAGGCGCTGATGAAAACGGCACCGGGCCATTTCGGATATTGGCTAGGCCGGTATTGCCGGGGGGTGAGCAGCCGGAACAGGAAGTATAAGGTCGCGAACAACACCAGAAACGGTATGACATTGGACAGCGAAAGCCAAAGCGCACTGGTCTGGATCGCCTGAAAATAGTCGCCCAGAAACCCGCTGATCCCCGCCAGCACAAATTGCGCGCTGAGCGCGAACATTGCCACGAACACCGAGACGAGAATGAGCAGGATCGAGCTGAGGCGATATTCCCAGAAGGGGCGCTGTGCCTGCACGCCATAGGCGCGGTGGAGAATCTCCCGGATGGTCTCAATCAGGCTGGTCGTCGTCCACAGCCCGACGATCGCGCTGAGCCAGAGCAAGGGTCCTGTTCTGGCGGTCATCGCCTCGCGTATCGGATCATGGAGAGCGCTCGCGACCGAGGGCGGGACAGTCACCAGAAACGCCTCGACAAATTCGGTGCCGACTTCGGTCTGGCCAAAGCCTCCGACGATCGCGGCCGCGATGATGAAAAAGGAAAAAACCGCGAGCAGCGACATGTAGGCGAAATTGCCCGCAAAGGTGAAGCCGTCATGATAGACGCCCACAGCGGTCCGCTCGATGACAATGACGGCGCGGCGAACCGGACTTTCGCCGGCGAGGTCTTCGCTGGCCCTGTTGACCGGAGGGCCCGCCTCGCCCTTGTCGTGGTGGCGTGCTTCGGGCGAAAGTTCAGACAGGTTACTCCGGGCCAAGCCTATACACCCATGCTGGCGCGCGGATTGTCTTTCGGGTTCCAGTCTTTGACAAATTCCGCGAGCTTTTCATCCTTTTCCGGCACGACGATCATCAGGGTGACCAGCTGATTACCGCGCACCCCGGACTTGCCATGAAAGCCCTTGTTTTTCAATCGCAGCGTTTTGCCGGAACTCGATCCTGCCGGAATGGACAGCATCACCGGCCCGTCGACCGTCGGCACCTTGATCTTGGCGCCCTCCACCGCTTCCTTCAGACTGATCGGCAGGTCCAGCTTGATATTGTCGCCGTCGCGCTCGTAAAACGGATGCGGGTTGATATGGATGGTGACAATCGCATCGCCATTGCCACCGGGACCCGGACGACCCTTGCCGCTGAGGCGCATCTGGGTCCCTTCTTCCACACCCTTGGGCAGGCTGAGGTCGATGGTCTTGCCGTCTTCCAGCGTGATGCGTTGCTTCTGCAGGGTGGCGGCCGCGGTAAATTCCACCTTCAGGCGATACGCGACATTGGCACCCTTGGGCGGTGGCGCGCTGCGCTGGCGACTGCCGAACGGCGAACCGCCCATACCGCCGCCGCCGCCGAAAAGACCTTCGAAAATGTCCCCGAAATCCGCTCCCGCATTGCCGAAATCATGTTGCTGGCCGGCCGGGCGGCGCTGGTATCCGCCCCCGCCGCCAAAGCCGAAGGGTGCCGTAGGATTGCCTTCTCCATCGATTTCGCCCCGATCGAACTGGGCGCGCTTGTCCTTGTCCAGCAGCAGGTCATAGGCTTTGGTGACGTCGGAAAAGCGTTCCGTCGCCTTGGGGTTATCCTTGTTCTTGTCGGGGTGCAGTTCTTTTGCCAGCTTGCGATAGGCGCTCTTGATTTCCTTGTCACTTGCGCCCTTGGCAACACCCAGTGCTTGATACGGATCGATCATTATTTAGCCTTTTTCAAATCCTTATCATGCAGAGATTGGAACTTTCCGCTGATTTTCAACTCAACTGTCTTATTCGGGTATAACGGCATCTGCAACCTTGTTATATCGCGTAAAACGCAGGAGCAGATAAAGAATCAGCCCCAAGGGGCCGAGCATGAGGACAAATAACAGAATAGGTACCTGCAGCCAGCGTGCAAACCCGTATTTATCCGCATTGCGCGCCACCCACAGGCCGACAAACAGGTCAAAGGCGAGATAATGTATCCAGCCCACGGTCGCCCCGCCGGGACTGGAGAGCAGCTGCTGGATGCCTGCCAGGGTCGTGAAATCGGGCCCTGCGCCGCTACCGCCATCGATCAGGCCGGTCATCAGGGGGATGATGATCACCGTATAAGTGGCGGCGAGAAGGCCGACCCCACCATAAAACAGGCCCGTCAATATCGCGGGCCGTCGCGGGGCGAATGCGAGAATCAGCCACATCAGCAAGGCGTAATTATTGGTGATCGTAAAAATCAGGTCCCAGTTCATGATGCCCCTTTCCTGCTGCGCCGCTTTTAGCAGAAAGTGATGCCTTGTCGTGGAACAAAATTTTGTTTGTTTGCGGGCCCGGTTCGCAATGTTAAGGACGTCACATGACCGATCCCTTTGCCCTGTTCGACCAATGGTTTGCTGAAGCCCGCGCCAGCGAGATCAATGACAGCAATGCCATGACCATTGCCACAGCCGATGCGAACGGACAGCCGTCCGCGCGGATGGTCCTGCTCAAGGGTCATGGCCCCGGGGGCTTTGTATTCTACACCAACCAGCAGAGCCGCAAGGCGCGCGACATATCCGAAAACCCGCAAGCCGCGATCTTGTTCCACTGGAAAAGCCTGCGCCGCCAGATCCGGATCGAAGGCATCCTGTCCCCGGTGTCCGACGCCACTGCTGATCACTATTTTGCGACGCGCAGCCGGGATTCGCAACTGGGGGCCTGGGCTTCGGACCAGTCCCAGCCGCTGGAAAGCCGGGAAACATTTGAAACCCGGTTCGAGGAAATGACGGAGCGGTTCGCGGGCGGCGATGTCCCGCGCCCGCCGCACTGGTCGGGCTATTGTCTGGTGCCGGCCCGGTTTGAATTCTGGCAGGACCGGGAACACCGGCTGCACGAAAGGCGGACCTTTGTGCGCGATGGAGAGGCCTGGACCGAAGGACTGCTTTACCCATGACAAATTTGCCCTTTTTCCATGTCGATGCCTTTGCCGATCGGCCTTTCACCGGCAACCAGGCAGCGGTCATGCCGTTGGACACATGGCTGGAGGATGACGTCCTGCAGGCCATCGGCGAGGAAAATAATTTTGCCGAAACCGCCTTTTATCTGGCCGATAACAGTGGCGAGGCAGATTACGAACTGCGCTGGTTCACACCGACAGAGGAAGTTGCGCTTTGCGGCCACGCGACGCTGGCCAGCGGCCATGTCATATTGTCGCAGGAACCCGATCGCGACCAGGTCACGTTCCGGACCCGGAAGGCAGGCATATTGACCGTGATGCGCGACGGGCATGACTATGCACTGGGCCTCCCTGCCTATCCTCCGGCCGCCGCGGCTATTCCTGCCATTGTCGGACTGGTCGGCGGCAGTCCTGCCGAGACCATGACCTATAAGGGAGACTATCATGTTCTGCGCTACGCCCGTGCCGATGAGGTTCTCGCATTGAAGCCGGACCTCAAGGCGCTGGCCGCGCTTGGCAACGCGCAATTTATCTGCACCGCGCCCGGCAAGGAGACAGACGTGCTCAGTCGGGTTTTCGTGCCGGGGGGTGGCGTCGACGAGGACAGCGTGACCGGTTCGGCGCATGCCGTGCTGACCCCTTATTGGGCAGAACAGCTGGGCCGCGACCGCTTTACCGCCTATCAGGCGAGCCGGCGCGGCGGCCAGGTCAATTGCCGACTCGACGGTGACCGCGCCTGGCTGGGCGGAACATGTGTGACCGTGGTGGAAGGTTCGTTCCACCTTTAGCGTGACCTCCAGGCCGGACTAGCCCCTGATCGGGAACAGCGCCATGATCCGGCCGATCTGCGCGCTCATCGGTGCCAGTACATCATCCTGGGTCTTGCCCAGCCGGACCACGGTAAGTTGCTGGTCGGGCGATACCACGATCTGCTGGCCAAGATGGCCCAGTGCCGCAAAAATAGTATCCGGGCCATTGTCGGGAAACAGAACCTGATTGCGGCCCTCGGGACGGTGTTTGTTCAGCCAGATGTGGCCACCATAGGCAGGGTCATTTTCGGACGATGTTGTCATGAACCGCACCCAGCTGACCGGCAGATGCTGGGCCCCCTTGCGCGCGCCCTTGTGGCGCAGGAATTCTCCGAACTTGGCATAGTCGCGCGCGGTAGCGTGAATGAAGCTGCCACCCAGAAATGTCCCCTTCGGCCCGAACTCCGGATATGTGCTATCCATGCCCAGTGGTTCGAGCAAACGGCCCCGGATGAAGCGCATCGTGACATCGCGCCGGACCTGCGGATCGGTGCTCCTGGTCAAGGTGCGGGTAATGATGTCGGATAGAATGATACTGGTGGCAGTGCTATATTCGAATTTTTCGCCCGGTCTGGCCTCCATCGGGCGGGCTTCCGCATAGGCGGCAACATCCTGGGCGCCATCGAGAAACAGCATGCGGTTGGTGTCAGCCTCGAAAACGGTCTTGCCGTCTACTTCAGCCGTTTCGGTATGGTCGAGTCCGGACGACATCTGGAGCAATTGCCGCAACGTGATTTCGCCGCGCGGATCGCCGGGCCTTTGCCATGCCGGCACCGGGGCAGGGTCATCGAGCACCAGGCGTCCGTCCGCCATCAGGAAACCGATCAACGCTCCGGTAAAGCTTTTCGCCATCGACCAGCTGATAAATCGGGTATCCTCGTCATAGCCGTCCCCGTAGCGCTCGGCGATGATTTTCCCCTGGTACATCACCAGCAAAGCCCGGGTTTCCGCCATCTCCGGGTCCTCGAACAGCGGCGCAATGGCCGCATCCAGCCGGGCCTTGGCCACCGGGCTGGATTCAGAGATATAGGCCAGTTCCGCTGCACTCTTTTGGGGCGGCGGAGGGGGATTCCCGGCTTCTCCGCAACCGGAGACGACAATCGTAAGCGCCAATAGCAAGGCGAGTTTAATCTTGTGCATGGCGTGCCGTTGCACCAATAGGCGCCGCTATGGCAACCGTAAAAACAACATCCAAGGCACCGCGGACCAAAAGGCGCGTCGCATTATATATCGGGGGGCTTTTCCTGCTGATCCTGATCGGCCTGCTGGCATATAATTATACCTTCATCAAAGGGCAGATCAACGTCGGTACCGCTTATGGTGCGCGGGTGGCCTGTTCCTGCCACTATGTCGGCGGCCGGGACATCGGCGATTGCGAAAAGGATTTCGAGCCGGGCATGGAAATCATTGGTCTGAGCGTGGACGAGGAACGCAGACGGGTGACCGCTTCCGCCCCGATGCTTGCATCGGCGACTGCTGAATTTCGCGAAGGCTGGGGCTGTGTCCTGCTCACCGAAGCGCAGTTGGCTGACGAGTAGACTAGACTTCCACGCCGGCAAGCCATTGCTGCTCGACGGCAGCCGTGCTGTCGATCCAGCCGCCGCCCAAAACGCGTTCCTTGTGATAGAAAACCGCCGCCTGGCCTGGTGACACGCCAAATTCCGGGTTGTGAAATTGCAGCTCCTGCCCTTCCAGCCGGGCCAGGGTCGGCTTGGCCATAGAACGAACCTTGACCTCGACCGGTCCGACATAATCGCCGCCAATCCAGTTGATGTCCCGCAACGAGGCCGAGGCAACCGCCAGGGCCGCTTTCGGACCGACCACGACGCGCTTGGCTTCCGGCTCCAGCCGAATCACATAGAGCGGCTCCGCCTGACCGCCGATTTCCAGTCCCTTGCGCTGTCCGACGGTATAATGAATGAGCCCCTTGTGCCGCCCCATGGACCGACCGTCGATATGGACGATCTCGCCATCGTCATCCGCGTCCGGGCGCAATTTGCGGACGACGCTTGCATAATCACCATTGGGAACGAAGCAGATGTCCTGGCTATCGGGCTTGAACGCCACCGCAAGTCCCATTTCCTCGGCAATTTGGCGAACCTGCGTCTTGGGCATCTCGCCCAGCGGAAAACGCAAATAGTCCAGCTGATCCTGGGTGGTGGCGAACAGGAAATAGCTCTGGTCCCGGGCGGGATCGAGAGCCCGGTGCAATTGCGCCCCATCCGGGGTCGGCACACGCCGGACGTAATGACCCGTTGCCAGGCAATCCGCCCCCAGTTCGCGCGACAGCTGCAGCAGATCGGTGAATTTGACCCCCATATTGCACTGCACGCAGGGAATCGGTGTCCGGCCAGCCATATATTCGTCGGCGAAGACATCCATGACCGAATCCTTGAACCGGCTGGCATGATCGAAGACATAATGGGCAATGCCAAGCCGGTCGGCGACAGCACGGGCATCGCGGATATCCTGTCCCGCGCAGCAGCTTCCCACGCGGCCTACGGCTTCGCCATGGTCGTATAGCTGCAAAGTGATGCCGATGGTTTCCGCGCCGGTTCGCGCCGCCAGCGCCGCCACGACGCTCGAATCCACGCCACCCGACATCGCCACTACAATGCGCTTGCCCGCCAGGTCGTCGCCCAGCTGAAAATTTCCGTTGATTCTGTCCGTCATTTCAATTGTCGTCCTTAACGACATCCCGCCTCCAGCGCCAGCATAGTGAGCGTTTGCCCCGATTGGTTCCGATCTGCTTCATTTTGGTACGAACCGGCTTGATACAAGCAAGGATTGCTTAACCTGTCCTAAGACCGTGTGAACACCCCTTTTACACTAGCTTATACCTTCGCTGCTAGACCAGTGGCTATGGACATGAATTTTCCCCACAGGCATCGCGACGAGATTGCGGGCAATGACGGCGCTGCGGTCAGCGGCAAATTTGCGCAACATCCTTCGTTGCTGGCGCGCGCCATAGCCCGACAGGCCTCCAGCCCGTCGGCAAGGGATTTCGATGCCGCGCGGCTGGGCAGTCGAGGCGTCAAGGAGGCAGCCCGGTCTTCCTTCATGGATGAGCGGATGGCTTTCTTTGCCGGGAGATTGGGTGCGGACATGGCCGGCCTAAGGAAACCGGCATTGTTCAGAACCGGTTGTTTCCGGCCGGATCTGGCACAGCGGGAAACAAATAAAATGCATAGATAATCGATTTGTAAACGCGACGTTTACCTTGGCAGTTCAGGTAATCGAAAATCTCTGCCGGTACGAAGGCCAGACGTAACGGGGAACGGGGCAAAAATGCCGCAAGGCTAAATTGAGGGTAGTATGATTGAAAACCAGAAAATAAAACCAGCGCAAGTTGTCGGGCCCCTTGGTGAACCGCTCACCATTGACGATTTGCCGAAACCCGGAACGACGCGCTGGGTAGTGCGCCGCAAGGCCGAAGTCGTTGCGGCAGTCAACGGCGGCTTGTTGTCCGTCGATGATGTCTGCGACCGCTACGATCTTTCGCTCGAAGAATTTGCATCCTGGCAACGGGCTGTC
The DNA here is from genome assembly GCA_964022135.1 of uncultured Sphingomonadales bacterium. GTDB lineage: Bacteria > Pseudomonadota > Alphaproteobacteria > Sphingomonadales > Sphingomonadaceae > Parasphingorhabdus. The sequence goes on along the minus strand of CAXIBD010000029.1, from coordinate 13,191 downwards.
GACCGGTCCGGAATGCCCGGATTGCGAGTCACGCGGATCCAGCACTATCGCGACTTGTACGAACGACAGCAGAAATATTGACAAAAGACTGTCAGACTTCCCCATATCTGAAGGGCCGCCGGACCAGTTCGAGCGGCCCTTTTTATTCCTTCTAGTAAATGCAATAATCCTGTATGTAGCTGAATTGTCAAGCGAAGGGCATTCACTTTCGCATAAAGCAGGAGGAATATATGGGTTGGATTATTGCATTGATTGTCGGTGGTATTGCAGGCTGGCTCGCCAGCATGGTGATGGGACGCGATGCCTCCATGGGCGTCTTCTTGAACATCATTGTCGGCATAATCGGTTCTGTCATCGGCAATTTTGTCGGCGGATATTTCGGATTTGGCGGCAGCATACAGGAGTTTTCAATTATCGGTCTGTTTACCGCCTTTGTCGGCGCGGTTGTGCTTTTGCTGATTCTGAACCTCATTCAACGTGGCAGAGTACGCTAACACACTCTTTTCAAGACAATTTCAGTGACAGAAAGGGCCGATTCGGTTGCAATCGGCCCTTTCGTATGACCACGTTGGTCGTTGATCGAACCGGGGCTTGCCGGAAGCTCCCAGTCCTGTTCCCGCTTGCCGCCGGTGCCATATTTATGTAACACAGTTGGTGAAAAACCGAACTGAACGGAAAATCAGCGATTCTTTTATGTATTGCAGCTCGAAAATACGATAAGAGACCGACCGAAGAGTAAAAATAATGAACTATGAATCCACCATTCCCAGCGAAGATATCGAAATTCTGGACGACACCGAGGCGCGCGCCACGACCCGGCGGCGGTTGATCATCGCGGCGGCGGTGGCGGTCGCTCTTCTGCTGGCCTATATCGGCTATAATTATTTCGCCGGCGCTGGCGCGGCCGAGGATGATTCAGCAAATCAGGCGCCGACGGTCACGGTAATGGCTCCGGGCAAGCAGCAGGTCATACGCACCATCAACGCGACCGGAACGCTGGCAGCACGACGGGAAATTGCGGTCAGTGTGGTCGGTGAAGGCGGGCGGGTAACCAATGTCTATGTCGATGCTGGCGACTGGGTCAAGCAAGGCCAGATCATGGCCAGTATCGACCGGTCGGTGCAATCCCAGCAAGCGGCGAGTCTCGAGGCATCGATCGGTGTTGCTCGCGCCGATCTCAATCTGGCTCAGGCAAATCTGGATCGCGCAACCCAGCTGGTCGAACGCGGATTTATTTCGAAGGCCGATATCGATCGGCTGACGGCAACCCGCGATTCTGCGGCCGCCCGCCTCCGGGTAGCGCAGGCACAGTTGAACGAGGCCCGTGCACGCAATAACCGGCTGAACATTGTTGCTCCCAAGGCTGGCTATGTGCTGGAGCGCAACGTCGAACCGGGGCAAACCGTGACCCAGGGCAGCGGGACCTTGTTCCTGCTGGCCGAGAACGGAGAGATGGAACTGCAGGCACAGCTTGGCGAGAGCGATCTCGCCAATGTCACGGTGGGCACCACCACACAGGTCACACCAGTCGGGGCCGACAAGACGCTGACGGGGCAGATCTGGCAAATTTCTCCTGTGATTGATCCACAAACACGACAGGGTATCGCGCGGATTGCACTCGGCTATGACAGCGCCCTGCGTCCTGGAGGCTTCGCCAATGCACGCATAGAAAGCGGCACTTCCGAGGCTGCCGTCTTGCCGGAATCTGCGGTACTGAACGACAGCAAGGGAAGCTTTGTCTATATCGTCGGACCAGACAACAAGGCGGTCCGTCGCGATGTGGTCGTGGGATCCGTGTCCAGCGCCGGCCTGTCGATCACTTCTGGCCTGACCGGCAACGAAAAGGTGGTTCTGCGTGCCGGCGGCTTCCTGAACCCGGGTGAGACCGTTCGGCCGGAAGTTCAGAAAAAAGCGGGCGGCGCTTGATCCGTGCGGAAATTTGAGGCCTGATCGATGAACCTTCGTAATATTTCCGCCTGGAGCACGCGCAACCCGGTTGTGCCGTTGGTGCTGTTCGCCGGCTTGCTTTTTGCCGGCTTGCTGAGCTTCAATCGCATGGATGTGGTGAATAACCCGGATGTCGAGTTTCCGGCCGTGTCCGTGACCATTTCGCAGCCCGGCGCTGCGCCGACCGAAATCGAGAACCAGATCACCCAGCGGGTCGAAGCGGCGGTGCGCTCTATCAGCGGTGTGAAGAATATCAGTTCGACGGCGAGCGAAGGCAGCAGCCGGACCTTCGTCGAATTCGAGATTGGCGAGGACGTCAACGACAGCGTCAACGAAGTCAAAAATGCCGTGGACCAGATTCGCGGGTCCCTGCCGGAAGGCATATTGGAACCGCAAGTGTCGAAGGTCGATGCCGTGGGCGGTCCGATCGGCTATTTTGCCGTCAAGGCCGACGATATGACCGTCGAGCAGCTCAGCTGGTTTGTCGATGACACGGTGGCCAAGCGGCTGCTGACCGTCAACGGCATGGCGGAAGTGGACCGCTTTGGCGGCGTGGATCGCGAGATTCGCGTGATCTTGCGACCCGACCGGATGCAGGCGCTGGGCGTCACCGCCAACCAGATCAACAGCGCGCTGCGCCAGGTGAACATAAATGCAGCTGGCGGCCGTGCCGAAGTGGGCGGTACAAGGCAGTCGGTCCGCGTTCTGGGCAATGCCGACGACGCCTATGCCCTGTCCCAGACACAAATATCCCTGCGCAATGGCCAGACGGTCAAGCTGAGCGATGTTGCCGAAGTGAACGACTCCTTTGGCGAACGCAGTTCGATTTCCAAGGTCAAGGGCGTCGAAGTTGTCAATTTCGCGATGACCCGGGCGCGCGGAGCATCCGACGTGACCGTCTATGACGAAGCGCTGGAAATCATGGACAAGATCGAAGCGGAGAATCCGGGAATCGAATTCATTCCCCTCGGCACCAGCGTTGAATATACGCGATCGCAATATAAGAGTTCGATGCTGGCGATGATCGAAGGCGCCATATTGGCGGTTGTCGTGGTTTTCATCTTCCTGCGCGACTGGCGCGCGACGGTTATCTCGGCGATCGCCATTCCGCTTTCCGCCATCCCGACCTTCTGGTTCATGGATTTGCTGGGCTTCAACCTCAATTTTCTCTCCCTTCTTGCACTGGGTCTGGTGGCCGGTGTCCTTGTCGATGATGCCATCGTCGAGATCGAGAATATCGTGCGCCATATGCGCATGGGGAAAACCGCCTATCAGGCGTCCATCGACGCTGCGGATGAAATCGGTCTCGCGGTTGTCGCGACCTCTTTCTGTATTGTCGCGGTTTTCCTGCCGGTCGGGCTGATGCCCGGCATTTCCGGTCAGTTTTTCAAGAATTTCGGTATCACTGTCGTCGTTTCGGTGTTGATGAGCCTCGCAGTCGCGCGGATGATAACACCGATGATCGCCGCCTATTTCCTCAAGGCCAAAGGCCATGCAGAGCATGGTGGCGGGGTCTGGATGGATCGCTATATGGAATTGCTGCAATGGGTATTGGACCGTTCGCAGGCCGACCGGATCAGAGAGACACTGGTTCCCGCAAAGGCCGCCTGGTGGCAATATCTGATTGGCTTCGTCCTTTTCGCTTCGATTTTCGCCGCATTCGCTGGGATTGCGTCAGTCGCCGGATTTGCGATCAACGGCCTGATTCTCCCCCTGATCCCCAGTGACTTCTTGCGCGCCATATTGAGCCTGATATTCGGTATCGTAGCCGGCGTGTTTGCAGCACTGCTCCTTGCCGAGGCAATCAAATGGGTGGTTGGCTTGATAGGTGGGCGCTTCGCGCTCTGGTATGCCTATCGTTCGGGTCGCTTCCGGGCCCGGGGTTACGACCACCGGATATGGATGATGGGCGTAGGACTCCTTGCCTTTGGCCTGACGGTGATATTATTCGCCATCACGCCAGCTCAGTTCCAGCCGACGATCGACGAGGACAACAGTCGCGTCCAGATCGAGGTTGTTCCAGGCACGACTCTGGAACAGACGGAAAAAATCGCGGATCGCGTATCGGCCTTGATGTATGAGCAACCGGAGGTTGAGCGGGCGTTGACGCGCGTCCGGGAAACCAACGCAACGGTTTTCGTGTCACTCAAGGAGGACCGCGAAAAGAAATCCAATGACTTCGAGCGGGATCTCTTGCCGGAGCTTCAGAAAATTCCGGACGCGCGGATTTCCTTCCAGTCCCAAAGCGGTGGTGGCGGGACCGGGCGCGACATCTCGATCATGCTGACCGGATCGGATCCCGTGCTGCTCGAGAAAACCGCCGCGGAACTGGTTGAACAGATGAAGGGGATCGATCTGATCCGCGCGCCGCGGATCGACGCTGATCTCAGCCGTCCCGAAATCATCATCACGCCTTACATGAATTTGGCGTCGCAACTGGGCGTCACCACGGCGTCGCTCAGCCAGACGATCCGGATCGCCACGCTCGGCGAGATCGATCAGAACGCCGCCAAATTCTCGCTCTCCGACCGGCAAATTCCGATCAGGGTGATGTTGCCGCTCGAATCGCGGACGGATCTGACGACGATTCAGAACCTGCCGATCCCGATCGCCAGCGGCGGCACCGTGCCGCTCAGCCGCGTGGCATCGGTAAGCTTCGGTTCCGGCCCCACGTCGATCCAGCGCTACAACCAGAACCGCCGGACCTTTGTCGGCGCGGATCTGGCACCCGATGTGATCAAGGGCGAGGCGATGGAAAAAATCTACGCGCTGCCGATCATGAAGAACCTGCCAACGGGCGTGTCGAACGAGGCCTTTGGTGAAGATGAATGGCAGCAGGAACTGGCAGTCAATTTCGTGATTGCCCTGATCGCCGGCATCTTGCTGGTCTTTGCAACCCTTGTATTGCTCTACAAGCGGGTGATGTCGCCTCTGGTCAACATGGGCTCGCTCGCCCTGGCACCGCTCGGCGGGATATTTCTCGTCTGGGTCTGGGGCCAGGCCCTTTCAATGCCGGTCCTGATCGGCGTACTCATGCTCCTCGGCATTGTCAGTAAGAACTCGATTCTGCTGATCGACTTTGCGATCGAGGAAATGAAAAAGGGCGTGCCAAAGTTCGAAGCGATCATGGACGCAGGACACAAGCGTGCCCAGCCGATTGTCATGACCACAGTGGCCATGACCGCCGGCATGGTGCCGACAGCGCTGTCCCTGTCCGGTGATGGCGCCTGGCGCGCACCGATGGGAATCGTCGTGATCGGCGGCTTGATCGTCTCGACCCTGCTGACCCTCGTCATCGTGCCCGCGGGCTTCAGTCTCGCAGACGGATTCGAACGCCGGGCCGGTCCGTGGTTGCGGAGCCGGATCCTGACCTACCGGCCAGGCGATGACCGTCATGATCGTCCCGATGCAGAAGTCCAGCCGGCCGAGTGAAGCCCATATCGTCAAAAATAACTGATGCCGGCGGTACCAGCGCTGCCGCCAGAACCAACAACGCCGGCCAGGACATGAAGATCATTGCCACCGGCATGCTGGTGGTGATGGCGATCATCTATGTGACTTCGAAAAGCTATGAAGCCGTGCATCCGGCGATCGGATTTGTCCGTGCCTTTGCCGAGGCAGCGATGGTCGGCGGTCTGGCCGACTGGTTCGCGGTAACCGCGCTATTCCGTCACCCCATGGGGTTGCCGATACCCCATACCGCGATCATACCGCGCAACAAGGACCGGATTGGCGATACGCTAGCCAATTTCCTCAAGGACAACTTCCTGATCTCTCGGCTGGTTGCCCAGCGCATGCGGCATGTCGATCTGGCCGCTGGCATCGGACGTTTCCTGCAATCTCCCAGCGGCGGCGAAGGCCGGCTCAAATTCGGTGCCTCGCGGTTGCTGGGCGATGCCATTGCCTCGCTCGACAAGGATCGCCTCGGAACCATGTTCAAGGGCGCCGTGAAAAAACAGGCGGTAAATCTCGATATCGCGACCCCCATGGGCCAGATTCTCGAAGTGGTGATGGCGGAAAACCGGCATGGCCCGTTGATCGATTCCACCATCCGCTGGGCCTACCGGACGCTGGATACCAACGAGATGGTGATTCGCAACATCGTATCCGACCGCGCCAACGCAGTGATGCGCTGGACCGGCCTGGACGACCGGGTCGCCAACGAGGTGCTTGACGGTCTCTACAAGCTGCTCGCCGACATGGCCGCCGACCCCCATCATCCCGTGCGCGCCAAGACCGAAGAGAGTCTCGTGCAGCTGGCAGCGGAACTGCGCCATGATCCGGACCTTCGTCAAAAGGTGAATGAGTGGAAACTCGAACTGATCGAGAATCCGGCTATCGCTTCCTGGCTGGACGGCATCTGGGAGCAGGGCCGCGAAGCGCTTTTGCGGGCCGCCCGCGATCCCGACGCTGCCCTGGCTGGCCAGTTCGGCGACGCGCTGATCCAGCTGGGCAACAGCCTGCAGCAGGACAAGCAGCTCAATCGCCAAATCAACCGCTTCGGGCGGCGAGCCGTCATCGGCGTTGTCGACAGCTATGGCGACAATATCGTCAAGCTGGTGTCAGAAACAATCCGCAGCTGGGATACGCAGACGATCACCGATCGGGTCGAAAATGCGGTCGGACGCGACCTGCAGTTCATCCGCGTAAATGGTACCCTTGTCGGCGGGCTGGTTGGCCTGCTCCTGCATTTGCTCGGCTACTGGATCTAGCGCGACAGCAACAGCCGCGCCTGCCCCGCAATTTGCGCCAGCATCGCTATCGAAGGTTTGGGCGTCTGCTGCGCCCGATCCATGATCTTCCGGAACTGCGCCACGCGATCGATATTGCGCTCGGCCCATCCTTCGACAAATTGCTGCATATCCTTGCCGCGGGTGCGGCGAAGGAAATCCAGCCGCATCTGCTGAAAGTCGCGGGCCAGCCCGGCGACCAGCAAACGATCCCAGGGATCGGACGGATTGATCCGGGTTGCGGTCATTTGCGCCCAGTCAAGGCCGAGCTGGCTGCCGAGATTGGTAAAGGCAAGGGCTACATCCAGCGGATCAATATCCCGGCTATGAGCAAGGAAGGCAATACCCGCGGCTCCGTCATTCATGTAGATATTGGCAATCTTGTCGGCGATTTCCGGGGTCGCGCCTGCCTTGACCAGATCCTTGACCTGCTTGGCAGCCTGCAAACGTCCTTCGGCCGTAATCAGCTTCTGCACATGCTCGTTGAGCAGGTTCACGCCCGGTGCCAGCATATCGACGGTATCACCAATCCGGTCATCCGAAACCCCGATCCGCATCAGGTCTGCCATGTGGGAGCGCAGGACATAAGCAAGGCGGTCAAACAGGGCTATTCTGATTTCTTCCGAAATATCTGCCACTTCCAGTTCGCGCCAGATCGCATCGGCGTTGAACAATCGCTCAGCCATGACAAAGGCACGCGCGACCTCGCCCAGCGAGCAGCCTTCTTCCTCCGCCAGTTCGAACGGGTCGATCAGGCCGAGGCGGTTGATCATCCGGTTGGCCAGCTTCGTGGCGATGATCTCGCGCCGCAACTGATGATTGAGAACGACCGATTCATGTCGTTCCTGCATCGCAGCCGGGAATGCCGCGAGCAATTCGCTGTCCAGTCCGGGGTCGTCGCCGAGGTCGCTGTTTTCGATCGCATCCTGCAGCACCAGCTTGGCTGTGGAGATCAGCACCGCGAGTTCGGGGCGATATAGACCCTTGTTCTCCTGACCGCGCCGGATCAGGTCCTCGTTGCTGGCCAGTCCCTCGACGACCCGGTTCAACTGGCCCTGGTCTTCAAACTGATCGATCAGACGGACGTAGGATGGCAGCGTTTTCGCGCCACCCTTTTCGGCAATCGAGAGGCCCAGCGCCTGGAGCCGGTTGTCTTCCAGCACCAGAGCGCCGACATCGTCGGTCATCGATTCCAGCAGTATATTCCTCTGGTCCGGCTGCAGCTTGCCGCTTGCCAGTTCCGCATTCAGCGCGATCTTGATATTGACCTCGTTATCAGAACAGTCGACGCCGGCGCTATTGTCGATAAAATCGGTATTGATCCGGCCGCCCTTCGCCGCAAAGGCAATTCGTGCGGCCTGGGTAATGCCCAGATTTGCGCCCTCGCCTATGACTTTCACCCGCAGCTGCTCGGCGTTGACGCGAATCTTGTCATTGGCCGGATCGCCGACCTCAATGTGATTTTCGGATCTAGCCTTTACATAGGTGCCGATACCGCCGAACCACAGCAGGTCCGCGTTGCACGCCAATATCGCGGACATCAGCTTTGCCGGCGTTGTCTCCGGATCATCCGGCAGCCCGAGCAGGTCGGCAATTGGCTTGGATATCTTGATCGTCTTGGAACTGCGCGAAAATACGCCGCCGCCCTTGGAGATCAATTTCTTGTCATAATCATCCCAGCTGGACCGGGGCAGCTCGAAGAGTCTCTTGCGTTCGTCCCAGCTCTTTGCCGGATCCGGGTTCGGGTCGATGAAAATATGACGATGGTCAAAGGCGGCCACGATCTTCAGGCTCTTTGACAGCAGCATGCCGTTGCCGAACACGTCCCCCGACATGTCGCCGACCCCGACCACGCGGATCGGTGCGGTCTGGACGTCGACACCCGATTCCGCAAAATGTCGCTGCACGGAGACCCAGGCGCCGCGCGCCGTGATTCCCATCGCCTTGTGATCGTAGCCGTTGCTGCCGCCGCTGGCGAAGGCGTCGCCCAGCCAGAAGCCGCGATCGATAGCGATCTTGTTGGCGATATCGGAAAAGCTCGCCGTGCCCTTGTCGGCTGCCACGACAAAATAGGGGTCGTTGTCATCGAGACGCTCGACCCGAGCCGGTGGCACGACCTTGCCGTCGACGATATTGTCGGTGACCGACAGGAGGGCAGAAATGAAGATCTTATAGGCTTCAACACCTTCCGCCAGAAACGCGTCGCGGTCATCGCCGGAAGGCAGTTGCTTCGCAAAAAACCCGCCCTTTGCGCCGGTCGGAACGATCACCGCGTTCTTGACCCGCTGCGCCTTCATCAGGCCCAATATCTCGGTTCGGAAATCATCCCTGCGATCCGACCAGCGCAAGCCGCCCCGCGCCACCGGACCGGCCCGCAAATGGATGCCTTCGACCCGCGGGCTGTACACGAATATTTCCCGCCAGGGCAGCGGTGCCGGCAGTTCCGGAATCTTCGCGCTCTCGATCTTGAAGGCCAGAGCCTCCCCGGCCCGATAGGCAAAGGCGTTGGTCCGCAGGATCGATTCGATGACCGCCCGGAACAGGCGCAGGATGCGATCGTCGTCGATCGCGTGAACGCTGACCAGGGCCGCATCCACATCCTGGGTAGCTTTTGATGCGGCCTGCGCACGATCTCCCCCGAAATCCGGATCATGCAGCGCGCGGAACAGCGCGATCATCGCTGCGGTAACCTCCGGTGCCTCCGCCAGGGCCTCGACAACGGTGACCAGACCGTAGCTGAGGCCGGTCTGGCGCAAATAGCGGAACCATGCCCGCATCCACACCGTCGAGCGGGCGTCAATGCCGGCAGAGATGATCAGCTGGTTAAAGGCGTCGTTTTCCGCCTCCCCGTCCAGCACGCTGGTGATCGCCGCTTCGATCTCTTCCGATCGGGCGATCAGGCTATCACATTTCTCTTCGGACCGCAGCTCGAGCAGAAAATCGTGGATATAGCCGAGGCGGCCATCATCAAGCGGCGTGGGAACGGATTCCAGCACGGTAAAGCCAAAATTCTCCAGCGTCGGGACAGCATCCGACAGGGGCAGCGCCCCACCCAGATGATAGATTTTCAGCCGCAGCAGATGATCGGCATCGCTCGCCAGCCGGTAGAGCCGGGTCGATCGCTGACCGCCCCGCTCAAGCCGGAACAGGCGCAGGATATCCTTGGCCGCTTCCAGGGCGCCATAGGTCGACTGATAGGTTCCGGGAAAACAGTCGGCATAGCGCTGCGCCAGGACCGCTGCGCGGTTTTCCTGGCCCGCTTCGCGCAAATTGCGCTCGACTTCCGGCTTCCAGCCCCGGACCATATTCTCCAGTTCCTGATCGAGCAGGTCGGGGTCGGGAATTCTGCCATCGGTTCCCATGTCGAGAGTGTAGCGCAACGACGATACGCCGCCCTCTTCCAGCGTATTGGACCAGCTCAATATTTTCGCGCCGGTCGCCTCGGTCAGCATTTTTTCGACATTCTGCCGGCGCTCGGTCGAAAGCTGCTCGCGCGGCAGCCAGACGAAGGCAAAAAGATGACGCGCCAGCGGCGAGATCACGCTGTGCAATTTCGGACGCGGACGGTCGATCAGCGACATCGAAATCAGGGCGAGCTTTTCCAGATCATCCTGGGCGAAGGTGATCAGCAGATCGTGCGGCAGCGAGGTCAGCGCATGAGTCAGGCTTTTCCCGGCATGGCCGGCAACGGAGAATTCAAACTTGTCCAGCAACCGGGAATGCTGGGTACGCAATACCGGTATGGTTTCCGGCGGCGCGGCCAGCGCGGCGCTGGTCCACATGCCGGACGTGATCGACAAGCCGTTGATTTTGCCCTTGTTCTCGATCGGCACGATGATCAGGTCCATCAGGACATGGCGATGAACGGTGGAGAGCTGATTGGACTTGATGATCAGCGGCGCCTTCCCGCCCTTCTCGAACCATTCGAAGGCGCGTCGCCGGCTCTCCTCGGAAAGGATCGGCTGCGACCGCATCCGTGCAATACCGAGCTCGCGGCTACGCTCGCCGTCCGGGCTTACGATTTCATGGCCAAGCAAGGTGAGGTTGCGGTCAAGGAACCAGCGCAACAGGTCCGCGCCCTCGCCTTCCGGCAAGGCGACGGCCTGTTCGGCCAGCACATTCTGCAATTCCAGCCAGTCGGATACTGCCGCCCGGACATCCTTGAGATTGGCGCGCAGCGTCCTGACCAGTTCCCGGCGAATCCGGGCATCGGTCCTTTCGAGCTCGATATAGATGACCGATTCGCGGAGTACGTCGCCATTGGCCTGCCCGTTGATCTCGACCAGCTGACCTTCGGCTTCGCGTCTTACGGCGACAACCGGATGGATCAGCCGTTCGACGGTCAGGCCGAACCCGGCGATGGTGGCGCAGACCGAATCGACCAGAAAGGGCATGTCATCGTTGACAATCGCCAGGCGCAAATGCCTGTCATTTTGGGCCCCGCTGACGCTTTCCAGCGAAAGGTTCGCCTTGCCTTCTTGGCGTTCCACAGCACATCGCAAGGTAAAACGCGCGGCTTCCTCGCAGGCGGCCTGGTCAAACCCGATATTCTCGCCGGGCAAAGCGCTTTCGCGGAAAGCCGCTACCAGCTCCATTTCGAGACTCTCGACATTTTTGGTTGTTTGCGTGGATTTTTTTTCGCGGTCGACCGCCATTTTGCCCCCAAGGTGGATCAAGACGAGTCAGAAGCTCGCCGTCATCGCAACGCTATGCGCTTATTCCCGCACGCGCTCAAGGGGCTAGCCGGTGCTTTTCAGATCCGCGCCGGTGAATAATGCCGATAGTGATATTTTCGTTACATATGCAACTATACCCGGGCATGGCCCGAAGCGGCGTGGCCATGGCCGTCGTCAGATTTCAGTATGCTTGAGTGCCTGGCTGGTCAGCTTTTGATTGCCACGAACCGGACCGACAATGGCCAGCCCGCCGTCGCCGTCCTTGCGCGCAACGAGCACGACAAATTCGGAATCGCCCGCATCGATGTCCTGCAGGTGCAGGGACGGTGCCGACCGCAACCTCGCAATCAGCTTTTCGTCGACGGCACGGGCCTTGGCTTGCCCGCCGGCAGGTCGCGCCGCCTTGCGTTCAGCCGAGACGATTGCCTTCAGGCCGCCCTCATACTGGGCAAGAAAATCGGCAAGGTCGCCTTTTTCGACCGCATTGCGCACTGCAAATTTGAGTGCCGCCGCATATTCGGTCAGGCGCGTCTTGTCGTAGCGGGCACCGAACACAAGTTTGACAACCGGTGTCATGGGGGCGCGCTGCTGAACCTTGAGGCCGGAATCTGCCAGAAGCGTCCGGTAGTCCTCCGGATATTGCTCGGTCATCAGATAGAAATCATAGGCCTTGCCGATCGCGGCATACAGGGCCGCGCGGCTGCGCTGCTCGCAATCCGAGGCATTGTCGGCACTGCTCCGGGCAGCGGAAAGCCAGTCCGCCAGACTGGCATCGTCGGCCGGTTGCTCCGAATCGGCTAATTCGCCAACGCCCGGCGTGATCTGCAGCTCCGGAGTCAGCTCCAGCTGCGAAGCCGTTTCCTCGTGATCAAGACTGGCCGAATGCGGCCCGTCTTCCCAAACCGGTCCCGCGATTGTCCGCACCGGGGCGGACAGCATCGCACCCGACACCTCGTCCTCGATTTCCCGCTGCACCGCATCGGCTGCAATTTCTTTCCAGTTGATCACGCCATAGATGAAATCGATGGTCTCATCATCGGTGGAGAACGGCAGAAGAATACCACGATACATGATCGTGACCCCGCGCTGGTTGACGAATTCCGCCTCGAAACCGATCGGGGATTGATTGGCGATGATCTGCAGATAATGGTCGGTGATGCGCGACAGCAGCGAGCGCGCCGGCACATCGGCCACAGCGGTAATCGACGCGTCGATGCCGCACTCGTCTCGCAAGGACCTGCCGAGAAACTGAATGCCAGGGTTTTCCATGCCGTCGGTAAAGTCGAGCAACACGCTGTTCGGGCCGAAATCGTCATCGGTTTCGGGGGAAAGATCCTCGATACTGGGGAACAGCCGGTCGCCCAGCAGGCCCGCCCAGAAATTATAGGCTCGGACATGCATGCGCCGCTCGTCCTGACCGATCGCAGGCGGCGCTTCGACGGCGCCGTCATCGTCGGGATAGGCGGTATAGTCGGGAACCGAATTCAGGTCCTGGTCGCCAATTTGGCCGTAATTCTGTAGGTTTTCCATGCTGTCCCAATGCGGTTGCTGCTATTCCCCACTGGTGTGCACTGCTCATGGTAAATATCTGGTAAATTTTCCGAGAAAGCCCGCCATGGCGGATTGCCAACGGGCGCCGGGTTGCCATGCCAGGGTCGTGTGAAATAACCATCACACGGACTTGTCAGAACAAAGCTCTGCTGGTAATGGCCCGCGATCAATGAAAATGCGTGACGCCCGTGTTCACCCATTTCACCGATGCCGCTTTAGCTCAGTTGGTAGAGCATCGCATTCGTAATGCGGGGGTCAGAGGTTCGAATCCTCTAAGCGGCACCACC
>CAXIBD010000028.1:0-35775 GCA_964022135.1 uncultured Sphingomonadales bacterium | reverse complement strand
GGCGGCGAGATCAGGCCGACGCCGGGCGTCGAGTGACGGACCTTGCCGATATTCTTGTCGACCTTGCTGCCGGGCAGTTGTCCGCCTTCGCCCGGCTTGGCGCCCTGCGCCATCTTGATCTGGATATCGTCGGCATTGACCAGATATTCTGCGGTCACGCCGAACCGGCCGCTGGCCACCTGCTTGATCGCCGAGCGCATCGAATCGCCATTGGCCATTGGCACATAGCGATCCGGCTCTTCGCCACCTTCGCCGGTGTTGGACTTGCCGCCGATCCGGTTCATCGCGATCGCCAGCGTGGTATGCGCCTCCCGGCTGATCGAGCCGAAGCTCATCGCGCCGGTGGCAAAGCGCTTCACGATCTCGCTCGCCGGTTCCACCTCGTCGATATCGAGCGGTTCGGCGGCCCTGGTCAGCTCCATCAGCCCGCGGATGGTCAGCAGGCGCTCGCTCTGCTCGTTGATCGACTTTGCGAATTCCGCGTAATTTTTCGGATCATTGCCGCGCACCGCATGCTGCAGATTGGCGACATTGACCGGCGTCCACGCATGTTCCTCGCCGCGCAGCCGGTAGCCATAGATTCCGCCGGCATCGAGCATGTTGCGATAGATCGGATTGTTGCCATAGGCTTCGCTGTGGCGATCCACGGTTTCCTTGGCGATCTCGTCCAGTCCGGCGCCCTCGATCATCGTCGCCGTGCCGGTGAAATATTGCTCGATAAAGTCGGTCGACAGGCCCACCGCATCGAAAATCTGCGCCCCGCAATAGCTCTGGTAGGTCGAAATGCCCATTTTCGACATGACCTTCAAAATGCCCTTGCCGATCGCCTTGATATAATTTTGCTCGACCTGTTCAGCGGTCAGCGGCAGTTCGCGGCGGACGCGAATTTCCTCGAGCGTCTCGAACGCCAGATAGGGGTTCACCGCCTCCGCGCCATAGCCGGCCAGCACGCAGAAATGGTGCACCTCGCGCGCTTCGCCGGTTTCCACGACCAGCCCGGTCTGCATCCTGAGGCCCTGGCGGACCAGATGATGATGCACTGCGGCGGTTGCGAGCAGCGACGGCATGGCGATCCGGTCCGGCCCCTTGGCGCGGTCGGACAGGATCAGGATATTGCGATCGGCGAGCACGGCTTCGGTGGCTGCCCAGCACATTTCCTTGAGCGCCATTTTGAGGCCCTCTGCACCGCTTGCCGCGGCCCAGGTAATATCGATGGTTTCGGTGCGGAAGGCGCCGTCCAGCGCCTCCTCGACCGAGCGGATTTTCAGCAGATCCGCATTGGTCAGCACCGGCTGATCGACCTCGAGCCTTTTGTGCGTGCCGGCGTCATGGCCGAGCAGATTGGGCCGCGGCCCGATCATCGAGACCAGCGACATCACCAGTTCCTCGCGGATCGGATCGATCGGCGGGTTGGTGACCTGGGCAAAATTCTGCTTGAAATAGTCGTAGAGCAGCCGCGGCCTGCCGGACAGCACCGCGATCGGCGTGTCGGTGCCCATCGACCCGATCGGATCCTGACCGTCACTCGCCATCGGCTCGAGGAACTTGGTGATATCTTCCTGGGTAAAACCGAACGCCTGCTGCCGGTCGAGCAGCGACGCGGGGCTTTCCCCGTCATTGCCGTCGGGCGCGGCGACATCGTCGAGATCGGCCAGATCCAGATCCTTCAGATTATATTGCGTCGATTCCAGCCATTTTGCATAGGGCTTGGCCTTGGCGAGATCGGCCTTGATCTCCTCATCCTCGATGATCCGGCCCTGTTCCATGTCGATCAGCAGCATCTTGCCGGGCTGCAGCCGCCATTTGCGGATGATATTGTCTTCCTTGACGGGCAGCACGCCGGATTCCGACGCCATGATCACATGGCCGTCATCGGTCACGCAGAAGCGGGCAGGGCGCAGGCCGTTGCGGTCGAGCGTGGCACCGACCTGCCGGCCATCGGTAAAGGCGACCGCCGCCGGGCCGTCCCACGGCTCCATCAGCGCGGCATGATATTCGTAAAAGGCCCTGCGGTCGGCATCCATCAGCGGATCGCCAGCCCAGGCCTCGGGGATCAGCATCATCACCGCGTGCGGCAGGGAATAGCCGCCGGCGATCAGCAGCTCGAGCGCATTGTCGAGGCAGGCGGTATCGGACTGGCCGTGCGGGATCAGCGGCCACATCTTGTCGAGATCGGCGCCCAGAAGGTCGGATTCCATCGTCCGGCGGCGGGCGTTCATCCAGTTGACATTGCCCCGGACCGTGTTGATCTCGCCGTTGTGCGCGATGAACCGGTAGGGATGCGCCAGTTTCCACGAAGGGAAGGTGTTGGTCGAGAAGCGCTGGTGGACCATGGCCACGGCCGAGGTGGTCAGCGGGTTGTTCAGATCCCTGTAGAAGGATCCCACCTGGTCGGCGAGCAACAGGCCCTTGTAGACAATGGTCCGCGTCGAAAAGGACGGCATGTAGAATTCGGTCAGGCCGGGCATGTTCTTCTTTTCCGCGATCCCGTCGAGCGGATTGTGCACCTGCTTGCGGATTGCCAGGATCTTGCGTTCGAACGCATCCTGATCGGCCAGATTCTCGCCCTTGCCGATGATAGCCTGCCGAATCAGCGGCATCTGCGCGAGCACCGCCTTGCCGATGCCGGTGGTGTCGACCGGCACATCGCGCCAGCCGATCATGTCCTGGCCTTCCTTGGCGATGAAACGCTCGAAATGGGTTGTGGCAAATTCCGCCTCTGCCGGGTCTGCCGGGAGGAAGCACATGGCCACGGCATAGTCGCCGACGGGTGGCAGGACCAGATTTTCCGAATCCGCCCAGTCGCGCAGCAATGCATCGGGAATCTGCAACAATATCCCGGCACCGTCGCCGAGCAGCGGGTCCGCCCCCACCGCGCCGCGGTGGTCGATATTGACCAGAATTTCCAGACCGCGCTTGACCGTCAGATGCGATTGCTCGCCCTTGATATTCGCGACAAAACCGACGCCGCAGGCGTCATGTTCGTTGTTTGAATCGTACAGGCCTTGGCGTGGCGGGAAACTCATATTCCGTCCTTATTTTTCGATAAGATTTTTGTAATTTAAATGCTCCTAGATGGGTTTTTGCGTATTTTGAAGACAAGATTTATTCATACGGCAAAAGAAACATTGCGCGCCCATCGGACAAGGTTTCAAATGGCCACGCGAGCTGGACGAAATCGGAGGCAATTTCAAGACCATCCCCCATCGGCAGCATCCCTTAATGTGCACTGCCGTCATCCATGGCGACCGCATGGAGATTGCCCCATTTGCCGCTTTGGGGCATGGACCTTTTTCTCAGATCCATATCGGCAGACGGCAGGACCATAGCATTTGAACAATATTTTGCCCATCTTCCAGTTTTTGCATGACAAGGTGGAGGCGAAGCAGAAAACCGCCTTGATCACGCTGGTTGCGGTCACCGGCGCCTCGACGCGCAACCCGGGCACGCATATGGCTGTTGCCGAAGACGGATCGTCAACCGGTTCCTTTTCCGGCGGCTGTATCGAGGCGGCCGTAGTCGCCGAGGCACTCGACGTGATCCGGAGCGGCCAGCCGCGCGAGACCAGATTTGGCGCCGGCTCGCCCTATCTCGATATTCGCCTGCCCTGCGGTGGCGGCATCGACCTGCTGTTCACTCCGCTTCTGGATGTCGCAGTCATTGCCGATATTTTTCACCGGATCGAGCAACGCAAGCCCTTTACGATCACGCTCGACAGCGAAGGCACCGATATCCTCTGTTCCGGGCATTCCAGGCGGCAGGGCGGGGTGGAGCGATCGGAATCCCGGATTAGGGTCGATCATATTCCTGCTGCCAGGCTCAATATATTGGGACACGGTCCGTCGGTCGAAAGTCTGGTCAGTCTGGCCACCAGCTACGGAATCGATTGTGCCGTGCTGTCACCGGACCCGGCGGTGATCGCTGCGGTTCGCGAGCGGGCGATGGTCGCCGATCTGCTGAAAACTCCCCACGCGACGCCGCTGCTCGCTCCTGATCCCTGGACCGCCTGCATTTTCTATTTTCATGATCATGACTGGGAGGCCGCGTTGATGAAACAGGCGCTGTCGTCTCCGGCCTTCTACGTCGGCGCAATGGGCAGTCGCCAGACCCATGCCAAGCGGCTGCAATATCTGGCCGACATCGATGTTCCCGAAGCGGATCGCGCACGGATGGTGGCCCCCATCGGTCTGATCCCGTCGACCCGGGACCCGGCAACCCTGGCTCTGTCGACGCTGGGCCAGGTGGTGGAAAGCTATCACCGGCATTTCGGTTTCAAGGCCTAGGCCCCGGGTCGGGATGGCCTGACAATCTTCCTTGTTCCTTCCGGAAGGAAACTGGCATAGACACCCGGATCAATCAGTTTCGATTCCGGGGAATATCATGAAATATAGTCTTGCTACGGTTCTTGCTACGGTGCTTTTCTCAGGGGCAGCCTTTGCCCAGGACAAGCCTGAAGAAAGCAAATGGGATGTCAACGCGCCAACCGGCGCGACGATCAAGCAGGTGCCGATCAGCGTCGACGAGGGCAGCTGGATCGATGTCGACGTCAGCCCCGACGGCCAGAGTATTGCCTTCGCCCTGCTTGGCGACATTTACACGATGCCGATATCCGGTGGAACCCCGACCCGGATCGCCGAGGGCCTGGCATGGGAAGTGCAGCCGCGCTTTTCGCCCGATGGCAAGCGCATCGCCTTTACCTCGGACCGGGCCGGCGGCGACAATATCTGGATCATGAACCGCGACGGCAGCGACAAGAAGCAGGTGACCAAGGAAGAGTTCCGTCTGCTCAACCAGCCCAGCTGGAGTCCCGACGGCCGCTATGTCGTGGCCAAGAAACATTTCACCACCGGGCGGTCGCTCGGCACGGGCGAAATCTGGATCTATCACGTCTCCGGCGGCGGCGGGGTCCAGCTGGTCAAGAAGCCCAGCGAAAAGCACCAGAAGGAACTCGGCGAGCCGATCTACGCGCCCGACGGCAAGTCGGTCTATTTCACAAAGAACATCACGCCGGGCGCGACCTTCATCTATGCCCAGGACAGCAACAGCGATCTGTTCAATATCGAAAAATATGACCTCGAAACCGGCGAGATCAGCACCGCCGTGTCCGGTCTCGGCGGCTCCGTGCGCCCCAATCCCTCGCCCGATGGCAAGAAAATCGCCTTCGTTCGCCGCGAGATGACCCAGTCCAAGCTCTATGTGAAGGATCTGGAATCGGGCATCGAACGCAAGGTCTATGACGATCTCGACCAGGATGTGCAGGAAACCTGGGCGGTGACCGGAGTCTATCCAAACATGGACTGGACCCCCGACAGCCGCGAGATTGTTTTCTGGGCCGGCGGCAAGATCCGCCGCGTCGCCGCCGATGGCAGCAGTTCCTCGGTGATCCCGTTCCGGATCAGCGACACCCGCGGTGTCTCCGACGCCCCGCACCCGGTGATTCCGGTCGCACCGGACAGCTTTACCACCAAAATGCCGCGCTTCGCCGCAGTCTCTCCTGATGGCCGGACAGTGGTGTTCGAAAGCCTCGGCAAACTCTACACCAAGCCGATGGCCGGCGGCACCGCCAAACGGCTGACCAGTGGCTCGGAACTGGAACTCTTTCCTTCCTGGTCGCGCGATGGCCGCTCCATCGTCTATGTCGGCTGGACCGATGCCGGGTTGGGCCAGATCAAGACGGTATCGGCTGGCGGCGGATCACCGCGCACCGTCACCAACCGCGCCGGCCATTATGCCCGCCCGCGCTTCTCGCCCGATGGCAAGACCATCGTGTTCGAGATGAAGGAAGGCGGCTATCTGACCTCGCCAAACTGGTCTGCCGATGAAGGTGTCTATCGCGTAGCCGCTGCCGGCGGTGCGCCGGTCCGCGTCATGAAAGGCGCGGCCGAGCCGCAATATGGCGCGACCAGCGACCGGATCTTCATGCTCGACAGCGACGATGACGAGCGCGAACTGATCAGCACCGATCTCAACGGCGAAGCCAGGCATGTTCACGCCAAGGGCGAACTGACCAATGATTATGTAGTTTCGCCCGATGGCCTGAATGTGGCCTTCCGGCAAAGCTATGAAGCCTATGTCATGCCGCTGATGCCCGGTAGCCAGGCGGTCGAGGTCAGCCCGGCCAGCAAGTCGCTGCCGGTGACCAGGGTCAGCGCCAACGGTGCCGACTATATCCACTGGTCGAACGGCGGCGAGGCGCTCCACTGGAGCATCGGCCCCACGGTCTATACCGCTTCGACCAACGCCCTCTTCCCCAATGCACCAGCTGCAAAGGACGCGCCCAAGTTTCAGCCGCCGACCAGCGGCGTTTCGCTCGAACGGACAATCGCGGCGGAGAAACCCTCGGGCACCGTCGCGCTCACCGGTGCGCGGATCGTCACCATGGCGGAAGCGGACGGCGGCATTATCGACAATGGCGTGATCGTCATCCAGGATAACCGGATTCTTGCGGTCGGCCCCGCCGGGCAAGTCAGTGTCCCTGCCGGCGCAAAAACCGTCGATGTTTCTGGCAAGACAATCATACCGGGCCTGATCGACGCGCATGCCCACGGTCCCGAGGGCACCGACGAGCTGGTGCCGCAGCAGAACTGGTCGCTGATCCAGAATCTGGCGCTCGGCACGACCACCATCCACGATCCCTCCAGCCGCGCGAGCGAGATTTTCGTCGCCGGCGAGATGCAGCGCGCCGGGCTGATCCTCGGACCCCGTATCTTCTCCACCGGGGAGATCGTCTATGGTGCCAAGGCAGCCAATGTCTATGCCGAGATCAACAATCTCGATGATGCGCTCGCCCATGTCCGGCGCCTCAAGGCGCAGGGTGGCCACAGCGTCAAGAACTACAACCAGCCGCGCCGGGAACAACGGCAGCAGGTGGTCGAGGCTGCCCGTCAGGAAAACATGCTGGTGGTGGCCGAAGGCGGATCGCTGTTCGGCATGGACATGGCGCTGATTGCCGACGGCAATTCGACGCTGGAACATAATATCCCGCTTGAGATCTTCTACGACGATGTCGTGCAGATGTTCAGTCAGTCCGACACCAACTACACGCCGACCCTGGTGGTCAGCTATGGCGGACTGGCGGGAGACCCCTATTGGCGCCAGGCAACCAATGTCTGGGAAAACCCCCTGATGATCCATACGCCACCGGCGGTTCTGGCCGCCGATACCGCTCGCCGGGTCACCGCGCCGGAGAGCAATTTTGTCGATGACGACAATGCCCGCGAAGCGAAGAAACTGGCCGACGCCGGGGTCAAGGTCTCGATCGGCGCACACGGCCAGCAGGCCGGCATCGGCAGCCACTGGGAACTCTGGTCCTTCGTCCGCGGCGGCATGAGTCCGGTGCAAGCGCTTGCGGCCGGAACCATCACCTCCGCCCGCTCGCTCGGCATGGACGCCGAGATCGGTTCGCTCGAGCCTGGCAAGCTTGCCGATCTGCTGGTGCTGGATGCGGATCCGACCGTCGATATCCGCAACAGCGACAAGATCGACCGCGTGATGCTCAACGGCCGGCTCTATGATCCGCTGACGATGAACGAGGTGGTGACCGGTGACCGGAAACGCGCCGCCTACTGGTGGGAGTGAGGCGCCGGGCTTTTCGTCTGTCGACATGATCCGGAATAGCGCTGGCCCGCCTTGGGTCTGCGCATAGCATCTGCGCTTTTTGAAGGGTCCGCGTTGCCGCGCGGACCCTTTGTCATATCGGCTTGAACAGATCGATCGATCAGCTGAATGCTGGTTGTTCAGCCTGCTTCAATCGCGAAATGTTCCTCCACGAGGGCGCGGATGTCGATCCTGGCTTCCAGGCGCGCCGCGAGCAATGCCATGCCGCTGATTTTCCGCTGGACAAACAGCAGGTCGGTCGGCGGAATATGCCATGCGGCCTTGTCCGATGCGACATCCATCCCGTGATCGCGCAAAGGAACCACGAAAGCACGATCGCCAAAGTCGAATTTGCCGGGGCGGTTCAGTTCGCCGATGATTACATCGACCATGGCATCGATGCGGCCGCGATGGCGCGATATTGCGCCCGCGCCGATAAAGCCCGCTGCGGTCGCTTCTTCGCGCACCGTGTCGCGATCACCCGCCAGAGCCGCGACAATCAGCTTTTTGTAGCCGTTGGCGATGGCGGGATCGATCTTCCGGGCCGCACCAAAGTCGAGCAGCACCAGTTTGCCAGTTTCCGGCTGGTAGCGATAATTGGCGAAATTGGGGTCCGACTGGATGATGCCGAATTCGAAGATTTCCCGCAGGACCAGCTTGAACAGCAAGTGCATCGCCGTGTCCCGCGTCTGCTGCGGTGCGCCAACCAGGGTCTCGATCGCCTTGCCCTCGACAAATGACATGGCCAGCACCTGGTCGGTGGTGAATTCCTCATCCAGCACCGGGATGACATATTCGGGTGCGTCCGCCAGCAATGCGCCGAAACGGGTCAGATAGCGGCCTTCCCGGACATAGTCCGCTTCCTCGTGCAGCTGCTTCTTGGCCTCGGCCAGCAGCGGCGCGATATTCAGTGCCTCGGGCAGGAGATTGGACAGGCGGAGCAGCGTGGCGACATTGTCGACATCCGCATCAATGCTTTCCCGGACGCCCGGATATTGCACCTTTATCGCGAGATCGCGGCCGTCCAGCGCGGTCGCCCGGTGGACCTGGCCGATCGAGGCTGCCGCAATCGGCGAGGCGCCTAAGCGCAGAAAACGCTTGCGCCAGTCCGGCCGCCATTGCTTTGCCAGCACCTTTTGCAATTGCTGGGGCGGCATCCGGTGCGCGTTGTCGCGCAGGCGGGCCATGATCTCGCTCAGTTCCGGCGGCAGCAGGTCACCGGCGTCCAGCGAAATCATCTGGCCCAGCTTCATCGCGGCACCGCGCAAATGCGACAATCGATCCGTGAGCCTGCCCATATTGCCCGGCGTCAGCATCATGTCGCGCACGCTGGGCCGCTCGCCATCGGCCAGCCGCCTGGCGCCCTCGGCAATCATCCCGCCCGCCACGCCGCCGGCGAGGCGCCCGAACTGCCCGAGCCGGGACAATCGCCCCTGCGGCACCGCGCGGTTGCTCTGTTTCCTGTCTACCATCCCCGGCTGCCCGGTACGCCCTTGAACGGGCCGGCTAGCTTGCTGGTAATCCAGCCGCCATAAAAATCGCCCGGTTGCGGGATGACGGTTTCGCCATCGACGCTGCACCGGTCAAAGGGCCCGGCATAGAAGGCAACATGGTCCCTCAGGATCCGGAAATCCGCGCTGGGACTGGGATAGCTCCAGCCGATGCGGGGCAGCCTGAAATCGCCGGCCACCACATCCCAGTAGACCGCCGCTCCCTTCCACTCGCAGAACGAGCTGCCCTCCGCTCGGTGCAGCGCGCCGGGAGCAATATCTTCGACCGGTATATAATAGGTCGGCGGATGGCTGGTCTCCAGGGTGCGCACGCTGCGGCGCGTGTCAGCGACAATCTGCCCGCGATGTTCGATCCGGATCCGCGCGGCGCAGGGCTCCGCAACCGCCGGGCGGGGATAGTCCCAGACGCTCTCCTGTCCCGGTGCCACCGGGTCCGGCCGCGGTCTCATGGCCGCAGCTGTCCGTCGGCCTGCCATGCTGTCGCTCTCTTCATATTTGCCTCCTCGCCCGTTGGGACATATTGCGCGGTCGACGGCGTTTGGCGAAAGCCGAACACCCTTGTTCCTCCATGCGACCATATGCCGCCCAGGGCGATACGGCTGAAAGACCAATATGATGAAAATTGCCATTGTCGGTTCGGGCCTGTCCGGACTTGCCTGCGCGGACCAGTTGGCCGCTGCGGGTCACAGCGTCCGCCTGTTTGACAAGGCCCGCGGCCCGGGCGGGCGGATGTCGACGCGGCGGGTGGAAACGGCCGCCGGCCAGGTCAGCTTCGACCATGGCGCGCAATATTTCACCGCCCGCGACCCCGCGTTCCGCCAGCAGGTCGGCCAGTGGGAGGATAGCGGTGCCGCCGCCCGCTGGCCCGCCGCCGGCTCGGAAGCATGGGTCGGTGTGCCCACGATGAACGCCCCGGTCAAGGCGCTCGCCGCCAGTCATGATGTCGCTTGGTCAAGCCGCATCGACGCACTGGCGAGGCAGGACAACGGCTGGCACCTGCAGTGCGACGGCACGCCCGTCGACGGCCCGTTCGACGCGCTGGTCCTCGCCATCCCGGCCGAACAGGCGGCCATTCTGCTGGCTCCGTGGCACCCGGATTTTCAGACCATCGCCGCGCAAACCGTTTCCGCCCCGTGCTGGACGGCGATGCTCGCATTTGAAACGCCTCTGCCGACAGACACAATCACGTTGCGCGACGATGCCGTCATCGGCTGGGCCGCGCGCAATGCCGACAAGCCGGGCCGCGGCGGACCGGATGCCTGGGTCATCCAGGCCTCCCCGTCATGGTCGCTGACCCATCTGGAGGAAGGGCAGGATCAGGTCCTCGCGGCTCTGACCGCCCGTTTCACCGATATTCTGAATATTTCCCTGCCGGATCCCCTCGTCGCCACCGCGCACCGGTGGCGCTATGCCCGCTCGGGACAAGCGGATCACAAGGCGCTCTACAGTGAAGAGAAAAGACTCGGCGTCTGTGGAGACTGGCTGATCGGGCCGAGAGTGGAATGCGCCTGGCTCTCCGGGGTTGCGCTCGCCGGGATGATCCTCGCCTAGAGCGCCGCCAGGGCGATGGTGATCGCCCCCAGGCCGGTAGACAGCAATATCCGCAGATTCAACATCCAGTCCGGCATGATCCCCAGCCGGTTCAACCGCATATCCACCCACAGGGCCCCGATCAGGCCGATGCCGAGCAAGGCCAGCGACGGTCCGGGCCATGTCGTGCCGATCATCCACGGGATGCCACTGACAAAGGCAATCAGACTGGGCACGACCGCCACGCCGTAGACCCATTGCGGCGCGCCGGGACTGGCAACCGCCAGACCCCACCAGAAACCGCCAAGAAAACTGAAGATCAGCGCGGCATAGAAATATGCCGCGCTCAGCGCAATGAAGCGCGTGCCGTCATCAAAGACCGCCAACAGGCAGATCAGCTGCGGCAACAGACCGGCAAATCCGAGAAGACGGGCTGAAAAGAAAAGATTATTTTGCACCTGCTATCCTGTCGGGGTTTGCGATCCTGGGTTCCTGATGTGCTTCATATTGTTGGAATATTCAATTCCTGTCGATACGGCCGGAGGGGACAGGCTCCCGCAATCGGGGCAGGGGGCCATCACCAGGCCCGGCTAGAGCCCCGCCAGCCCCTCGGCCCGCGACAGCACCGGCCGATAGTGCAGTTCGGCCCAGGCCTTGTTTCCGTTCAGCGTGCAGTCGCGCGACATCACCATCGCTGCATGGGCGGTCAGCGGGGGGTCGCTCTGCAGATGGAAGATGCGCCATATAGCTTCCATCGTCCGCCCGAGTCCGTCCGCCAGCCAAGCCGGAATCGATGTTTCCGGCAGCCTCAGGCCACGCGATTGCGCCATCGCGCCGATCATCTCCTTCATGCGGATCGTGCCGTCATCGAGAATGAAATAGGCCGCGCCGCCCTTGCCTTCGGTCAGGGCCAGCTCGATCGCATGGACCAGATTGGCGATATGGGTGGTCGATGTCATCGCCCGGCCATGGTTGATCCACATCCATTTTCCGCTCTTTGCCATCGCCTCGATCAGCGGCAGCAGGGTCGTGTCTCCCGGCCCCCAGATGAAGCGCGGTCGCAGCACGATGGTGGTAAAGCCCTCCCGGTTCGCATCGCGCACAATTCGCTCCGCTTGCGCCTTGGTTGCGCAATAGGGATAGGGCGACTCCGGTGCCAGCGGCACGCCTTCGTCGGCGTTGTGCAGATGCTGTCCGTGGCAGATCGCGGCTTCGGTACCGATATGAATGAAGCGCAACACGCCGGCGGCCTCCGATTGCTCCAGCATGGTGCGCGTCCCCAGCACATTGTACCGGTACCAGGCGTCCTTCGGCCCCCAGGCCTCGACATAGGCGGCGCAATGCAGGACGGTTTCGCAATCGCTGATATCGGCCGCCGTGATCGTTTCCAGATCGCAGCGGACCGGTTCCGCTCCCAGCGCCCGGATCCTCTGGTCGGACCGGTCCGACCGCGACATCGCCCGCACCTGGTGTCCGTCCGCGACCAGCGCGCGCGTCGCGGCGCCCCCGACAAAGCCCGATGCCCCGGTCACAAATATCCGCATGACAGCCCCCTCCTGAAATCATCTTGCTAGGTTCACCATAAGAACATCAGCAATGTTTCTTGGCAACAACCGATCGCGCGAGCCTGTGCCATATCGTCAGCACTGCCCGGGCCGGTCAAAGAGGCGCATCCGCATTCCGCCACGGCAGCTTATGTAATAAGAAAATATCCATCAACTATTCGCCCGGAAACAGCAGAATTTGATGAACCCCTGTTGAACAGGAAGGCCAATCTGGTGAACGCTAAATGAATAGGCTGTTCAGGAACTCCGTTCGTCTTGGTTTTCCAGTCATACTGCCTCTGTAGCGGGAGTCCATTTTCATTCGTGGGCGTTGATTGCTTATCACATTAGGAGAAATGCAATGACAAACTGCGATAATGCGACCCGCACTGCCGGTTTCCCTGGAAAAGCCGCTGCGCGCGTATCGATGATAAGCATGATGGCAATTGCTGTCGGCATCGCCGCCGCGCCGGTTCATGCCCAGAGCACGATCGACCCGTCGGACATGCCGATGCAGTCCCCGGTCGCTGCGCCGACACCGGCTCCGGTAACCCAGCCAGCTCCCGTGACGATCATGCCGGCGACCAAGGCAACAGCCAGGCCGCCGGTCACGTCCGAACGCGCCGATGCACTGGCCACCGATGGCGGCTTTGACGCCGCGACGGTAGCGCCCGAGGCGCTGGCCCAGATCGAAGCCGAAAAGCAGGCGCGCAAGGCCGCCGCGGCCAAGACGGCTGCAGCTGCCAGGGCTTCAGCCGCAGACCGCGCCCCGACCGCTGCGCGCAACAGCGATATGCCAGTCGATAGCGGCGCAAACGGCACCGCTACCAACTCTGCATCGTCCAGTCTGGCCGCCACCGAGCCCGTTCCGGTTGCCGGTTTTGAGAGCGCACCTGCGGTAATCCAGCCGGCACCGGCTGCGTCCGATACCGCAACCGCGCCTGCGGATATCTCCGGTGAGAGTGACTGGACCCTCCTCGCTGCACTGGCCGGTCTGCTCGGCCTGGGGGGAGTCGGTGCCTATGCCGCCACCCGCCGCCGCAAGCACAAGGACGAGCCGGTTGCCCGCGAATATGCCGCCGGCAAGAGCGAGCCCGAGAGGTCAGCGGTTGCTGCCGCGATCATGCCGGAACTGCGGCGGGATCCGGTCGGAGAGGCCGCGAGCTTGCCCGGCGAACCAAGCGCAGGAGCGAAAGCGCATCTGGCAGGATTTGTCGCCGGCCTGCCATCCTTTGAGGAACCAGGCAGCAAGGCCGACCATCATATCACCATTGGCCAGCGCCGTGTCGCAGCCGCACCTCGGCCCTATCTGGGAGAAGTCGACCTGGCCCGCCGTCCCGGCTATTTTACCGCCCATGTCGATGCCATCCCGACGCCTCAGAATCCGTTTCTGACCCGGCAAAAGCGCCTCGAGCGCGCCCGGCATCTGGATGCGAAGCTCGCCGAGATGAAGGCGGCCCAGGCGATGAATCCGACCCGCATTACCGGAAATATGCAGGTCACGCGCCCGATGGCACCGGCCTACAGCTAGGCCGGAAGCCCATAGGCGACCAGAAAGGGCGGCTCCGTATGCGCGGGGCCGCCTTTTTTCTGCATCGTCGGCAGCGCCATGCAGCTTGTCGTCTCCATTCTGCCTTGACTTCGCCTCGATATTTCGGATGCTGTGACAGGGTCTTGAAAAAAAGGGATGGGCATGAATATTCCTGATTTTGTCGGCGAACTGATCGACCCCGGTCATCTGGATTTCGATGCGGAACGCTTCGGCTGGAACCATATGATCGACCGCAAGCCGGCCGTGATCGCGCGATGCAGCAATGTGGACGATGTCGTTGCGGCGGTGCGCCACGCGGCCACCAACGGTATGAAGGCGGTCGCCCGATGCGGCGGCCATTCGGTGTCCGGTGCCTCTTTGCCGGAAAACGGCATGGTGATCGACCTTTCCGGCCTCAAGCAGATCGAGGTCGATTCCGCAGCGCTTGTCGCCCATGTTGGCGGTGGCGCCTTGCTTGGCGAACTGGATGCCGCAACCCAGGCCCATGGCCTCGCCGTGACCGCAGGGATCGAACCGGAAACGGGCGTGGGCGGCCTCACCTTGGGCGGCGGCATCGGTTTTCTGTGTCGCAAACTGGGCCTGACGATCGACAATCTGATTGGCGCGCAAGTGGTGCTGGCCGACGGCAATCTGGTCGAGGCCAGCGAGACCAGTCATCCCGATCTCTTCTGGGCCCTGCGCGGTGGTGGCGGGCAATTCGGCATTGTCACCCGGTTCGACTTTCGGGTCCATGCCATAGGCCCGGAAATCGTCGTTTCACATGCCTATTATCCGCTGGAAAAGGCGCGGGACGTTATGCGCTATGTGCGCGATTTCATGCACGACGCACCGGATGACGTGACGCTGGTCCCGGCCTTCATGAAAGTGCCGCCGGTCGAACCGTTCCCGCCGGCGCGGCACGGCCAGCCATGCGTCGCCATCATCGCCTGCCATGTCGGCGATCAGGCGGTGGCAAGGGCGGAGTTGCAGGCCCTGCTGGAGCTGGACGACCTGATCTTCGGTTTTGTCGACAGCATGCCCTATCTGGAATTCCAGAAGACCTTTGCCGGATCGTCGCCCAAGGGCGGGCGCTATTACTGGAAATCGATATTCGTCGACGATCTGACCGACGATCTCGTCGACGTGATGGCAGATGGCATCCGGACCCTGCCGGGCGAATATACATTGGTGTTCATGGAAACCCTCGGCGGTGCGGTCAGCAGGGTGGGAATCGAAGACACCGCCTTTGCGAACCGCAGTGCCCGCTATAATCTGGGTCTGTCGGCCGGCTGGGTCGATCACGGCGAAGATGCCACAACCGTGGCGGCCTGCCGCGCCTGGTTCGAACGGCTCAAGCCTTTTTCCGACGGCACTGTCTATCTCAACTATCTCGACCGCGACGAAACGGCCCGCACCAGGGAGGGCTTCGGCCCCAATTACCAGCGGCTGTGCCAGGTGAAAGCGCAATATGACCCCCAGGGGATCTTTGTGGGGCCGCTGTCGGCGGGATAGGTCGGGCGTTATGATTGAACAATTGTGGCAGTACAGGCTGGCCGCGATGATAACAGACTGTCGCCCAGCCGCCCAGAAACCCTCTTTCCTACACTAAGCGCATTCGCCTATCATGCGCCGCATCATGCATCGGAATGCAGAATCGGTTCTTTGACAATGAGGCTGGGCTAAAAACAACACTCGCTGGAAAGGTCACACTCGGCGCTCGATTGGCGGCCAACAAAGACCAGAAATCTGCCTATTTGGGGCAAAGGTCACAAAAAATATAAACCGTCGTTTCTGTAAAGTGCCTGATGGGGCAAAATTGGTCAGGGTCACGCGAAGCTACAAGGGCACGAAGGCTTCGATCGCGCGCCCCTGGCTTTGTGCCTTCGTGTCTTCGTGCGAGACCAACAGCCGGCCCGATCAAAAGGACCGCGACGTTACATCCGCCCGGCCACCAAAACAGGCTGTCCTACACCCGCCGCGATGACCTAAACTGCGCCGATGACAACGAGTCTTGCCCGCTCGCCTGGGCTATTTGCGGTAATCCAGCGGCGGATCGCGGTCGCCGAGCAGCGATTTATACTGATAATCCGGCCCCCGCGCCTTGTCGAACGCAGCCTTGGCCTCGGCGCGCAGCTCCGGGTTCGTGTACAGCTCGATCGCCGCCAGGGTCAGCGTCTTGGCCGCGACCTGGACGCCCTTGAAGCCGATCGACATGCCGCTCGCTGCCGAGGACTGCCAGCTGTGCGCCGAGGTGCCGGGCACCCAGGTCGCGGTGCGCAGGCCGACCGTCGGCGTCGCGTAGGAGACATCGCCGACATCGGTCGAGCCATAGCCCAGCGTCACGTCATAGGGCTGGATCTCTTCCTGGCTGCCCAGCTTGTGTCCCGGCTTGTCAAAACTGGCGTAGATCGTCTCGGCAAATTTCTGTTCCTCGGGCGTATAGGTGATGCCGCCGACCTGCCGCAATTTTTCGTCCATCATCTTCGCCAGCGGCTCGTTGACCAGCAGCGGGTTGTTGCCGTGGATCACTTCCCAGTCGACCTTGGTGCCGGTGCCCATCGCCGCGCCGCGCGCCGCTTCCTCGAGCCTTTTCCAGATCGCATCGACCTCGGTCGGGTCGGGATGGCGGACATAGTAAAAGACCTCGGCAAAGTCGGGCACGACATTGGGCGCGGTGCCGCCCTCGGTGATCACATAGTGGATCCGCGATTCCTGCGGCACATGTTCGCGCATCATGTTGACCATCATGTCGAACGCCTCGACCCCGTCGAGTGCCGAGCGGGCCTTTTCCGGGGCGCCGGCGGCATGGGCAGAGACACCGCGGAAGCGGAACTTGGCGGAACGATTGGCCAGCGTGGTGCGGGCGGCGGCGGAATTCTCGTCATCGGCGTGCCAGTGCAGGGCGATATCGACATCGTTGAAAAGGCCTGCGCGGACCATATAGACCTTGCCGCTGCCGCCTTCCTCGGCCGGCGTGCCATAGAGCCGGACACGGCCCGGGGTGCCGGTTTTCTCGAGCCATTTGCTGACCGCGATCGCGGCTTCGACCGAACCGGCGCCGAACAGATTATGGCCGCAGGCATGGGCGGCACTCTTGCCCTCGATCGGCGAGCGGGTTGCGACCGCGTCCTGGTTGATGCCGGGCAGGGCGTCAAATTCCGCCAGGATCGCGATTACCGGGCCGCCCTTGCCATATTCGGCGGTAAAGGCGGTCGGGATGCCGGCGACTCCGGGGGTGATCTTGAAGCCGTTGGTCTTCAGCTGGCTTTGCAGCAATTCGCTGGACTTCTCCTCCTGGTAGCCGACTTCCGCCCATTCCCAGATCTGCCGCGCGGTCTTCGCTGTTTCTCCGGCGCGCGCGTCGATCAGGGCCGTGATGTCGGCCATCGTGTCGCTTTCCTGGGCTTGGGCGGAGACGGGGGCAGCGGCAAGGGCAAATATCAGGGCGTATCGGATCATGGAAACCTCATTTCACTAGCAGATTTGACAGATGATTGCACAACCCGGTTCGGGGGGCAACTTCCTTCTCGCTCCTCCTTTTGCGCCTGTTTTGCGGTCAATTGCAAAAATGCAACTCGCAGGTGCAACATTTCATATTGCAACCTATTCCCGCGCGGGCATACTTGGCTCACAATTTCCCAACAAATGGAGTTAAGCCATGCGTAAATTATCCTCCCTGATCCTCGCCGCCACCGCATTGTCGTTCACCGCATCAGCCGCATCGGCTGCTGAAGTCGAACGCAACGACCGTCTTTATGACGCAACCGGCTCGAGCGTCGCCAAAGTGAACCGCGTCACCGACACCGGTGATGTTCTGGTCATCTACAAGGGCAAGGTCCGGCGGATCGAAGCTTCGACCCTGTCGGAAAGCGAAGGCAAGCTGATGACCACCCTGACCAAGACGGAAATCCGTCGCCTCGACTAGGCCTGCGGCCATCCCAATTAGCGGTGATCCTCACCGCTACAAAAAGCCGGTGCCTGCTGTCAGGTGCCGGCTTTTTTTATCGCCGCAGCGGCGGCCAGATCGTCCGGCCGGTTGATGTTCATGAACAGCCGCTCCTCGGGCCAGGTCACCGTCTCCGCTCCGCATTGCCGGGCCAGCCACTGCAGCGAAGGCGCCCGCTCCTCATGGTCGTGGGTGCCCCGGACCGCGTTGACGACGGCGCAGCGCCAATAGGCGAAGGTCGGATGCATTCGCCGGCCATCCTCTGCGACGGCACAGCCGCCGCTCGCCGTCAGCCGCTCGATCAGGTCGGCCGGTGCAAAGGGCGCATCCACCGGCACCGTCACAAAGCCGTCGATGCCCATCGCCTGCAACCGGTCCGCCAGCGAAAAGATCGCGCCGACCGGTCCGCCCGGTGCCTGCGGGTCGTCGGGGATGATCGGCAGTCCGGTGCCATAGTCGTCCCGTGCCGAGAGCATGATATGCTCCGCCTTGTCGGCAAATCTGCGGATCAAGATGTCGATCAGCCGCTCCCCATCGAGCCGGATCACGGCCTTGTCCGTACCCATGCGGGTCGACTGGCCGCCAGCGAGGATTGCCAGGGAGGTTGTAGGGGGTGTGTTCATGCGGTCGGGCTTGTCTGCAGCATGGCCGCAATCTGGACTCAGCTGCCGACTCTGTCCAGCAATTCCCCGATCAGGTCGGTGGGTCCGGCGTTGGCCGGGCGTTCCTCGGCGGCATATTGCGCCAGCTCTGTCTTCAGTTGCTGGTCGAACAGCTTGCGATTCGGCGGCCGGCTGCTGCGCTGCGGCGTAGCGGAGGCCCAATACCGGTCGGCATCTTTGGCAGGCCGCTGGGGGTAGATGAACCCGTTGACCGGAAAGGCAGTGGTACCGAGCTTGCCGATCGGGGCGTACCAGATGCGGACCAGACTCCAGTCGTTGTTATCCGAAACATCCCTGGCCATAACCATGCGTTCGATCTGGCCACGACGGCCGTTGATCGGCGACCAGTTGGCATGGCTGATCAGGATCGTGCGGCTATCGACAATCCTGCGCACCACCGCGACATGGCCCAGCTGCATCGCGCCATAGCTGGGCAGGGACAGAACCGCTCCTTCGACCGGCGTTGCACCGCGCTGATAGACGCCGGCTGCCTGATCCCACCAGCTATGGGCATCGCCGTAGATCTGGATGCCGCTCAACTCCCGGGCAAACGGCACGCATTGCAGATAATCTTCCGCCTTCGCCGCCGGGGCCAGGATGATGGCCTGCAGCACCAGCAGGATCGGAATGATCGCATTGCGGAGAGAGGTCGCGAGTGCGTTGAGAGCCGTCAGATACATGCCCCTCGGCCTAGCCGCATCGCGGAAAGGTTGAGCTAACGGGCATTATGAATCACCCGGTAACCATGATCACTCCAGCCGCTCTATCTTGGTCTGACGGTCCCGTCCGACACTTCGAAATGCAGCGCGTCTTCGGGGATGTCCAGGAACAGGTCGGGCTCAGTGCCGGTCAGCCAGACCTGACCCCCGCGTTCCGCCAGCTTGTCGAACAGCGCGGCCCGGCGCTGCGGATCGAGATGGGCGGCGACCTCGTCGAGCAGCAGGATCGGTCGGCTCTTGCGCCGTTCGGCGATCAGATCGGCATGCGCCAGAATGATCGAAAAGAGCAGTGCCTTCTGTTCGCCGGTCGAGCATTTTTCGGCTGGCTGCTGCTTCGCGGCATGAAAGACCCTGAGGTCGGTCCGATGAGGACCACGTGTCGTTCGGCCTGCAGCCCGGTCTGCGCCGCGACATTTCTGAAGCATCTCGTGGAGCTGCTGTTCCGTGTGCAACTTGTCATCTGCCAGCTGTATGGCCGGCGTTGCGAATATCGCGCTGTCCGACTGTTCCAGTCTCTCATTCAAGCCGATCACGATCCGGTCGCGCGCCTCTGCGACCAATGCTCCGAAACGCGCGAGTTGCATGTCGAGGCCGTCCATCCAGTCCTTGTCGGCCTGATATCCGTCCGCGAGAAGCCGGTTGCGCTCGCGCCTCGCGGCTTCATAGCGAGCGGAGTTTCTGGCATGGGAGGGCTCAAGCGCAGTCACCAGCCGGTCGAGAAAATTGCGACGCCCCGAAACCCCCTCGGTAAACAGGCGATCCATGGCCGGTGTCAGCCATAATATCGAAAGCCATTCGGCCAGATCATTGGTCGGCACCATCGCCTCGTTGATCCGGGTTTTGCGTCTTTCGGGGGCCTCGGTGCTGGTCCCGCTGCCAAGATGCACGTCGCCCAGCTGAGCGGCGACAGCGAAATCGCCGGGACCATGCTGATACGCGATATCGCGCAGTGCCGCGCGGCGCAGTCCGCGCCCGGGAGCGAGCAGGGAGACCGCTTCCAGGATATTGGTCTTTCCCGCCCCGTTTGCGCCGCTGAAAACCATGAATCCCGGGGCCGCGTTCAAGCGCAACTGTGGGTAGTTGCGGAAATTGTGCAGGGTGAGCTGGGACAAGGTCATCTTGGGGCTGCTCACTAGCTTTCGCTACAAGTGAAGAGAAGCAAATTCGGAGTTTGCATGGAGATCATCCGTTTTGCGAAAGCTAGCTACCAAAACTTGGGAAATATTGCTAAATATCAGCTTCTGTTGTCTCCTGCCGAATGTGAAATTTTTCTTAGAGCGTTGAAAAATATAGAAATTACAAAACTGGCACGCGCCATGCAAAGTGTCCTGCATCTTCGCAATGATGCGAAAAACAGTTTCAAATCGGAAGGAAATCAAAATGTTCTCGAATGTCTCCAACAATATCTCCGCTGCCATCGCCGCCATTTTTACCGCCGCCATCTTCGTTGGCGCCAGTGTCGGCCCAGCCGTCAGCCACGCCGCTTCGGTCGTCGCCTAAGCACAACTCTATCCAGGGAAGGATATACCATGTCACACAGTCTCAAAAATTCATTCTCCGCCGCTTTTGCAGCCGCTGTTTCGGCAGCCTTGTTTGTTGGCGCCAGTATCCTGCCAGCCCTTAACAATGCGTCGTCAATGGTGATCTGATGTCCAGCAAGAACAAAGACCCGCAATTCGCGCCGGAAAGCTGGCCCGAACCGATCTCTTCCAGTAAAGGAAGCAACCGACCCATGAAAAACAAACTGAAACTCGATAAAGCCAATGGCAAGCTGATGGGCGTCTGCTCCGGGCTGGCCAACTGGAGCGGCATGGATGCAAACCTGCTGCGCGTCATATTCGTTCTTGCGACGATATTTGGCTTTGGCTCTGCGATCATCATCTATCTGGCGATCGGACTGATTGTCGATTGATCCTGAAAACCATACACCGCTTCATGATATAACATACGGAAAATATGGTATTAAAATCGTAGACCGCTCTGACTAATCCGTGTAATCGAAGGTTAGAACATTCGCATTGCAATAGTCGGAGCGCAGATGTCCGCAGGCCATCATCACCACGGCGGACATTCCGCCCACAGCCATCATGACCGCAATGGTGCACACGGCCATATGCCAACCAATTTCAGCCGGGCCTTCGCGCTCGGCATAGCGCTCAACGTCATCTATATCCTGGTTGAAGTCATCTATGGTCTGTTGGCCGGATCGATGGCTTTGCTGGCCGATGCTGGCCATAACCTGTCCGATGTCCTGGGACTTGTCGTTGCCTGGGCCGGAGCAGAGCTGGGCAAGCGACCCCCGAGCAAGCGATTCACTTACGGGTTGGGCGGATCATCGATTCTGGCAGCGCTGCTGAACGGGCTTTTTCTCCTGGTGGCTTGTGGCGCGATCGCGCTCGCGGCCATTCAACGCTTCAGCGCCCCAAGTCCGATCGCTTCAACCACCGTCATCATCGTTGCCTCGATCGGGATCGTGATCAATTTCGGCACCGCGATGCTGTTCGTGCGCGGACAGAAGGAGGACATCAATATCCGTGGCGCCTTTCTTCACATGATGGCCGATGCCGGCGTGTCGGCAGGTGTCGTGGTTGGTGGTATTGTCATCTATTATACGGGTCTGAACTGGATTGATCCGCTGATCAGCCTGATGATCGTTGCGCTGATCTTCTGGAGCACATGGGGATTGCTGACCGAAGCGGTCCGCATGTCGCTGGCGGGAGTGCCGAGGAATATCGATATCGAAGAGGTGCAATCCTATCTTACGTCATTGCCCGGCGTTCAAGCCGTACATGATCTTCACATTTGGCCGATGAGCACCAGCGAATCGGCAATGACAGCCCATCTGGTTTTGCCGGACGGTCATCCCGGCAAAGGCTTTCTCGTCGACGTGCAAAAACGAATGATTGACCGGTTCTCAATTCATCACACGACCATTCAGATCGAGCTTGAGGATGAGGAAGAAAGCCTGTGCCGAACGGATTGTGGTGGGGAAAGCTGAAGTCGAACTTTTTTCGCCAGGCAATCGGGCACGACGCGGACCGCGCGCAAAGCCTTGGCCGTCGGTTTTGTCGTAAAGAAATTCCGCCCGCAATTCGGCTCTGGAACGCCGCGTCGATGATTGCACCAACGGACATCTTTCGTTGCGCGGTGGGAAAATAGATTTAAAGTCTCCAGCAATCCGCGGCGCCCGATCCCGCGAGGGGGAGGATATGTGCACGAGGAAATCAAACCGAACTGGTTGTCGGAAATTGTCCGTCGCTTTTCCGTATTCATTTATTCCGTAAACGGATGGACCGCAGTCCAGGAAAATCCCCCGCCCAGAAAAGCGGTCATCATTGCGGCCCCGCATACCAGTAACTGGGATTTTCTCTATTTTTTCGGCTTGACCAACAAGCTCAAAATCCAGTCCTACTGGATCGGGAAAGACACATTGTTCAAATGGCCATGGGGAGGGATGATGCGGCGCATGGGGGGGATTCCGGTCAATCGTTCAAAATCGCAGAACATGGTCGATGCGATGGTCAGGGAATTCGGCCGGCGCGATGATTTTCTTCTGACCATCCCGCCCGAGGGTACGCGCGGCAGCGTCAAGCAGTGGCGGACGGGATTCTATTATATCGCACTCAAGGCGAAGGTCCCGTTGATCATAGGCCTGATGGACTATTCGAAAAAGACGGGGGGGCTGGGGCCATCCTTCATGCCCTCAGGCAATTACAAGGCGGATATGCAGAAACTTAGCGATTTTTATCATAGCGTAACGCCAAAATATCCGGAAAAAGCGATGCGTGATATCGTGTCTACTGAAGCCGGCCCCGTCGGTGAAACGCATATCGAAGGAGAGGTCAGTTGAACTTGCTAACCGCATTGGGTCTGAACTTTGGTTTGCTGGTCGTTATCATGATCATCCTGTGGCTGATATCTGTCCGGATCCGCGACGTATCCTTCATTGACGCCTTTTGGGCCTATGGCATGGCGATCATGGCAAGCGCATCTTTCCTGCAGACCGAAAACCCAGGCCCTCTGGCCTATACGATCTGGGCGCTTACGGCACTTTGGGGCATCAGGCTGGGAACGCATCTGTTCCTGCGCTGGCGCAAGGAAGGGATGGATCCCCGCTACAAGAAAATTCTCGGTCATGCGATGGACAAGCAAGGGATGAGCTTCGCAAAGGCGGCCTTGCTGAGGGCGTGGGCGCTGCAAATTCCGCTGCTGTTCATGGTCTGTCTGCCGGCACAGCTCGGTATATTGCTTGCGGATGCCGCCGGCCTGTCTCCGGTTTCTATGCTCGGCGCGGTGATTGCCGTGATCGGCATCGCCTTTGAAACCATCGGTGATATGCAGCTGAAGGCGTTCAAGGCCGATCCGGCCAGCAAGGGCAAGGTGCTGGATAGCGGCCTCTGGAAATATACACGCCATCCCAATTATTTCGGCGATTTTTGTGCATGGTGGGGGATCTGGCTGGTCGCCGCGCCAACTGGTTGGCCGGTTTGGGTCGCGGTGATTGGCCCGTTATTCCTGAGCTTTACACTGATGAAATGGAGCGGAGCGCCGCTGCTGGAAAAAAGCCTGAAAAAGAACCGGCCCGACTATGTCGATTATATCAAGCGAACATCCGGGTTCTTTCCGATGCCGCCAAGGAAAAGTGCAGACCGGTGATCAAGGGTGTCCATCATATTGCCATAGGGGTGCCTGACATTGAAGCAGGCCTTGCCTTTTATTGCGATGCCCTCGGCTTCTCGGTCGATTGGCGCAGCGATGTTTCGGCTGACAATGACAAAGCCGGCGCGGCTGTCGGTCTTCCCGGGTTCGAAGCGCAGATGGCGATGCTGAAAGGCCCGAATATCTGCCTGGAAATCTGGCAATATGCCAAGCCAGAGCCCCGCGACCGGCGCAGCGATCCGGCGGATCTGGGTTATCCCCACATGGCCCTGGCTGTCGAGGATATCGACGCGGAATATGCGCGTCTCAAGGCAGCGGGAATGACGTTCGTTGGAGCACCGGTTGATTTTGGATCGCAAAAGGCGATTTACGGTCGCGACCCGTTTGGCAATATTATCGAGCTGCTCGAGGAAAGCTAGCGCTCACGCGGCTTTCTTGAGCAACTTGTTTTCGATAATATTGGCAAATACCTCTGGTTCCTGGGCACCGGGCACCATGAATTTCTTGTTGAAAATGAATGCGGGCACGCCGGTGATGAAGCGATCCTGCCACTCGGCTTCGACGGCCCGCACTTCCGCAGCATATAGATCCGTTCCGAGCAGATCACGCGCGCGCGCCTCATCGAGGCCAACCGATGCGGCGATTTCCACAAGCACCTGATGATCGCTGACATCCTTGCCATCGGTAAAATGGGCTTTGAACAAAGCGAGCTTGAGCGCGGTTTGCTTGCCGTTTTCTCCGGCCCAGTGCAGCAAGCGGTGCGCATCAAACGTGTTCACCATCCGCATATTCTCATGATAGCTGAACTCGAAGTCGAGATCGTCGCCGGCGTTGCGCAAGCGCTCGCGGTTCGCTTGGCTTTGCTCCGGTGTGGCACCATATTTCTGCGCCATATGTTCGTTGATCGACTGGCCCTCCGGCGGCATCGAGGGATTGAGTTCGAAGGCATGCCATGCGAGTTCAAAGCGTGCCTTGCCCTCAAACTGGGCCATCGCCTTCTCTAGTTTTTTATAGCCGATAATGCACCAGGGGCACACAACATCCGAGACAATATCAATGGTGATAACAGGCGTCTCGGGCATGGCAATTCCTTGGTTTGTATCAGGCCTTCTCAAGCGTGCATTGGAGGGGGTGCTCGTTCTTGCGCGCGAAATCCATCACCTGGGTGACCTTTGTCTCGGCGACTTCATAGCTGAACGTGCCGCAGACGCCGACACCTTTCTGGTGAACATGAAGCATCACTCTTGTGGCCTCATCGATGTCCATGTTGAAAAATCGCTTCAGTACCAGAACGACAAATTCCATCGGCGTATAATCATCGTTGAGGATGAGCACTTTATATGGACTGGGCTTCTTGGTCTTGGCCCGCGTCTTGGTCGCGATGCCCAGGTTGGTGTTGTCGTCGTCGTCGGATCCCTTGTCCGCATCATCCCCCATGACCGGCTGTTCACCGGCATTTGTTTGCCGGTGGGAATGAGGATCAAGGAAAAGAATCTGCT
This sequence comes from uncultured Sphingomonadales bacterium, assembly GCA_964022135.1. Taxonomy (GTDB): domain Bacteria; phylum Pseudomonadota; class Alphaproteobacteria; order Sphingomonadales; family Sphingomonadaceae; genus Parasphingorhabdus. The sequence continues at coordinate 10,578 of CAXIBD010000028.1, read as the reverse complement.
GGTTCATCATGTCGCTCAGGATATGGTATTTTTACCCCAGAGGGCAAGTGGCGGATTGATAGTTTCCACAGCTTTTGCGGCTGCCGGCGTAAAAAATTACATAAAAAAAGGACCGCTCCAACGGAACGGTCCTTTTTAAGATCGGTTGAAAAAGCGGTTTAGGCAGCTTTTTTCAGTTCCTTGCGGATTTCGCTGACGCGATCTGCAATCGGCTGATAGGCCTTGCCTGCCAGTTTGACGACGGCATCGGCATTGTTCGAGGTCTGGTCCATAACCCGGTCCAGCCCGCTGCGTACATAGTCAGCCTGCTTTTCAAACATGTCTTTCGGCGTCGCGACGCTGAACAGACCCTGCAGAGCACGGCTGGCTTCAACGAAGTTTTCGCGGGTATATTTCAGGTTGGTCTGGCCAATTTCCTGGGCACCCTTCGCAGCGATCTTGCCGCTTTCGATCAGGGTTTCAACATTCTCGCGGTTGAATTCAACAGCGTTCTTCGACATTGCGACAGCACGGTCAGCCGCGGCTTTCGCGCGGGTTTGCGCATCAGCGGTCAGCTTTTCGAAGCGCGTGCCGAGCTTTTCAGCGGTCTTCTTTGCGGTGTTGGCAGCCTTGGTGTTGGCCGCTTTGGTGTTCCGTGCAACGCGCTTGGTTGCGGTGGTTTTGGTGGTAGCCATTTTCTTGGTTCCTTTGGTCTTTTTGTTCAATGTGGTCTTGGCAACGGGCTTTGCTGCGACTTTGCGTTTCGCAGCAGCCTTCTTTGTTGCCGGCTTGGATGCTGCGGTTTTCTTGACAGCAGGCTTGGCTGCTGTTGCCGGTTTAGCAGCAGGAGCCACCGGCGCTGGGGTTTCGGTCTTTGCCGGAGCCGTCTCGGCTGCGGCTTTCTCGACGGGGGCGGCTTCAGCAGCCGGCTTGTCGGAAACGTTGATTGCGGAAGCAGCCGCAGAATAGGCGGCCTCGGCAGAAAGCGAGCCGGTTTCTTTTGCTGCCGGAGCAGTGGAGGTTTCGTTTTTCGTATCAGCCATCGGTCATCTCACTTCTATGTTGCAGTGCACAAATAAGGCATCTGGAAGCCGATGTCAATAAAAAATGGTGCAGTGCACAATAACCGGTTCTGGTATCCACAAATCGAAAAAAATCTATGACCTAATTGATTCTAATCACGTTACCTATCGCGGCTGGCCTATAAAAATATGAGGATATGTTGAAGGCCATTGGTGGTCGGTATCGCCTGTATTCATGTGTTCGCGCGATTTCGCCTCAGGCGCGGGTTGTTTTGCCGCTGGGGCCAATATTCTTCTTGGCAGCATTCGTTTAAATCCCGGTCACGATACCCGATTTGGTGCAATCCGACAGATTTCAGTGGTTCGATGTATCTTCTGCTGTACAGGATAGACTACACAATCGAAAGTTCCGCATGTCTGCATTGCTGTCCATTGCTACCGCCGTTCCCGACCACCGGATTACCCAGTCCGAGGTGCTTGGCGTGCTGGCGAAGGCCAGGGGTGCCGCGCTTCCCGCCCGGCTGGAGCAGATCCTCGGCAATAGCGGTATCGATCAGCGCTATCTCGCCTGCGAGGCGGACTATTATCTGGAGCCGCGCAGCTGGACGAGCCGTGCCGCCATTTATGACCGGGTTGGCCGCCGGCTGGCGCAGAAGGCCGCCGGGGATGCTCTGGAAAAGGCAGGACTCGCACCCTCCGAAATAGATGCGATCGTCCTGATCTCGACAACCGGAACGATGACCCCCTCGATTCCCAGCCGGATGATCGAGGCAATGGGCTTCGACCAGGCGACGCAGACGATCCCGGTTTTCGGCCACGGCTGTGCCGGCGGCGTACTCGGACTCAGGCTGGCCAATGATCTGGCGGCGGCCAATGGCGGGCAGAATGTCCTGATGATTGCGCTCGAATTGTGCAGCTTGTCCTACGACTACAGCCAGTTCGACAAGAAGAACATGATCGCCACCGCGCTGTTTGCCGACGGCTGCGCGGCAGCGGTGATCAGTGGCAAGGCAGGGCAGGGCGACACTCCCGCTTTCCGCGCCTTTGACCAGAAAACCTGGCCCGACACCCGCGACATGATGGGCTGGGAGATTGGTGCTACCGGGTTCGACCTTGTACTGGCGCGCGATATACCGACATTCGTGACCAAGGATTTTGCGCCTTTTTGTGATGCCTTTCTCGAAAACCAGGGACTGGACAAATCCGATCTGGGCGAGCCCGCCTGCCATCCCGGCGGGGGCCGCGTCGTGGAAGCACTGGAGGATTATTTCGCACCGGAAATTGCCGGCATTCCCGCCACCCGCGACGTGCTGAAGCGGCACGGCAATATGTCCTCGCCAACTGCAATTTTCGTGCTCGAGCATCTGCTACAGCAAAGGCCCGACAAGCCGATCCTGCTGACCGCGCTGGGCCCCGGCTTTACCGCAGCGCTCGGTATCCTTGATCCGCGTGGCATCGCATGACAGATCATCTCGGCGCCATTTTCACGACCAGCCCGACACTGGTGACCTGGATTCTGGTCTATATCGTGGTCCAGCGGCTCGGCGAGCTGGTCCACGCCAATCGCAACACCAGACGCCTGCTCAGTGAAGGCGGGCAGGAACATGGCGCGGACCATTATCAATATTTCATCTTTCTCCACAGCGCATGGATCGCGATCATCGCGCTGCTGGTCGATCCGCAGCATGCGATCCATCCGGCGATGCTGGCGCTGTTCGTCGGCACCCAGCTGTTGCGCCTCTGGACGCTGGCCAGCATCGGTCGCTGGTGGACCACCCGGATCATCTCGGCACCGCATTTCGACCGGGTCAAGCGCGGGCCGTATAAATTTATCAGCCATCCCAATTATCTTGTGGTGATCCTCGAGATCGCGATCGTACCTCTGATGCTCGGCCTGCCCTGGGTGGCGCTGGTCTTTTCGGTCCTCAACGCGATATTGCTACGCCACCGGATTGGCGTCGAGAACAAGGTACTGACCGAACGCCGGTCCTAGCTGCGCGCCAGTCGTCCCGGTCGGGCGCCGGTATCTCTGTCATTCTCCCGGATTTTAACGCCGTTGCAATAGGTTGCGATATAGCCGGGCACCGGCTGCATGACCCGCGTTCCGCCGGCCGGCAGGTCCTTGTAGGCAACGGGTGAAGCCACGCTGAGATTGTCGAAATCGATCACGTTGATATCGGCGCGCTTGCCGACTTCCAGCGAACCGCGGTCGGTAAAGCCGTAGAGCGATGCATTGCGGGCGCTTTGCTTGTGGACCAGAAATTCCAGCGGCAGCCGGTCGCCTTTCTTCCGGTCCCGCGCCCAATAGGACAACTGGGTGGTCGGCATGGTCGCGTCGCAGATCAGCGTGACATGCGCGCCGGCATCGCTCAGTCCGGTCACGGTTTCGCTATGTTCCAGCAATTCGCGCAACACGTCGAGACCCTTGGGGAGATTGGCGGCGCTCAGCGAACAGAAACGCTTGCCGCCGTCCTCCAGCATCCAGTCATAGAGATATTCCAGCGGCTCGCGGCCTTCCGCTTTTGCCAGGCTGCCGATGGTGTCCTCCATGCCTGCCTCATAGTCCACCGGGTCGTGAAGCGGATACAGTATCGCTGCACCGCGACCGAGCAGGGCGGAGATATTCTCCATGCTCCCGGGCGCTTCGTGCTTGATTTCCTTTTCGGAAAGCAGGGCGGTCTTCACTGCGGGATCGCGCATCGCCTCCACCCGTTCTCCTAGGGGCAGCTTTGCCAACCGGTCGAGATAGGTCGGCTTGCGCATGAACGGATGATAGCTGCTGAGGCCAGTCAGATAGCCGATCAGCCGCGATGGCACTTGCGGATATAATTGGGCGCCATTGTCATTGGCCTGTTTCGCCATCGCCAGGGTCTGGCGCCACAGGTCCGGCTCATAGTCCGGCGACTGGATCAGGGTGAAGGTCACTGGTCGTCCGCTGCTGACCGAGATGTTGCGCATCATCTCATGTTCCTGTTCAGGCGTGGTCCGCTCGCCGCCCATATGTTCCAGCTTGCCGACCGTGCCGGCCGGGATCAGCTCGAACACGCCCTTGCCCAGCCTGCCCATCGCGCCGGCGATCGCGGTCAGTTCTTCCTCCGGCGCAAAGGTCCCGGGCACCTCCGTGCCCCAGAGCGAGCGGTGGCCGATGGTGCGCGACGTGCTGAAACCAACCGCGCCGGCTTCGACCGCTTCGCCGACCAGGGCGGCCATCGCCTCGATATCCTCGGCGGTCGCGTCCTTGTTCTGCCGGCCGCGCTCGCCCATCACATAATAGCGGACCGCGCCGTGCGGGATTTGCGCCGCGACATCGATCGCATATGCGCGGCCGCCGATATAATCCATATATTCGGGGAAGCTCTCCCACCGCCCCCATTCGATGCCCTCGTAGAGCGCGGTGCCCGGAATATCCTCGACGCCTTCCATCAGCTCGATCAGCGCCTTTTCCTGTCCCGGCCTGACCGGCGCGAAACCGACCCCGCAATTGCCCATGACCACGGTGGTTGCGCCATTGTGCGAAGATGGTGCCAGTTCAGTGTCCCAGCTGACCTGGCCATCATAATGGGTATGCACATCGACCCAGCCCGGCGTGACGATAGCGCCCGCGGCGTCCAGCACTTCCTTTGCCGGGGCATCGATTGATCCGCCGATCTCGACAATGACGCCGTCTCGAAAAGCGATGTCTCCGCCAAAAGGGGCGCCGCCCAGTCCGTCGACAATCATGCCGCCCTTGATGATGGTATCGAACATGCGTCTCTCCTGATCAGGGTCAGGCTGGGAATAGGCGCACACGATGCCCCGCCGCCACTGGCTTAAATGCTAAGCCGAGAGGCAGCACGGCGCCGCCGACCCCTGCCAACCGGGATGGATCCGATTGCAGGGATGGCGACGCCGCTCGCTGTTTCGACTGTATTCGGCTCTCGCCGCTAGAATTTGGCCGTGGCCTGGACACCGTAAAAGCGCGGTTCGGCCGGAATGAAGGTGGGAATGCCGAAGCCGCCGCCGGTATTGCCGGCATCCAGCAGATAGTTTTTGTTGGTAAGGTTGCGCGCAAATCCGGCAATCTCGAACTGCTCGTCGGCGAAGGAAACACCCGCGCGCACATTGACCAGGGTCACCGCCGGCTGGCTTATCAGGTTCGAGTTCGGCGCTTCGAAAAACACCCGACTGCGATAAGTGACGCTGGGCGTGGCGAACAGGCGGGTGCCTTCGCCGATCGGATAATCCAGGGTGAATCCGCCCGCAGCCTGCACTTCCGGCTGGAGACGGAAGCGCGCGCCGGCGAGATTGCCGTTGCCGGGCTCTTCGTCGATGCCGCCATCAATATAGCCGATATTGGCGAACAGGTTCAGCCAGTCGGCGGCGCGCAGATTGACTTCCGCCTCGACCCCGAAATTGGTCGCGCTGCCGGCGCTGAGCGTGGTCGTCGTGCCGGGACGGGTCGGATCGGCCACGGTCACCTGGAAATTCTCATAGGTCTGGTAATAGACGCCGAGCGATCCGGAGAGCGGTCCGGCCCCTCCCTTCAGGCCGACTTCGTAGTTCCAGACGATTTCCGGCGCGATATCGGTGAAATTGCCGACCGGTCCGGTCGGCGTGTTGCGCGCCCCGGCGTTGACCGTGGCCGAGCGGCGACCCTTGGAGACCGTGGCAAAGCCGTTGATATCGTCCGAGAAGCGGTAGAGTATATTGAAGCGCGGCAGGACGGCCGAGAAACTGTCTTCGGTGCGGAAGGTCTGGCCGGCGGTATCGACAAGCGGGAAGGGTGGCGATCCGGTGAAGAAGGAGCCCGGCGCGGTCGCACGATAACCGGAGCGGCGCTTTTCGATCAATACCCGGACGCCCGCGGTCATTTCGAGGCTGGGAGTCGGGATCCAGGTGCCGTCGGCGAACACCGAATAGCTGTCATTCTTGCCGAGATTTTCGAACATCGCCTGATAGGGCACGGTGCCGACCGCGCCGCCGGTCAGCGCCTTGATCGCGTCGCCGGCCGGGACGCCATTGCTGTCAACGCAGGGGACGCCGGGCACGACGATGCCGGCCAGGCACTGGAAATAGGTCACTTCGTCGGTCGAGAAGGGCACCCGCTGATTGCTGTCCTCGCGGAACAGGTTCCAGCCGAAGCTGCCGCGGAACGTGTCGCTGTTATAGGCAAAACGCGTTTCGTGACTGCCCTGTTCGCCATTGGCGTCCTCGGCAAATTCGAGGAAGAAGGCGGCGGAGCCGTCGGCATCGAACACTTCGTTGCTGTTGAACTTGCGGTAGCCGTTCACCATCGTGATCGTCCAGTCGTCGGCAATGTCCCAGCTCATCGTCAGATTGGCATCATAGACATCTCGGGTCAGGCCGAGCTTGTCCGCCCCGAGCACCGCAGCCGAGAAGGGCGAGCCGCGGAGATCGGCGGCACCGAAGGGATCGGCCGGCCCGGCGCTGGTTGGCAAGCTGCCGGAAATGAACGGCGTGCCCGAATTGCGCTGCCGGTCATAGGTCAGGATCAGGTCGGCGGTAAAATCGCTGCTCGGCGTGAAGCGGAAGGACGCGCGCGCACCGAGCTGGTCCTTCGCATAGAGATCGTCCTGGTTCGGGGCGAGATTGGTGACATAGCCGTCGCGCTTCTTGTAGGCCCCGGCAAGGCGGACCGCGATCGTGTCGTTGCCGGCGTTGAGATGGCCGCCCAGCGTGTAGGCGTCAAAATTGCCGTAGCTGGCGGACACTTCGCCGGACAGGCCCGGCTTGGGCTTGGCCGAAATGATGCTGATCGCGCCGACCGCGGAGGCGGTGCCGAACAGGGTCGCCTGGGGCCCCTTGATCACCTCGATCCGGTCGACATCATAGATATCCTGGTAGGAGCCGCGCGAGCGCGAGATGTCGACGCCGTTATAATAGAGCGTCACGCGCGCTGCCTGTTGCGCCGAGCCGCTGTCCGAGGTGATACCGCGGATCACGATGCCGGGATTGTTGGCGCTCTGTTCCTGGATATTGAGGCCGGGGACATAGTTGGACAGTTCATCGAGATCGGACACGCCGAGCTGCTTCATCCGCTCGCCGCTCTTGGCCGAGATGGTGATCGGGACATCGGTCGACTTCTGCTCGAATTTCTGGGCGGTGACGATGATCACGTCGCCGTCGGATTCATCCGCGACATCTTCACCGCCGGTCTGGGCGGCGGCTGGCGCGGCCGCAGCCACGAACAGGGCAGAGGCGAGGGCGATCAGGGAGGGGCGGGAGAGGGTGATGGGAGAGGATTTTGTCATGGAAGGAATCAGCCTTTGGTTATGCGACACTGGAATGGATGGTGCAGTGCAGCAAAGCTGTGACAGGCTGACGGGACTTGGATGACAATATGAATAATATTGCGCGACTCTATTGTGACGGCGGCGGCGGCGGAGCGACGTCATTCCGGACGCCCGCGACGACGCGAGGCAACCTTTCCTGCCGCGAGGCGTTAAATGGCTGAACAAGAAAAAGGAATTTCCATTGAGCATGCTAAGCTTTCCCGAAGATACATTTGTCGTCGTTGCCACGGGCGAGGAGGCCAAGACCTTTCGCGTCAAGGGCGGCTCGCTTGAGCATGACGGCGACTGGTCACCCGGCAATCTCGCCGACGACGGCCCCTCTGGCAAGTCGCCGTCCGAGCAGTCGGCCAAGGACAGCATGGAGGCGACCTTTTCCAAGCTGATCGCCGAGCGCCTGTACACCCAGTCGCACCAGGGCGGCTTCGAACGGCTGATTCTCGTCGCCGATCCCGCCACGCTGGGCGAGATCCGCCCTTTGCTGCACCAGGAGGTGAGCGACAAGATCGTGCTGGAACAGGCGAAGACGCTGATCAATTCGCCGGTCGAGGATATCGAGAAGTCGATCGCCGGGTAATAACTCGCCGTCATCCTGAACTTGGTTCAGGACCTCGGCCATCGGTGCGCTCTCTCCAGGGATCCTGAAACAAGTTCAGGATGACGAGAGGAGGGTTCCACCCCCTTGACCCAAACCCGAATCCCCGCTAAGGGCCGCGCTTCCGCTCCATCGGGCTCCGCTCGACGCTGCAGAAAACTTACATAGGCAAAACACTTGCCGTCATATTGGGCGGTGAGAGTAACCCCTGCATATTGCAGGATAATCTACTATAAGGTGAAGACTTTATGCCAACGATCAACCAGCTCGTCCGTAAAGGGCGGGTGCCCCAGAAGACGAAGTCCAAGGTGCCGGCCATGGAAGCCAACCCGCAGAAACGCGGCGTTTGCACCCGTGTCTATACAACGACTCCAAAGAAACCAAACTCCGCTCTGCGCAAGGTTGCCAAGGTTCGCCTGACCAACCAGCGCGAGGTCATCAGCTATATTCCGGGTGAAGGCCATAACCTTCAGGAGCATAGCGTTGTGCTGATCCGCGGCGGCCGTGTGCGCGACCTTCCCGGTGTGCGTTACCACGTCCTGCGCGGCGTTCTCGATACCCAGGGTGTCAAGGACCGCAAGCAGAGCCGTTCGAAATATGGCGCCAAGCGTCCTAAATAATTCAGTTTCGGAGTTATAAGATATGTCACGTCGTCGTCGTCCCGAAAAACGGGTTATCCTGCCCGATCCGAAATTCAAGGATCTGGTGCTTTCGAAATTCATGAACAACCTGATGATGGATGGTAAGAAATCCACCGCAGAGCGCATCGTCTACGGTGCCTTTGACAGTGTTGAAGCCAAGGCGAAGAAAGATCCGCTGCAGCTGTTCCATGATGCTCTCAACAATATCAAGCCGGGCATTGAAGTGCGCAGCCGCCGCGTTGGTGGTGCGACCTATCAGGTTCCCGTCGAGGTGCGTCCCGAACGCGCGCAGGCTCTGGCGATCCGCTGGATGATCTCTGCCGCTCGCGGCCGCAGCGAAACCACCATGGCAGCGCGGCTGTCGGGTGAAATTCTCGACGCGTCCAACAACCGCGGCAACGCGGTGAAGAAGCGGGAAGATGCGCACAAGATGGCGGAAGCCAACCGCGCATTTGCTCACTACCGCTGGTAGAAGCACTCTAGGCGTACTATATTCGTCCTGGCGGCGACCTTGCGGGCAACCGCCGGGTCGCCGCTGTGGCAAAACCGTTAGATTCAACCATCACAGGGCTGGCATTGTTCAGCCCATTTCACTATAGGGCAGCCAGAATTTGGTTCCCCGCACACTGGAGTACAGACTATGGCACGCAGCCATCCGCTCAAATATTATCGCAATATCGGCATCATGGCCCATATTGATGCCGGTAAGACCACGACCACGGAACGTATCCTCTATTACACCGGCAAGTCCTACAAGATCGGCGAAGTGCATGACGGCGCGGCGACGATGGACTGGATGGAGCAGGAGCAAGAGCGGGGGATCACGATCACCTCGGCTGCGACCACCTGTTTCTGGAATGCCGACGACCGCCAGGGTCCCGAGCACCGGATCAACATCATCGATACCCCGGGCCACGTCGACTTCACCATCGAAGTCGAACGTTCGCTGCGCGTGCTCGATGGCGCGGTCGCCTGTTTCGATGGCGTTGCCGGCGTTGAGCCGCAGTCCGAAACCGTGTGGCGCCAGGCTGACAAGTATAAGGTGCCGCGGATGTGCTTCATCAACAAGCTCGACCGTACCGGCGCGGATTTCAAGTTCTGCGTACAGTCGATCATCGAGCGTCTGGGCGCAACGCCTGCCGTGCTCTATCTGCCGATCGGCATCGAAGCGAGCCTGACCGGTCTGGTCGACCTGGTGAACGAACGTTCGATCACCTGGAAGAACGAAGATCTCGGCGCTGAATATACCTATGGTGAAATTCCTGCGGATATGGCCGATGAAGCGGCTGAATATCGCGAGAAGCTGATCGAGCTTGCCGTCGAGCAGGACGATGACATCATGGAGCAGTATCTTGAAGGCAACATGCCGGATGCCGCGACCCTGAAGTCGCTGATCCGCAAGGGCACGCTCAACCAGAGCTTCGTGCCCGTGCTGTGTGGCTCGGCGTTCAAGAACAAGGGCGTCCAGCCTTTGCTCGACGCGATTGTCGACTATATGCCAAGCCCGCTCGACGTTCCTGCCATCAAGGGCGTCAAGCTGGACGGCGAAACCGAAGACAGCCGGCCATCATCCGACGAAGCACCCTTCTCGGCGCTGGCGTTCAAGGTCATGAACGATCCGTTCGTGGGCACGCTGACCTTCTGCCGCATCTATTCCGGCAAGCTGGAAAAGGGCACCTTGCTGAACTCGGTCAAGGACAAGAAGGAAAAAGTCGGCCGTATCCTCGAAATGCACTCGAATGACCGCAAGGACATTGACGAGGCATTCGCTGGCGACATCGTCGCACTGGCGGGCATGAAGACCACCACCACTGGTGATACTTTGTGCGATCCGGACAAGCCGATCATTCTCGAGCGCATGGAATTCCCCGAGCCGGTTATCGAGCTCAGCGTGGAACCAAAGACCAAGGCCGACCAGGAAAAGATGGGCGTTGCCCTGCATCGCCTGGCAGCCGAAGATCCTTCGTTCCGCGTCTCGACCGATCACGAATCCGGTCAGACGATCATCAAGGGCATGGGCGAGCTTCACCTCGACATCCTGGTCGATCGCA
>CAXIBD010000027.1:0-36551 GCA_964022135.1 uncultured Sphingomonadales bacterium | reverse complement strand
CGAGGAACGGATTCAACCATCGGGAGTTGGGATGGATATAAAACCGACGCATCGATGCGAACCAAAGCCTCGATCATTTCCAAGCCGACGATTTAGCGGGTCGTGCCGGAGAGCATTCTCACGCGATCATCCCTCTTCATTCCTGACCTTTGCGCGGGCGGTTAGGCTCCACGCCGATGCCGGTCGCGATTGGATCGACAGGATGATTTGTCGAACGAACGAACAGAAAACAAGGATTGAATAATCACCCCAGATAAACCCAGAAACATTTCGTCCGATCCCGACCATTGTGTCCAGGTGCGCGGCGCCCGCGTCCACAATTTGAAGAACGTCGATATCGACGTCCCGCGCAATGCACTTGTTGTCTTTACCGGCATCTCCGGGTCTGGAAAGTCGTCGCTTGCCTTCGGAACGCTGTTTGCGGAATCGCAGCGCCGGTATCTCGATTCCGTGTCGCCCTTCGCGCGCCGGTTGATTGACCAGATTGGGGAACCGGACGTCGATACCATTGACGGCCTCCCGCCGGCGGTCGCGCTGCAACAACAGCGGGGCACGCCGTCCGCCCGATCGTCGGTCGGCAGCATCACCACGATTTCCAACGGCCTTCGCATGCTTTATTCCCGTGCGGGGCAATATCCAGACGGCCAGCAAATATTATATGCGAACGCCTTCTCGCCCAACACACCGGAAGGCGCCTGCCCCCGATGCCACGGTATCGGACGGGTGTTTGAAGTGACGGAAAAGCTGCTCGTCCCCGATGACTCGAAAACCATCCGGGATGGAGCCATCGCGGCGTGGCCGCCAGCGTGGCAGGGTCAGAATCTCAGAAACATTCTTGTCTCGCTCGGGCACGATATCGACAAGCCGTGGAAAGACCTGCCTCGAAAGACCAGGGACTGGATCCTGTTTACCGACGAGACACCCGTTGTGCCGGTTTACCCGGGTTTCGATGCCGAGGAAACGCGAGATGCCATGGAACGCGACCTGCCCCCCAGCTATATGGGGACCTTTGCCAGCGCCAGGGGCTATATCGTGCACTCCTTTGCGACGACGCAAAGCCATCGCACCAAGAAGCGCGTCTCCCAGTTCATGGCGATTCTGGAATGTCCCGACTGCAAGGGGAAGAAGCTGAAACCCGAGTCCCTGTCGGTAAAGTTCACGGGGCTTGATATTGGTGAATTGTCACAGCTGACGCTGACCGAACTCGCCAGTCGGCTGCGCGATACCGCGACTGCCAAACCGGCGGCGAACGACCCGCATCCCGAGAAATCTGTGGTGGCGCAGCGAATTGCCGGCGACATTCTGGCACGCATCGAAGCGCTCACGGCTCTTGGCCTGGGTTATCTGTCGCTTGAACGCAGCACGCCAACCTTGTCGCCCGGAGAGCTTCAGCGCTTGCGGCTGGCGACACAGATCCGGTCGCAACTGTTTGGCGTGGTCTACGTGCTCGACGAACCGTCGGCAGGATTGCACCCGTCCGACACCCAGGCGTTGCTTGGTGCGCTGGATGAGCTCAAGAAGGCCGGCAACTCGCTGTTTGTGGTCGAGCATGATGTCAGCGTCATCCGGCATGCCGACTGGATCGTGGACATCGGACCGGACGCCGGCACGCACGGCGGCGAAGTCCTGTACAGCGGTCCGATCGATGGCCTCCGCGGCGTGAAACAATCACATACCGGGCAATATCTGTTCACTCGCGATACCGCTGCGCAGCGCACGCCGCGTCAGCCAACAGGCTGGCTGAAGCTGGAGCAGGTCGAGCGCAACAATCTGCGAAATCTGAACGTCGAATTTCCGCTCGGCGTCCTTGCCACGGTTACGGGCGTGTCCGGTTCCGGCAAATCAAGCCTGGTCGGCCAGGCGCTGGTGGAACTCGTTGGCGAGGCTCTGGGGCAAAAGAGACAGATCGAAACCGCCATCGATGAAACAGAGTTGCTCGAGCAAGATCTGGAAACGTCGACGCGCGGCCGGATCGTGTCCGGAATGGAGCATATCGGACGCCTGGTCACAGTGGATCAAAGGCCGATCGGTCGCACGCCGCGCTCCAACCTGGCCACCTATACCGGCCTGTTCGACCATGTCCGCCGATTGTTTGCGGCGACGCCCGAAGCGAAGGCGCGCCGCTATGATGTCGGCCGCTTTTCCTTCAATGTCGCAAAGGGACGCTGTCCGAACTGCGAAGGCGCCGGTTTCGTCAGCGTCGAGCTGCTGTTCCTGCCCAGCGTCTACGCACCTTGTCCGGTATGCCGGGGCCAGCGTTACAATCCCGAAACGCTGGAGATCACCTACAACGGCAGGAATATTGCCGACGTGCTCGACATGACCGTCGACAGGGCGCACGCGTTTTTTGCCGATGAACCGCCGGTTCTGCGTGCCCTTTCGGCCTTGATGGAGGTCGGACTCGGTTATTTGCGCCTTGGCCAGCCGGCAACGGAGCTCTCGGGCGGCGAGGCCCAGCGGATCAAGCTGGCGACCGAACTGCAACGGGTCGGGCGCAGCGAAACGCTCTATGTTCTGGACGAACCGACCACCGGTCTGCATCCCGCGGACGTGACCATGCTGATGGCGCAGCTGAACCGGCTGGCCGACGCGGGCAACTCGGTCATTCTGGTCGAACACAACATGCTGGTGGCCAGAAACAGCGACTGGATCATCGATATTGGCCCCGGCGCCGGTGATGAGGGCGGGAAGGTCGTCGCGCAGGGCACGCCAGCGAAAGTGGCCAAATCAACGACCAGTCGAACAGCTCCTTTCCTGTTTCCCAAGCCCTAGACGGAACAGGGTCGCTAGTCCGCTATTGCGGAGCGCGTTTTAAACCGGCGCGGTCAGACCGGCATCGCGCATACCGCGCCAGACCTGCAGCGCCTGCACCGTTTCCGGCACGTCGTGGACCCTGACGATCTGACCGCCCTGCTGGATCGCGTGATGGGCAAAGGCGATCGAGCCGCCGAGCCGCTTGTCGACCGGTGCTTCCTTCGACAGGGCGCCGATCATCCGCTTGCGGCTGGCGCCGATCAGCAGCGGCTGACCAAGCGCATGGAACATCGCGATATTGTTCATCAGCGCAAGATTGTCGGCCAGCGACTTGCCGAAGCCCAGACCGGGATCGATGATGATCTTCTCGCGCTCGAAACCCGCGGCGATGACATCGGCGATCCGCTGTTCCAGCCAGTCGAGCGTGTCGGTGACAATATTGCCGTAGCCGTCATTCTTGTGCGGGTCCTTGCCGCTAGACGGCGCATGCATCAGCACCACCGGAAGACCCGACACTCCGGCGACTTCCAGCGATCTCTTGTCGTGCAGCAGCGCCGAGACATCGTTGATCAGATGCGCGCCCGCGGCGATCGCCGCTTCCATAACCGCCGCCTTGCGGGTGTCGATCGACAGCACCGCGCCGCAATGGGCCAGCCGCTCAATCACCGGGACCACGCGCTTGATCTCGTCGCCTTCCCAGACCGGATCGGCACCGGGCCGGGTGCTCTCGCCGCCGATGTCGAGGATCGAGGCGCCCGCGGCGGCCATTTGCAGGCCCGCCTCGGCGGCCTTGTCGGGATCGTCCTGATGCTTGCCGCCGTCGGAAAAACTGTCGGGCGTGATATTCAATATGCCCATGACATGCGGCTGGTCGAAGCGGATGATCCGCTCGCCGCAGGTCAGCGGATCATGCTGTCGCGTCAGATGGGCGAACTGGCTGGCGGCGCGCCGGGCCAGCGGCTCCGGCAGGGCCTGCGACCATTCCGGCCACTGGGTGATGTTGACCAGGCCCCTGCGGTTAGGCTTGCCCTCTTCGATTACCAGATATTCTATCTGAGAAAACCAGATCAAACTATTGTTTAACCTAGTATTTTTATCCTCATGATATTGCGGACTGTCGACCAGCCCGACCGGCTTCAGATAGAGCCTCGCCTCCGCTCCACATGCTTCCAATTCTTCCAGTGTCGCGGCCATATCAGGGTTCGGTGGCGAGCAGATAGGTCTGGCGCAAATCGTCGATCGGCTTCAGCTTCTTGCCATCGTCATAATACCAGTAGGTCCAGCCGTTGCAGCTCGGTGCATCCTGGACGGTCGCGCCGATCTTGTGGATCGAGCCCTCCTGCCCTTCCCAGAGCAGCGAGCCGTCGGCCCTCACCTTCGCCTTGAACTTGCGGTTCTTGCTGCAAAGCTCCGTCCCGACCTTCATGTAACCGGTTTCGACCAGCGTGCCGAAGGCGACCCGCGGCTTGGATTTCGGCGACTGCATGGTCTTCAGCGAGCTTTCGTCGAGCGGCAGCGCTTCGGCGATCCGCTGTTCGGCGACCTCGCAATAGCTGTCCTCCTTCTCGCAGCCGATCCACTCGCGGCCGAGGCGCTTCGCCACCGCGCCGGTGGTGCCGGTGCCGAAAAACGGGTCGAGCACGACATCGCCGGGATTGGTCGTCGCCAGCATGATCCGGTACAGCAGCGCTTCCGGCTTCTGCGTCGGATGCGCCTTGGTGCCGTTGCGTTTCAGCCGTTCCTGGCCACCACAGATCGGCATTACCCAGTCGCTGCGCATCTGCAGCTCGTCGTTGAGATTCTTCATCGCCCGATAGTTGAACGTATATTTCGATTTTTCCGATTTCGACGCCCAGATCAGCGTCTCGTGCGCATTGGTGAAGCGCGTGCCCTTGAAATTCGGCATCGGATTGGCCTTGCGCCAGATGATGTCGTTGAGAATCCAGTAGCCGAGATCCTGCAGCGAGGCACCGACGCGGAAAATATTGTGATAGCTGCCGATCACCCACAGCGACCCGTCGGGCTTCAATATGCGGCGCGCTTCCGCCAGCCAGGCGCGGGTGAACGCGTCATAGGCGGCAAAGCTGTCGAAATGGTCCCAGGCATCGTCGACCGCGTCGACCTGTCCGCCTTCGGGGCGATAGAGATCGCCGCCCAGTTGCAGATTGTAGGGCGGATCGGCAAAGATCATGTCGACCGATGCGTCGGGCAGCGACGCCATCGCCTCGACACAATCCATCTTCAATATCTGCCCCAGTGGCAGCTCGACAGCCTTTTTCGCGGTGCGCGTTGCGGTGCGTGTTTTGGGCGCGTGAATGCGCTCGATAATCCCCATGAAACTCTATTCCTTTTTTCCAGCCGCGCTCACGGTGAGTCCGAAACGGCGGGCGGTCAAGGCCGTTAATATAGGTTAAAGGCGTATCTTAATGGTTAACGAAAGATGGAACGGGAGAACGAAACGAGTCCGCCACTAGATATGGAGTCGGGTCTTCTGCGAGAGACTCAATCCCTAGTGGTGTGACGAAAAAGACTCGTTCGGGAGATATATTCGAAGATTGTGCAAAATCGGCCAAATGCAAATTTGGTTCACAAAAAATGCTGTTCGGGCTATATGGCTGAGCGACAGAGTAGCTTCGAAGCGTAATGGTCCGGGGGTCAGTAGACATAATGGCGCGCAATTTTCGCGATAAATATCAGCAAGATTACGGCATCTCTCAGCAAAGCGATGAACCCCGCCCGCATCCCGGCGTGATCGTGGGCGGCGAGGCCGGGCGCGAGAAGCGCAAGGAATATGCGATCGTGTTCGGATCCAAGATTTTCGGATCGATCGCCGCGGTCTGGTGGATGCTGACCTATGATACCGGCTGGGTGGAATGGTCGGCCTTCATCGCCGGCTATATCGTGCTGATGCTCGGAATCGTGCTCGGCTTTCACCGCTATTATTCGCACAAGGCGTTCGATACCTCGGTCCCGATGCAGTATATTCTGGGAGCGATGGCGCAAATGTCGATCCAGTCCTCGGTGCTCCGCTGGGCGGCCGATCACCGCCGCCATCATGCACATAGCGACGAAGTCGGCGATGTGCACAGCCCCTGGCTCGACGGACGGGGCCGTCCAACATCCAGGCTGAAGGGCATGTTCCACTCGCATTTCGGCTGGTTCATGGACGATTGCGTCACCGACATGAGCATCTATGGCAAGGGGCTGGCCGACAACGAGGTCGTGCTCTGGCTGCACAAGACCCGCTGGTTCTGGCTGGTCTTCTCGCTGATCATCTTTCCCGGCGTCTGGGGCCTTGTCTTTGGCGGGTGGGACCATGTCATCTCCACCATCCTGATCGGTGGCTATTTCCGCACCTTCGTCGTCCTGCAGATCACCCTCGGCATTTCCAGCTACGCCCATGTCGTCGGCTCGCAGCGGCACACCAAGGGCGTCGGCACCGCCAAGAACAGCTTCATCTTCTCGCTGCTGACCTTTGGCGAGGGCTGGCACAACAACCATCACAAGCATCCGCGTGCCAGTTTCCAGGGCATGGCATGGTGGGAGATCGATATCGCAGGCTATGTGCTGCTGCTGCTCGAGAAAATGGGTCTGGTCTGGAATGTCACGCGCCAGCCCAAATATATCAAGAGCGAAAGCGGCGAATGGGTTTTGGCTGAACGCAAGATCGCGCCCAAGCAGGCCCAGGCGGAAGCCTAGAGCAGTTCCATTTGCGCCACCGGAGCAAAGCTCCTGCGGTGCAGCGGCGTCGGACCGTATTTCCTGAGCGCCGTCAGATGCTCGGCTGTGCCATAGCCCTTGTTGCGTTCCCATCCATATTGCGGATATTGCTCTGCCGCTGCGATCATCAGCCGGTCGCGATATTCCTTGGCCAGGATCGAAGCCGCAGAAATACAGGGATGGATCGCGTCGCCGCCGATCACCGCCTCGGCTGAATATTTCCAGCGCGGCAGGCGATTGCCGTCGACCAGAACGTGCCGGGGGACCATCCTGAGACCCTCGACCGCCCGCGTCATCGCCAGCATCGTCGCCTGCAGGATATTGATATCGTCAATCTCGACCTGGCAGCATTGAGCGACCGAAAAATGTGCGCAGGCCATGATTTCCACTTCGAGCCGGGCGCGCGCCCTGGCCGTCAGTTTCTTGCTGTCGTCCAGTCCCGCGATGCCGTGATTGTCCGGCAGAATGACGACTGCTGCCACCACCGGCCCGGCAAGCGGTCCCCTGCCGGCTTCGTCGACGCCGGCGATCATCGGTCGTCATCCTGAAAATCGGTCACATATTGATGGCCCAGGGGTCCATTGCCCTGGCCGAGGCCCGGCGCTTCCAATATCGCGATGCGGGTAAAGGAAATCGCCTGTTCAAACGCCGCCGTCAGATCCAGCCCGCTGCCCAGACCGACCGCCAGCGCGCTCGCAAAAGTGCAGCCGGTGCCATGGGTTTCGCTTGTATCCAGCCTTTTGCCCTCCAGCCTCCTGACCAGGCCGCGGGGTGAATAGAGTTCGTCGACGACAGCGGCTCCGTCGCCATGGCCGCCCTTGACCACGAGATGGCAGCCGTGACCCAATATCTCGTCCTTGCCGCCCAGCGCTTCCAGTTCCGGCAAATTGGGCGTGACAACCGATGCGACGTCCATCAATTGCCCGAAAGCGGCGATCGTGTCGCTATCCGCCAGTTCGCTGCCGCTGGTCGCAACCATCACCGGATCGAAGACGATCGCGATGCCGAGCTTTCCGAGATAGTCCGCCACCGCGCGCGCCGCCTCGGCGCTTCCGATCATCCCGATCTTGACTGCGTCAACACCGATATCGCTGACCACCGATTCAATCTGCGCCAGGATCATGTCGGTGGGCACGCGGTGCACCGACTGCACACCGAGCGTGTTTTGTGCGGTAATCGCCGTGATCGCGGTCATCGCATGGCCGCCCAGCATGGTGATGGTCTTGATATCCGCCTGGATCCCTGCCCCGCCGCCGCTGTCAGAACCGGCAATCGACAATATCCGTGGACAGTTTCCGGTCACAGGAACAGCGGTCCGACCTGCACGATCAGGAACCATTCCATCGCCCCGGCCAGCAGCAGGATCAGGATCCAGAAGCGCCGGAAGAAACCGCGCGCGAAAAAATAGAGGATCGCGGTCACAAGAACCGGGAGGATCAGCCCGAGAACGACGATGGTCCGGGCATCCAGTGCGTCGAGAAAACTCATGACTGGTATTTCCGTTCGGTCGAGGCCGGATATTTCGCCAGCAGCGCCGCCGAACGCGCCGGCCTTGCTGTCAACATGCCACCGCAATTGGGGCAGACATCGTGCAGCTTCTCGCTGTTACAGTCGGAGCAAAAGGTACATTCGAAACTGCAGATCAGCGCACCGGCCTGATCGGCCGGCAAATCCCTGCCGCAGCTTTCGCAATCGGGGCGCATGTCCAGCATCAGGCAGCGACCTCCTGGACGACGGCGCAAATCCGGTCGACCACCACGTTGACCTGGTCTTCGTTGTCGCCTTCGGCCATTACCCGGATCAGCGGCTCGGTGCCGGATTTGCGAATGACCAGCCTGCCGGACCCTTCCAGTTCCTTCTCCGCTTCCGCGATCACCGCCTTGACCTTGTCGCTTTCGAGCGGCTGGCCGCTGCTATAGCGGACATTTTTCAGCAGTTGCGGCACCGGATCGAACAGATGCAGCAATTCGCTCGCCGGCTTGCCGCTCTCGACCAGCTGGCCGAGAACCTGCAGCGCGGCAACCGTGCCGTCGCCGGTGGTGCCGTGATCGAGCAGGATCATATGGCCGGACTGCTCGCCCCCGACATTATATCCGCCCTTTTTCATCTCTTCCAGAACATAGCGGTCACCGACATTGGCGCGGACAAGATCGAGATTCTGTGCGTTCAGAAATCGTTCCAGCCCAAGATTCGACATCACCGTCGCGACGATCCCGTCACCGCGCAGCAGGCCAGCGCGGTTCCAGCTCGATCCGATCAGCGCCATCAGCTGGTCGCCATCAACAATCTGCCCTTTTTCATCGATAACGATCAGGCGGTCGGCATCACCGTCCAGCGCGATGCCGATATCGGCGCCCGAGGCAACCACCGTTTCCTGCAAGATTGCCAAATCGGTCGAGCCACATTTGTCGTTGATATTCAATCCATTGGGATTGACGCCGAGCGTGACGACCTCTGCCCCCAGTTCCCAGAATGCGGAAGGCGCCACCTGATAGGCGGCCCCGTTCGCGCAGTCACAGACAATTTTCAGCCCGTCCAGGCGGATATGGTTCGGCAGCGACATTTTGACGGCGTGGATATAGCGGCCGCGAGCGTCTTCGAACCGCTTCGCCCGGCCAATATCCGCCGCCGGCGCCAGCCGGGCGTCATCGGCCAGATAGCCCTCGATCTTCAGTTCATCTTCATCGGAAAGCTTGAAGCCGTCCGGCCCGAACAATTTGATCCCATTGTCGAAATAGGGATTGTGACTGGCGGAAATCATGACCCCGAGGTCAGCGCGCATCGACACGGTGAGCAATGCGACCGCAGGAGTCGGCATCGGGCCAACCTGGACCACGTCCATGCCAACGCTGGTGAAGCCCGCGACCAGTGCATTTTCCATCATATAGCCGGATAGACGCGTGTCCTTGCCGATCACAACGCGATGACGGTGATCGCCGCGCTGAAAATGTCGGCCCGCCGCCTGCCCCACTTTCATGGCGATCTCGGCGGTCATCGGATGCGCATTGGTCAGCCCGCGTATGCCGTCGGTACCGAAAAATTTCTTTGTCATATCCATCTATATCCCAACTTGGTCGCACCCCGCTGCGCGAGTCTCTAGCCGATGGACCGGCCCGAGACCAAGAGGGAATGAAATCAATCGCGCAATTTAGCGACAATCATTTCTTGCCAGCGCCTGCCGGTCATGGTTGATGGTCGGCTCGGGGATCGCACGGGGACTGGAATATTGAAAAAAGCACTGATCATATTGTTCGCCCTGATTATCGGCATATTGATCGGTCTGTTTTTCGGTCCCGGGAACGCCCTGATGGTCGAAGCCGCCGATGTCGTCGGCAACATGTGGCTCAACGCCTTGCGCATGACCGTCATTCCGCTGGTCTTCACGCTGCTGATCGTCGGGATCGGCAAGGCTGCGTCAATGGCCCGGGCCGGGCGGATGACGGCGCGCGCCATCCTGTTCATGATATTCATTCTCTGGTGTTCCTCGGCCATGGCCGCTTTTGTGACGCCCGCCCTGCTCGAGCTGTTCCCGCTAGACGGCAATGCGGCAGCGGCGCTCCAGTCCGCCCTAGGCGCCGCGGCACCACCCGGCGACGTGCCGCCGTTCAGCGAATTTCTTCGCGCCCTTATCCCCACCAACGCGATAGCCGCCGCTGCAGAGGACGCCGTCCTGCCGCTGATGGTCTTTGCCCTCGCCTTCGCCTTTGCGATCACCCGCCTGCCAGAGCCGCAAAGAGTCATGCTGGACCAGTTTTTCAACGCGTTGGCCGACGCGCTGCTGATCCTGATTCAGTGGGTACTGCTGCTGGCACCCGTGGGGGTCTTTGCGCTCGCCGTCGGCGTCGGGGCCAATGCCGGACTGGCCGCCTTCGGTGCGCTGCTCCACTATGTCCTGATCGTCAGCAGCGTCGGCGCCGTGGTCTGGGTTTTCAGCTACGTCCTCACCTATGTCGGCAGCAAAACCGGTCCGGTCGCCTTTTTCAAGGCCTCGGCGCCGGCTCAGGCCGTCGCCATTTCCACCCAAAGTTCGCTGGCCTCGCTGCCGGCCATGGTCAGCGGCGTCAAGGCGATGGGCGTCGGCGACCGGTCGGCCGATGTCGTGCTGCCGATCGCCGTTGCCCTGTTCCGCGCGACCGGACCCTGCATGAATCTGGCGGTCGCCATCTATGTTGCCCATCTGCTCGGCATCCCGCTTTCAATCGGGGCGCTGGCGATCGGAGTCGCGGTGGCAGCGATCACCACCATGGGCGCCGTCAGCCTGCCGGGATCGATCAGCTTCATCACCTCGATCGCCCCGATCTGCCTTGCCATGGGCATTCCGATCGAACCGCTCGTTCTGCTTTTGGCGATCGAGACCTTTCCTGATATTATCCGCACGGTCGCCAATGTCAGCGCGGACATGAGCGTGACGGCGATCATCGCCAGAAGCGAAGGAGATTTGACATGAAACATCGCAAACTCGGACCGGAACTGGAAGTATCCGCGCTGGGCCTCGGCTGCATGCCGATGGCCGGGATCGGCAAGGGCATGTATGGCCAGGCCAGCCGGGCGGAAAGCCTGGCCACCATCGACCGGGCGATCGAACTGGGCGTCACATTTTTCGACACGGCCGAGGTTTACGGCCCCCATGTCAATGAAGAGCTGCTCGGCCACGCGATCCGCGGCCGGCGCGAGCGGCTGGTGATCGCGACCAAATTCGGCTTTGCGTTCAAGGACGGGAAGGTAACCGGAGTCGACTCCAGCCCGGCCAATGTGCGCCGTGCCTGCGAGGGATCGCTGAAGCGGCTGGGCGTGGACACGATCGATCTCTTCTACCAGCACCGGGTCGATCCCAAGGTCCCGATCGAGGAAACGGTGGGCGCGATGGCCGAGCTGGTGGCAGAGGGCAAGGTCCGCTATCTCGGGCTGTCGGAAGCCGGCGCCGGCACGCTGAAAAAAGCCCATGCCACCCATCCTATCGCCGCGCTGCAGTCCGAATATTCGCTGTGGGAACGGGGGGTCGAGGAGGAAATCCTGCCGGTCTGCCAGGACCTCGGCATCGGCTTCGTCCCCTACAGCCCGCTCGGCCGTGGCTTTCTGACCGGCCAGATCAGCAGCCGCGACGATCTGCCCGAGGATGATTATCGCCGCAACGACCCGCGCTATTCGGAAGAGAATTTCGCCAAGAACATGAAGCTGGTCGACGTCGTCAAGGCAGTGGCCGGACGGCATCACTGCTCGCCCGCGCAGATTGCACTCGCCTGGCTGCTGGGACAGGCCGACTTCATCGTCCCGATTCCAGGGTCAAAGCGGCGCGCCACGCTGGAAGATAGCATGGCAGCGGTCGACATCAAGCTGAGCGCAGCCGATTTCGACGAGCTCGAAGCCGCGGCACCGGTCGGCGGCACCGCCGGCCCGCGCTATGGCGAGGCGATGATGTCGATGGTGCGCCTCTAGCGGCTAGCGGTCATAGGCCTTGGGCAAGGCGCCCGGGGTCGGGTTGCTGTACCGGTCCCTGAGCCGCATCTGGCGGTTGGACAGCGACTGGTCGACGCCGTCGATCATCACCTTTTCGACCTGGGTCGAAAGCTCCAGCGGGTCACCCGTCCAGATCACCACATCCGCCTTGCGCCCGGCCTTCAGCGAGCCGAGCTGGCCGCCCATGTCCATGATCTCCGCCGGCACCGAACTGATCGCGGCAAAGGCCTCGTCCCAGGTCAGGCCGGTGGCGCGGGGCACTTTGGTCAGCGCCACGAGATTGCCCGCATATTGCACCGAATAGCGCAGCTGGTGGGCGTCGCGGTCGTTGATCATGCCGATCGCAACCTTGACACCGGCATCCTTCATGCGGCCGATATTGGACTGGGTCGACGACAGGTCCTCGAAACCATAAGGCAGGTCACTAAGCGCGGATGCCAGAACCGGGACGCCGGCGGCGGCAATATGTTCGGCGACGCGCCAGCCTTCATTGGCTCCGACCAGCACCATGTCCAGCTTCGGAAAATCCTTGCGCAGGTCGAGCACCTTGAGAATGTCATTGGCGCTTTCGACGTGGACGAGCAGCTTGGTGGTGCCGTTGATCACCGGCAACAGCGCCTTGGCGTCCGAGGCCTTGAGCAGATCGCTGTCGAAGACCGCCGGATCGCGCGCATAGGTCCGCGCTTCCTCGAGCATGGCCCGGAACTGGATATGCGAGGCAGCACGGCTGCCCCCTGCCCGGCTGTGTCCGGTTTCGCCGAGTTCGACGAACTGGAAGGCACGGGCTTCGGTGATCGGATCCTCATCCTGCCCGAGGTCGACGATGGCGCCAAAGCCGCCGAAAATCGAGTTGGCGGTGCTGGGCGAAACCACCGCGCGGGTCACGCCCGCAGCGCGGTTGACCGACATGGCCGAGGCAAAGGGGTTGATCGCATATTGGACATCCAGTGCCGCCGAGAAAGGCGAACCGCTGGCGTTCATGTCGTTGGTCGGAGCAACCGCGCCGACCTCGACCAGGCCGATCCGGCTGAAGCCGGCAAAAATGCCCGGCGTGACCCATTTGCCGGTCGCGTCGATCCGCTGCGCATCGGCCGGAATGGCGACATTGGCACCGGCAGCAACGACCCGGTCACCCCGGATCAGCACGGTGCCGCCCTCGATCGGCGCGCTGCCGTCGCCGATCACGACCTTGCCGCCGGTAATGGCGGTGGTTTGCGCGGCGAGCGGCGAAGCGATCAGGGCTGCGGCGGAGGCGAGAAACAGGGACAGGCGCTTCATTTCACATCTCCTTCACCGGGCTGACCAAGCTCGAAATCGCTCACCGGCCGCCGGCTTGCATCGGCGCTGTCGAACATCAGGGCGCCGTCGATCCAGACCTTGTCGGGACGCGAATAGACGCTCAGCGGGTTACCGTTCCAAAGAACCAGATCGGCCATCTTGCCGGGCTTCAGACTGCCGGTCATCTTTTCGATGCCCATCGCCTTGGCCGGATTATAGGTGATCCACTGGATGGCCTGGGCATCGGTAATGGCGACCCCCATCGCCCGGCCATCGGCAAGCGCCTTGGCCGCTTCCTGGTTGAGCCGCTGGATCTGGTTTTCGTCATCGCTGTGGATGATCACGCAGGCACCCGCCTTTTGCAGCAGCGCCGCATTTTCCGGGATCGCGTCATAGGCTTCCATCTTGAAGCCCCACCAGTCCGCCCACACGGCCGAGCAGATTCCCTCTTTCGCCAGGATGTCGGCGATCTTGTAGCTTTCGACCGCGTGGTGGAAGGCCGTTACCTTGTAGCCGAATTCCTTCGACATATCGATGATCTGGGCCATTTCGTCGGCCCGGTAGCAATGGTTGTGGACCAGGATGTCGCCATCCAGCACACCGGCCAAAGTTTCCTTGCCGAGATCGCGCTTCGGCGGCTTGGCATCGTTGCGCTTGCTGCGATATTCCTGCGCGTCGATCCAGGTCTGCCGGTTCAGCGCGAGGCTGCCCATGCGGGTCGACGGCATCCGGTTCCGCCCGCCGTACACCCGCTTCGGATTCTCGCCGCAGGCCATCTTCATGCCATAGGGCGCGCCGGGAAATTTCATCCGTTGCACGGTGCGCGCAGGTACATTTTTCAGCGTGACCGAGCGGCCACCGAAGAGATTGGCCGAGCCGGGCAGAATTTGCAGAGACGTGATACCGCCGTTGGCCATGGCCCGCGAAAAGCCGGGGTCCTGCGGCCAGACGCTATGCTCGGCCCAGACTTCCGGGGTTACCGGCGACGTGGCTTCGTTGCCGTCGCTGTGCGCCTCCACGCTGGGCGTCGGATAGTCGCCCAGATGGCTGTGGACGTCGATGATGCCCGGCGTCACATATTTCCCGGATCCATCGACCACCGTTGCGTTTTCGGGGATGGCAGTCTCGGGGCCACCGACAGACGATATTTTGCCGTCCACCATGAACACCGTGCCATTGTCGATCCGGCCGCCCTCGCCGTCAAAAATGGTTACGCCCGTGATCGCGGTGGGTGTGGACGGATAGGCTTCGTAGGTCGACGGAAATGCGGGGCCCCCGGACTGGTTTGACTGGGCCGGCGTTGCTGCGCTGGCCGATCTTGTATCCGATGCTGTGGCTGCGCATCCGGCCAATAGTGATCCGCCAGCAGCCAGTGCCAGCAAAGCCCGAATTTTCATATTACGCCCCTTTTGTCTTACAATTTCGTCGTCGGATGGACGCCGGCGGCCTGCGGCTCGCCCACTTCGGACTGGCCTTCCAGATCGTCGCCGACCTGATGATCCTCGAGAGTGTCGAGATGCATCAGCTTCTTGATCAGGGGCGAAATAACAATCACCCCGACGCCGACGCCAACCGCCACCCAGCCGACAGTGGAATAGACATCCAGTACCCGGTCAGGTCCGGCCCCTTCCGCGCCAACCGCGGAAGCGATCAGTCCCGCGGCGAAATTCCCGGTCGCCGATGCAAAGAACCAGGTCCCCATGATCAGGCTTGCCATCTGCGGCGGTGCCAGGCGATTCATCGCGCTCAGGCCGACGGGTGACAGACAAAGCTCGCCGGTCGTGTGCAGCAGGTAGATAAGGAAAATGAACAGCACCGGAGTCAGGTTCCCGGTTCCGGCGGCCATGGCCCCGGCAACCAGCACCAGGAAGCCCGCGCCGAGCTGGATCAGGCCGAGGCCGAATTTCGCCGGTGCAGACGGCTCAAGCCCGCGGCGACCAAGCATGGTCCACAGCAGCGCGAATATCGGAGCAAGCAGGACAATGTAGATCGCGTTGATCGACTGGAATACCGAGGCAGGAACCTCAAATCCCAATATATTGCGGTCGACGCTGCGATCGGTGAACAGGTTCAGCGACGAACCCGCCTGCTCGAACAAGGCCCAGAACAGGATCGAACCGAAGATCAGGAACATGGCGGCAAATATCCGGTCCCGGTCCTCCGGCGCCAGCTTGGCCACCGCCGTATAGAGAACGTAAACCACCAGAATGGCACCGGCTACCCCCAGAAGGGAACCGACTAGCGCCTGATACTGGATCAGGATCCAGACCAGCCCGACGGTAGCAAAGCTCAGCAGATAGAGGAGCCATTCGAACTTGATGCCGCCAACCTTGCTCTCGAGCAGGGCGGGATCATTGGCTTCGCCGCGACCGACCAGCAGCGGCTTGCCCCAGACAAACACGACAAGCCCGAGCAACATGCCGATACCCGCGGCTCCGAAACCATAGGACCAGCCATAGGTCTGCCCCAGACCACCGGCGATGATCGCACCCAGCGCGGCGCCCAGATTGATGCCCATGTAGAAAATCGTATAGGCCGGATCGCGCCGAATGTCCGTGCGTGTATAGAGCTGGCCGACGATGACCGAAATATTCGCTTTGAGGAAACCGGATCCGACGATGATGAACGCGAGCGCCAGCCAGAAGATATTGATCGCCGGATCAGCCTGTCCCCCGCCCTCGCCCTCGAAAGCCATCAGGAAATGGCCGAAGGTCAGCAGCAGGGCCCCGAAGGCCACCGCCTTGCGCTGCCCGAGATAGCGATCGGCCAGATAACCGCCGACGACGGGAGTGATGTAGACGAGCGCGGTATAGGCACCGTAGATGACGCCGGCTTCGCTGTCCGAATACATCCAGTGTTGAACGAGATAGAAAATCAGCAGCGCGCGCATGCCGTAATAGGAAAACCGCTCCCACATTTCGGCAAAAAACAGGATGAAGAGGCCTTTTGGATGCCCGAGGAATGTTCCTCTTGCATCGCCCGATTCCAGATACGCACCCGCCATTAATATACTCCCCGACAATGACTAAAGGCCGTCAATTGCGGCCCGATTGCCCCGCACCCTAATGAAAAAAATGCGCAAGTGAAGCAGATTGTTTCAACCGAGACCGCTTTATTCCCAATTCCCCTTGCAATCGCACCCGTCTCTTCCAAAGTGGCGCGGATGACCGAAAAACGATTCAACGACCTCAGCAGCCTTTCAGCCTATCTCCGATCCCGCCGTTCCGGTCGGCCGCGCAACATGGTGGCACCGGGGCCGAGCGGCGCGCAGATCGAAGAGATTGTGGCTCTGGCGATGCGCACGCCGGACCACGGCAAGCTGGCACCGTGGCGCGTGGTCTCGGTAGGCGCCGACCACCGTGGCCGGCTCGCGCAGGGATTTACGGACGCCTATCTTGCCGAGAAGCCGGACGCCGGGCGTCTCGAACTGGAGGGGCTGGAATCCATGGCCAACGAAGCACCCGGCTTGCTGGTTCTGATGTCATCCCCTGTCGAATCGACGAAAATCCCCCTGTGGGAGCAGGAGCTGAGTTGCGGCGCCTTTGCCATGAATATCCTGCACGCTGCCCATGCCCTCGGATTTGTCGGCGGCTGGATTACCGGCTGGCCAGCCTATAGCGATCACGTAAGGGACCTGTTCGGTTCCGCACCGGAAAGGATTGCCGGTTTCCTCTACCTGGGCACATCGAACATCGAACTGACCGAACGACCGCGGCCCGTGCTGGACGACATATTGTCGAGCTGGACACCGCCAATCGCATAATAGTTGGCTGCATATTCAAATAAATGGCGGAAAAATCATAACTATCCCTTGCCCGCCTCGCTGTGTTATGGCAGTGATGCAGCATGAACAATGCAAACAAGCCAGTCTATCTGAAATTGCGGGATATTATTGCCGAATCCATCCTCGATGGCGACTATCGCGAAGGCGACATGCTGCCTTCGGTCCGCGTGTTCGCAGCCGAACAGGGTGCCAATCCCCTCACCGTTGCCAAGGCCTATCAGGGCTTTCAGGAAGACGGCCTGGTCACCGTGAAGCGCGGCGTCGGCATGTTTGTCGCGCCTGGTGCGAAAAACCGCCTGCGCAGCGCCCAGAGAGACGATTTCATCAAGAATGTCTGGCCGCCGGTCGAACGGCAGATGAAGCGGCTGGACCTGTCCATCGATGAACTGTTGAAAAGCGAAGCCTGACCGGCGGTCAGCTTCTGGCTGCTCCCTTTCCAGCGCCCTGCACCGCCATTGCCCGCCGCAGGCTCTGCCGATAGACCGGATTATCCGGCATGATCGCGACCGCTTTCTTGAGCAGGCTGATGCCGTCGCGCCGGCGTTCCTTGTCCTTGATCAGAGCCAGGCCATAGAGATGCGATACCACCGGGCTTGACGGTTGCACACGATAGGCGATCCGGCCCGCGGCAATCGCCTTTTCGGTCCGCCCCAGCCCCGTATAGGCCTCGGTCAGTCCGGCCATGATCAGGGCATCGTTTTCGCCAATCCGTTTCCGCAGATTCTCGAGTATATGAGCGGCCACCGCCCAGCTTCCGGTTTCGAGATGGGAATAGGCCATCCAGCGCAGTCCGGCGATATTGCTCGGATTATAGCTGAGATATTGCGACAGAATCTCGCCGGATTGCTGCATCGCTCCCTTGGCGCGCAGCACCTCGACCATGCGCAACATCACCGGTTCGGAAAAACGGATGCTGCGGGCCTTTTCCAGCGCGTCCAGCGCTTCGTCATAATTTCCCATTGCCGCCGCGACGTCGGCCACCAGCACATGCGCGGGGCTCGCGCCGGGATTGGCCTGCTGGAGCCGCTTGGCTTCGGCAAAGGCCGCGCCAAAGTCGCCGGCGTCGAACAGCGCGCGGATATAGGGGACCACGATCCGCGCATCATCCGCATTGCGCTGGGCTTCCGCCCGCAGCACGCTCAGTGGGGCCGAGGCCAGAATCGCGCTCTCCCTCCCAGCATCATGGACCGCCGCACGGTTCAGAATTCCGGCGGCCTGGTCCCGCTCGCCGATCGCTTCCAGAGCCCGGCCGGCTAGCCAGAGTGCATAGGGATCGGCCCCACTTCGGCTGACCTGCGGTTTCAGTACATCCACTGCATCCCCGGCGCTGCCCGCAAGATAAAGCGAGCGGGCCAGCAGATTTTGCGCCTCCCGGTTTTCCGGCTGGATCGAGACCAGGCGGTTGAACTTGTCGATGGCGGCGTTGTAATTGCCTTCGCCATGCTCGATGATGCCCTCTACCAGCAAGACGGCGGGAACATTGTCGATCAGGCCCTTGGTTTGCTGCACCAGCCGCCTCGCCAGACCATATTGCCCAGCACGTGCGGCCAGCACCGCCTGCATGAAAAATGCTCTCGGATTGTGCCCGTCCAGGGAAATGATCTTGCGGGCGACGACCAGCATGTCGGTCATCCGCCCCATGTCGCCGAGGGTCGCGGCATATTCGGTCAGCAGCGGCACATCGTTCGGGTCGATCTGCAACGCCCGCTCGAACCAGGGAATGGCAGCGCCCAGACCGAACTGGAAGCGCAGCAGCTCGCCCCGATATTGCAAGGCACGAATATTGCTCGGATCCAGCTTGACCGCCCGGTCCACGGCATTGGTTGCACCCGCCTGGTCGCCGGTATCGGCGCGAAAGCGCGCAACGGCGACCCACAGATCGGGATTTTCGGGATCCAGTTCCATGGCCCGGTTGAAGGCGGCACTGGCCAGCGGCTGGTCGCCCATTTGCAGCGCGACCCGGCCCATGATCCGCGCCGCATAGCCCTGGTTCCTGGCGGGGATATCAGTGGCGAGCAATTGGTCCCGCGCCTTTTCCGGTTCGCCCTGCAGAAAATAGGCGTGGCCATAAAGATGCCGGACTGCGGCCGGGTCAAGGCCAAGCTGGACCGCCCGGTCAAGTTCGGCTTCGGCGGCCACCCCGTCCATCAGACCCAGCAGCACCTCCGCCTGCGCCACCCGCGGAGCGATCCACTGCGGATCGGCCTTGATTGCATTCATCAATTCGATCCGGGCTGACCTGATATCGCGTCCGGCACGAAACTCCTCTGCCCTGGCAAAGGCCTCCCGCGCGTCCGCATTGCCTTCGCTGGCCCCATAAATGGCGCTGGGAACAGCGACCATCGCTACCGCCAGCGCTGCGGCGAGCAGAGCCGGCTTGCTGCTGGCACGCCATCTGGAAGCAAGGTCCCTCATTCTGGTTCAGCTGACCTGCTGCAACTTATACTGCTTGAGCAGGTCATAGAGAGTCGGACGGCTGATCCCGAGCAGCTTGGCGGCGTTGGAAATATTGCCGCTGGTCTGGGAAATCGCGCGCAGGATCGCCGAACGGTCGGCCGCCTCGCGCGCCGCCTTCAGGTTCAGCAGATCCATGCTCGCTTCGTCATCCACGTCCAGATCCAGGTCCTTTGCGCTGATCATCTTGCCGTCAGCCATGATCACCGCGCGCTTTATCCGGTTTTCCAGCTCGCGCACATTGCCCGGCCAGTGCCAGGCTTCCAGCGCGGCCAGAGCATCCGGTGCCAGACCCTTCACCGCCGGATTGATTTCCTCGGCAAACTTCTTCTGGAAATGGCGCGCCAGCAGGCTGGCATCGCCCGAGCGCCCGGACAGCGGCGGAATCTTGATCACGATTTCGGCCAGCCGATAGTAGAGATCCTCGCGGAACGCATTTTCCTTGATCATCTTTTCCAGGTTCTGGTGGGTGGCGCAGACGATCCGCGTGTCGACGGCAATCGGCTTGCGTCCGCCAATCCGCTCGATCACCCGCTCCTGCAGGAAGCGCAGCAATTTTACCTGCAGCGGCAGCGGGATGTCGCCGACCTCATCGAGAAAGAGCGTACCACCGTCGGCTTGCTCGATCTTGCCTTCGGTCATCTTGATGGCACCGGTGAAGGCGCCCTTTTCGTGCCCGAACAGTTCGGACTCGAGCAGATTTTCGGGAATGGCCGCGCAATTGATCGCGACAAAGGCCCTGTCGCGCCGGTCGCTCGAATCGTGCAGGCCCTTGGCCAGCAATTCCTTGCCGGTGCCGCTCGCTCCCAGCAGCATGACCGAAGCATTGGTATTGGCGACGCGCTCGACCATCTGCGCAACCTTGAGCATTTCCGGGGCGCCGGTGATGATCTGGCCCAATATATGTTTGTCACCATTGCCCTGCGCGGCAAGACTGGCATTTTCCTGTTCCAGCCTGTGGACATGAAAGGCCCGGCGCACGATCAGGCCGAGCTCGTCGATATCCACCGGCTTCTGGTAAAAGTCCCAGGCCCCGCCGGAAATCGCCCGCAGGGCGCTGGCCTTCTCTCCATGGCCGGATGCCACGATCACCTTGGTGTCCGGCTTCAGGCTCAGGATCGCGTCCATGGTGGCAAAGCCTTCGGTGGTGCCATCGGGATCCGGTGGCAGGCCGAGGTCGAGCGTCACCACATCCGGCTCTTCCGACCGCAGCAGCTCGATGGCGGACTCGCGGTCACCGGCGATCAGGACTTCAAAATCGTCATAGGCCCATTTCAGCTGCTTTTGCAGGCCCGGATCGTCTTCCACGATCAGCAGCTTTTCCTTTTTCGGTTGATTTTTGTCCGACATCATGCGGCCCTCTCGTCTGCTGAAAATTCATGCGGCAAATGCCTGGCAAGCGGCAGCAGCAGCGTGAAACGACTGCCCACTCCGACCGTGCTATCGACTTCCAGGCGCCCGTTCATCGCGTGCGCCAGTTCGCGGGCTTCATAGGCCCCGATTCCGAATCCGCCCGGCTTGGTGGAGGCGAAAGGCTTGAAAAGCTGGCTGCGGACAAATTCATTCGACATACCGATGCCCCGATCACAGACCTCGATAGCCACGCTCAGGTCGCGGCGGCGCGCATGGATGGTTATCGGTTCGTCTTCGGGGCTTGCATCAATGGCATTCTGGATCAGATGTCCCAATATCTGCTCGACGCGGGCGGGATCGGCAAAAATCGTGAGATCATCGATCTGACCGCTTTCGATGCTGTGCAAAAGGCGTTTCTTTTCGATTGTCGACCGGACCAGCTCGGCGACCTTTACCGATCTGGGCTCCTCGGTTGTAGCCTTGTTGTGCTGCGACAGTCTTTCCAGCAGACCATTCATCTTCCGGGCTGAATCCTGCAGGGTATCAATCATGTCGGCGTGGAAATCGGGATTGCCGGCATGACGCTTGGCATTGCCCGCAAGCAGGCTCAGCTGGCTGACGAGATTCTTGATATCGTGCATGATGAACGCCATGCGGCGGTTGAATTCGTCAAACCTTTGCACTTCCGACAGGGATTCCTGACTGCGATATTCGGCAAGATAGCTGGCCACCTGCCGACCGACAACGCGGAGCATATCCAGGTCTTCCCAGTCCAGCGTGCGGTTGATCCGTGGCCGCGCCAGCAGGATCAATCCAGCCAGCCGGTCGAAATGGACCAGGGGAACCGCGATCCATGCTCGCGTGTCTCCCGTCATCCAGTCGGGTATCCCCGCATCCTGGGATTTTTGATCCCGGCCGGCACGCAATGCATCAAATTCCACGATATGACCGGTGTCCTCGAAGAATGCGGTCGTCCGGGTGGTACAGGCGCGAGCCGGCACCTCGACCGCGGACCAGTTCCAGCGCGACTGGAGCACCAGCTGGCCCGAGTCGTCCGGCACCAGCAGAATACCGGCCGGCGAATCGGTAATATCCGCGATCGCCTTGATCACCCGTTCGTGGAACGGCGCGCTGTCCGGGCCGGGCCTGCCAATCGTATCGGTGAAGCGAATCCACTCCGATCGATAGTCATAGCGGTGCTGGAAGAAATTCTTGGCCAGCTTGACCTTCATCCAGGCGCGGAACTTGCCGGAGGGGAGCAGCAGCAACGCGCCGATTGTCGTGCCAAAAAGGAAACTGATCTGGGCCAGGCGCGCATAGTCGCCGCCGATGATCTGCAGCGCGGTCGCGATCACGATCATCATCAGCAGATAGCTGCCGATCGCAACCAGCGACAGCGAGCGGAAGGCCACGCTGCGCGAAAGTTTCAGGGTCCACTCCGTGTTGCGCAGCGATGCCATTGCCAATATCGGGGCGATTATCGCCATCATCGGCCCACGCATGGCGTGCAGTTCCACCGGCGTCTGCTGGGTCAGATAGGTGATCGTGTAGAGGTTGAGATCATAGGTCCAGATCGCGGCCAGCGATGCCATCGGCAGCCTGATCCCCCAGCGCGTTTCCGGCGCGGTGATCGAATAGAGATTGTGCACCAGCACCAGCGCGCCGACGGCGAAGATCATCCTGAGCACCAGCGAGGTATAGAGCGTAACCCCTTCCAGTCTCGGGCTTCCCGAAAAAGCGGGAAGCAGCGAATCGACCAGCGTCTGGCCGACAAGAACAAAGGTCAGGGCGGCATAGATGACGTTGACGGTCTTGGGTTCGTCGCGCCCTTCCCCGGTGCGCAGCAGAATGAACATGAAGGCCAGCCAGCCGAAATTGCGCAATGTTTCCGAAAAGCGCGAAATCGCGGTCAGCGATCCTTCCACCGCGATCGAAAGCGCCCAGAAGCTGGTCAGCGCGATCGCAACGATCAGCCATATATGCTTGTCGGTGCGTTCCACCTTGCGCTGGAATTGCCAGATCGCCAGCGCGCCGAAAAGGGCTGCGGCAATGCCATGTCCGAACAGGCTGATATAGTCGAGAATCGACTCCATCTCAGCGCGCTCCCTCTGGCCACAATATGACCCTGATGGTTTGCAGGATGATCAGCAGGTCGAGGAATGGCGTATAGTTTTTGGCATAGTAAAGATCATATTCCAGCTTGTGCCGGGCGTCTTCGGTCGATGCCCCGTAGGGATAGTTGATCTGGGCCCAGCCGGTGATCCCCGGCTTGACGATATGGCGCTCGGCATAAAATGGCATTTTGGTTTGCAGGTCGTTGACGAATTGTGGTCGTTCCGGGCGAGGGCCGACAAAGCTCATCTCGCCCTTCAGGACGCTCCAGGCCTGGGGCAGTTCGTCGATCCGGACCTTGCGAATGAACCTGCCGATCCGCGTGATCCGTGGATCATTTTCCGTCGCCCAGATTGCCTCGCCACCGATCTCGGCATCAGAACACATCGAACGCAGCTTGAGAATCTTGAATGTCTGGCCGTAAAGCCCGACCCGTTCCTGTTTGAAAAAAGAGCCGCCGGGGCTTTCCAGCTTGATGAGCAGCGCAAAGATGAGAATGATCGGACCTGTCAAAAGGAGCAGCAGAAAACTCAGGAAAATGTCAAAGCTGCGCTTGAACAGGGTGGACAGTCTGCGGCCCGACGAAAAGCCGTCGGAAAAGATGAACCAGCTCGGGTTCACGCTGTCGAGATCGACGCGGCCGGTTTCGCGTTCCAGAAAGCTGGACAGGTCATTGACGTGGACGCCGGTTGTCTTGATCGTCAGGAGGTCGGCCACCGGAAGCGAATTGCGCCGCTCCTCGAGCGCCAGGACGACCTCGCTGGCTGCCAGATCGATCACATGTTGCGGCAAATTCACGATATCCTCGCGCTTGACCGCGCTCTCGATCAGACTCGGGCCTTCGTTCATGTCCACATAGCCGGCAATGATGAAGCCGCTTTCCGGCCGCTTGTCGAGCGCTGCAATCCTGCCGGCGCGCGGGCCCGAGCCGAGGATCAGCAGGCGGCGCTTGAAAATATCGCTGTCCAGGATCGTGCCGAGCAACGCCCGGACCACCATCAGGAACAGGATTGCCAGCACCATCGCATAGAGCGAATTCGAGCGCCACAGCGTGACGCCCGGCATCGCAAAGGACATGAGCGACAGGAAAATCACGCCGAGAGAAATCGCGACCAGAATCCGGGCAGCAGCAAAGCGCAAGGATTGCAGCGCCTCCGGTCCGTAAATGCCCACCGCGATCAGCGCCAGTTGCAGGGCAATGGCAAAGCTGAAGATCGGTGCCGGGCGGTCAACAATCGACCCGACGTCCATGTTGATCTGGACTGCGCGTAAAATCCAGCCCGCTTCTGCGGCCATCAGCAGCAGCAGAAAGTCGATCAGACCCAGCAGAAGCACGGGATAGGGAATATAATGTTTGAATAATCGGATCATATTGCGCGCAGTTTTTCCTTGGTCTCTCTGGCCCTTAAGGAAAATTGGTTATCTGTCGGTAAATTTTACAAATCAAATTACGCAAAAGCAGCGGATTTTCGGAAAATGTTCAATATGTCGACAGTTTTTCCGCGCAAATTGTACCGGTCCCGTCGCTCCCGGCTAGTCGTTGACGAAGTCGAACGGCGTCAATCCCCGTTCCCGTTCATCAAATTTCAGCGCCCGGCTGCGCGGTGGTGCAGAGCGCTGGGAACATTGGCGCCGGGTGCAGGCCGAACAGCCCAATCCGATCGGATCCGCGTGCTCGATATCCAGATTCTTGCCGCGCGCATCATGCAGCACCGAAGCAACATCGGCGGAGACGCCCAGGCCGATGGCGAAGGCCGGCGTATAGCCGCCGGCACCGGAACCGATCCCCTGCACGGCACGAGACATGGTGAACCAGGTCGAGCCGTCTTCCAGGGCGACCAGTTGCGAACGGATTTCTGCCGGTTGTTCGAACACCCTGTGAATGTCCCAGAGCGGGCATCGATGCGCGCTTTCCACCAGCGGTGCATTGCTGGCTCCGGCATAGCGCTTGGAAATCATCCCGGACCGGTCGATCCGGACCATGAAAAAGGGCAATCCGCGGGATCCCACGCGCTGCAAGGTGGTCAGCCGGTGCGCGATCTGCTCGAAACCGGCACCGAACCGGCGCTGGAGCAGCTGGATGCGATAGCCGCTTTGCTCGCAGGCCTTCAAAAACCGTTCATACGGCATCATCAGGGCGGCGGCGAAATAGCTCGACAAGTGGCGGCGGAACAATTTTTCGGCGGCACGGTCGGTAAAATTCCCGCCCGCCGCCAGCGCGTCGATTTCGCCCTTCGCCTCGATCTGGCCGAGCAGCAGCGCCGCCTGGAACGTGCGCGACGCCGGATCGAGCATTTCCGACAGCTGCAGCTGCCTCGCGTGGAGATCAAGGCGGCGAAGCTTGTCCGGCAGCACCGTTTCCGGCAATATCCGGATCATCAGCTGATGCTTGACCCGCAGCCGCTCGGCAATCGCTCCGTAGAGATCACCGGCGCCGAGTCGCAATTCGTCGGCCAGTTGTTCGGCCATGGAATCGAGATCGGCAAAATGGTTGCGCCAGCGCTCAATTTCGCGGCGAACCGCCTGGATCGGATCGGGTGCGCTGCTCTCTGCAGCCTCGCCGCCGGTCTTGCGGTTGTCAAAAAGACGGACGAAGGCTTCCGCCGTATTGGGCGATGCGATCAGCCATTCTTCCAGTTCGGTCCGATCGATCGGCAGGTCTTCAAACAGCGGATCCGCGAGCCGCTGGCGGATCGCATCGATTCCGCCGCCCGGTTCCGCGGCAATCAATTGTCTGGGGTCGAAGTCGAAACGGTCGGCCAGCAATAGCATCAGACGGGCGCTCACGGGCCGCTGGTTTCGCTCGATCAGATTGAGATAGCTGGGCGAGATATCCAGCGCCTCGGCCAGAGCAACCTGGGTCATGCCGGCGCTGCGCCGAAGCCGCTTGATCGGGGCGCCGGCGAAGAGTTTCTGGGTGGTCATGCGTCGGCTATGTAAATTTATTTACAACATTTCAAGTGGATTTGCTCCGGGTCGTACAAGATTATACAATCGCAAGGCACTCCCCATTGCCTGTTCCCGACCGGCTGCGCCGGCCGAAGGTAAATATTTCTTAACCGCACCCCGCTATTTCCCGTGGTGAATCTGAAAGAAAATGGTGCTCTGCTATGATCAAAGAATCCATCCTGTTTGTCGCTTCCACTGGCTTGCTGATCTATTTTATTGCGCCATCCGACAAAGACCCCGAGCCAAAGCCAGTTCAGGCCGAGGTGCAGGAACCGGTCAAGCCCGCTGCCAATTCGTCGGACGACGGCTGGGGATATGACGACGGCGAAGGGGATGCCGACGAAAGCTTCACCTTCGGGGAGCCGATGACGCTCCTGGACGATGAAGGTGCGGACGATTCCCCCGACGAAGACCCGCCCGCCAAACGTCCGGAACAGGCAGACAATGGAGGTTCGTCGACAAGCAAATCCGCACGCGCGCAGGCCAGACCTTCGCCAAATAGCCCGCGACAGGGTGAGCCCGGCAGTCTTGAAAACCCGATCGTCTTCAAAACCAGCAACCCGGCGAATCCCACCGACGACTAGTCGAGATCGCGGGCCATATCGCGACGGCATTCGTCGCTGATGATCGCGGCATGGCCATAATTGGGGTGGTCGATCTGGACCATCACCTGCCCTTCCATGCTCTTCCAAATCTCGGCCTGTTCGCTGGTCAGCGGAAAATGGACGAACTGCACAGCGCTTGCCTTGCCGTCGGCGCGGGTGCGGTCGATATCCTGCTCGGGTTCCGCCGTCACCTTCTGGCCGCCGATCACCAGGTGGATGTGCCGGTCGACTCCGCCCAGTGTCTTCAGGAACGCCGTGCGGCGCTCTTCCTCGTCGATTTCGAACATAAGGGTGCCGGTGAATTCCGATCCGTTCGGGACCATCGGATTATACGCAGCCAGTTCATCGGTCAGCTGTTCGTCACCGCCCTTTTCGATGCGCAGCATTTCCTGAATCTGCAGCCACATGCTTTCCCAGCTTTCGAACTGGATCGTGGCATAGGGACCGATTGCGATCCGCCGGTATTTCTTGCGCAGGATCGATTCCTGCCTTTTGTCCTTGCGGATCGACTCATAGTCGGAGAGCGAGATAATATCATCCCGGGTGATTTCATGGGTGTCGCGGGGCATGTTTGATCCTCAAAATATTGGCTAGATGTTCGGCGAGGCGGCGCTGATCAGAGCTGTTCCGCCATCAAAATCCGTAGGCCTTGGCGAGCAGTTCGATCGGATGGCCGATCCGCTCTGGGACATCGGCCTGGCCGCCGGCCTCCATGATCTGCCTGAGATGCGGTCCGGCCAGCGGGCATTCGCTGACCATATAGTCGGGATCGCCCTTGGCAACGGCACGCGCGGCCGGGCGACCGACCTTGACCGCCTTGTCGAAATTCTCCTTGAAAATTCCCCATTTTCCGCCGTGGCCCGAACAGCGTTCGGTGATCGTCGCGGTCGCTTCGGGGATCAGCTTCAGCATCTCCATCGCCTTGGGTCCCATATTCTGGGCGCGGCTGTGGCAGGCGAAATGGATGCCGATCCTGGCGTTCATCGGCGCGATCTCGACCAGTCCCTTGTCCTTGGCAATCTCGACGACATATTCGCTGAGATCACGTGTGGCCTTGGCCAGTTTCTTCACCGCCGCATTGTCGGGCAGGATCAGCGGCCATTCGAATTTCATCATCAGCGCGCAGCTCGGAGTGAGCGCGACTATGTCGAAGCCTTCGTCGATGATCGGCTCGAAATAGGCAGCGACCTCTTCCGCCGACGATGCGACGGCTGGCAGGTCGCCGTTTTCCAGCTTGGGCATGCCGCAGCAGCCGGGATATTCGACCCGGGTCTGCACGCCGTTGTGCGAAAGCACCGCCAGTGCGGCCTGGCCGGCGGTCTGGTCGTTGAAATTGCCGTAACAGGTCGCATAGATTGCCGCCTTGCGCCCGAAAGCAGGAGCATCCGGGTTGGGAACGGGGCCGTGGCCGACATGCTTGTAGGTCAGCGGCACGTCCTCGAATTCCGGCAGATGGGCGCGCTTGTCGATACCGGCGACGCTTTGCAGGAGGCCACGGGTCAGGCCGTTGTCGGGATTGGTCGCCCAGTTGGTCAGTCCCGAAACGGTCCCGGCGACGACAGCATTGCGATCCATTTCGGCAAGCTGCTTGTCCATGAACCCGGTCTTTCCCTTGCGGTTCTCGACCGCCCGGTGGCGCAGCATCAGATGGGGAAAATCGAGATCGAATTCGTGCGGCGGCACATAGGGGCACTTGACCATGAAACACATGTCGCAGAGCGTGCAGGCATCGACGACCTTCTTGATATCGCCAGCGCTCAGGTCTTCGACCTCCTCGTTGGGACTTTCGTCGATCATGTCGAACAGTTGCGGAAAGCTGTCGCAGAGGTTGAAGCAGCGGCGGCAGCCATGGCAGATGTCGAAGACGCGGCGCAGTTCCTGGTCCAGCGCGACCTCGTCATAATAGGACTCGTCCTGCCATGCGATCGGATGCCGCGTCGGCGCGCCCAAGCTGCCTTCTGTCATGATATTTTCCCTGTCGCCCTGGGGCCGGAGTCTCTGAGTGAGAAGACTGCGCCGCCGCCTGTTGGGAGGAGGGAGGCGGCGACGGCGCAATCCACTGGATGAACGGTTTAGGCGTCCATCGATTCCAGCGTTTTCTGGAATTTGCCGGCGTGGCTCTTTTCCGCCTTTGCCAGCGTTTCGAACCAGTCGGCAATTTCGTCAAAGCCTTCTTCGCGGGCCGACTTCGCCATGCCCGGATACATGTCGGTATATTCGTGGGTCTCGCCTGCGATCGCCGATTTCAGATTGTCCGAGGTCGCGCCGATCGGTTCGCCGGTTGCCGGATCGCCCACTTCTTCGAGAAATTCGAGATGGCCATGGGCGTGGCCGGTTTCGCCTTCGGCGGTCGAGCGGAACACGGCGGCTACATCGTTATACCCTTCGATGTCGGCCTTCTGGGCGAAATAGAGGTAGCGACGGTTGGCCTGGCTTTCCCCGGCAAAGGCGTCCTTCAGATTCTGTTCGGTTTTGCTTCCAGCAAGTCCCATAGTCTTCTCCATTCTCGGATGATTGAACGATACCGATATCAAGAATCGGATTGGGCAGTTGTTAACCGCCCGCATCGTCTCGCTCCATCGAATTTTTTGATCGGTGATGATCGGAATAATCGATCAATAAATTGCGACTTATTCGCAATAGCGATTACTACTCCGGGCAGCGCTGCAGCTGGTAAACATCGGGCGCGATCGTGAGATCAAAACGGTCCGGGCTGATGACCAGGACGGGTCCATTCAAACGGAAACGGCCGCCAGGCTCGCCGGTCTCCTCGTCAATCGCCAGGTCGTCGAGCCGCAACAGCAGCTCGTCCCCGGACCATTCCCATGTCCCGGCGAGATTCTCGGAGACGAAATTGCCGCCGGGAATCATCGTCCAGTTGGTCGGTGCCTTGCAAGCTTCATCGTGCATCGACCAGCGCCCCTCGAAATAGGACGGATCGGCGACGGGAGCCGGCGGGGCCGCCAGCGCGGTGCCCGGCAGGACCATCGACCCCAGCAGAAACGCCCGCCAACCCATTTATTTCTTCATGATCTGCAAGGTCGCCGCGGTCAGGGCCTCGGCGCCGGTGGTGATGACCTTTTCCGCATCGGGCGCCCAGAACGGGCTGTGCAGCGACGGCAATTTGGTGCCCTCCTCCTGCGCCGCCTGATATTCCGCCATCGGCACGCCGCCGACCCAGAAGATCATGCTCTTGATATTTTCATCGGCCCGGCGGAAACGGCTGAAATCCTCCCCGCCCATCACCGGTTTCGACTGTTTCACCCGCTCCTCGCCGAACCGGCTTTCGAACAGCTTCGCCATTTCCACCGTAAATTCCGGGCTGTTGTAGGTAGCCGGTGTGAACTCCGCCTCGCGCAGGGTCACCTCCGGCATCCTGTCCTCGGGCATGCCGGCGGTAATCGCCTCGCCGCGCGCAATCCGCTTGATGCCGTCGAGCAGCTTGGCCCGCGTGTCGTCGCCATAGCTGCGCACGGTCAGCAGCAGCAGCGCCTCGTCCGAGATGATATTATGCTTGGAGCCGGCCTGGAAGCTGCCGACGGTCACCACCGCCGACTCTTGCGGATCGATTTCGCGGCTGACCAGGGTCTGCAGCGCGCCGACAATGCGGCTGGCCAGCACGATCGGGTCCTTGGTGGTATGCGGATAGGCGCCATGGCCGCCAATCCCCTTTACCCGGATATCGACGCTGTCGACATTGGCCAGTGCAAAGCCCGGCGCATAGCCGATATATCCGGCCGGTGCGCCGGCGGCATCGTGAAAGGCCAGCGCATAGTCGGGCTTGGGAAAGCGGGTATAAAGCCCGTCCTCGAGCATCGCCAGCGCGCCCTCACCGGTTTCCTCGGCCGGCTGCAGGATCATCACCAGCGTCCCGGCCCATTCATCCTTGCGCGCCGCCAGCTGCCGGGCGGTGGCGACCCATCCGGTCATGTGCGTGTCATGGCCGCAGGCGTGCATCACATAGGTGTCATTGCCCTGCCGGGTCTTCGCCTTGACGGTCGAGGCAAAGGGCAGACCTGTCTTTTCCTCGAGCGGCAGGCCGTCCATGTCGGCCCGCAGCAGCACCGTCGGCCCCTCGCCATTTTTCATGACCGCCACGACGCCGGTGCCACCCACTTTTTCGGTGACCTCGAAACCGAGACGCCGGGCCTCGGCGGCGAGCTTGGCAGCGGTGCGCACTTCCTCCCCGCTCAGTTCGGGATGGCTGTGCAGATCACGGTAGATTTCCATCAGCGATGGCAGGTCGGCCTTGATCGCCTTGTCCAGATCATCGGCATGGGCCGGAGAAACCGCCAGCATCGAAGCCGCCGCCAGCAAGGTAAATTTCATATATTTGCGCATCATCATCCCCAATATCGCTTGTTAATTCCTGACTAATCCGTTCGCCGGCACTTGTCAGGTCCAAATTCCTTTTGCCGCCATCGGGGCGCGGCCAGTCCGCTCCCCGATCGGTCGCATCACTGCGCCGTCCAGCCCCCGTCGATCGAGATATTCGCGCCGGTGATCGACCGCGCCTCGTCCTTGCACAGGAAGATCGCCAGCGCCGCGATCTGCTCGATCTGGACAAATTCCTTGGTCGGCTGTGGTGCCAGCAGCACATCGTTGATTACCTGCTCACGGGTCAGTCCGCGCACTTCCATGGTGTTGGGAATCTGCCCCTCGACCAGCGGCGTCCAGGTATAGCCGGGCGAGATCGTGTTCACCGTGATTCCCTGCTGTGCCACTTCCAGCGCCACCGTCTTGCCGAACCCGTCCAGCCCGTGCTTCGCCGCATTATAGGCGGACTTGTAGGGGCTCGCGACCTTGCTGTGCATCGACCCGGTGTTGATGATCCGGCCCCAGCCCTTGTCCTTCATGCCCGGCAACACCGCCTTGGTGGCGTGGAAGGCGCTGTTCATGATGATGTCCATCACCGCGTTCCACTTGTCCTCGGGAAATTCGTCGACCGGCGCGACAAACTGGATGCCGGCATTGTTGATCAATATGTCGACGGTCCCCAGCTGCTCCGCGCAATCGCTGCACATTTGCCGGATTTCTTCCGGCCTGGTCATGTCGGCCTTGCTGTAGGCCGCTTTCGCGCCGCTCAGCGACTCCAGTTCCTGGCGCAGCGATTCGATCTCCCCCGCATCGCCGAATCCGTTGATCATTACTGCCGCGCCTTCTGCCGCCAGCGCCTTTGCATAGCCGCCGCCGATACCCGATGTACTACCCGTGATCAGCGCGGTCTTGCCCTTTAGAAACATGCTATTCTCCTTTGCAGCGACCTTAAAACTGTCGGGCCGGACTGCAACGCTTTTGTAAAAGAAAACGGCGGCGCTTGCGCTTTTGCCGGAATCAGGCGAATTGGAAAGCGACAAGGAGAATATGCATGCGCCTCGACGACCTCGACCCCAGCAAGAATGTTCGCGACCAGGGCCGCGGGGGCGGCCGCAATTTTGGTGGCGGCGGTGCCGGCGGCCTCGGCATGCTGCTCAGCTTTCTGCCGATGCTGCTGGGCCGGAAACTGGGTTGCGGCACGGTCCTGCTGATCGGCGCGGCGGCGCTCGCCTTCTTCTATTTCGGCGGCGGCGGCCTGCAACTGGCCGACGGCACCGGCGACGGCGGGTTCCAGTCACAAGGCGCGGGCAACAATGTAGCCTGCGACACGGAGGACGAAATGTTCGCCTGCCAGGTGCTCGCCTCGACCGAGCAGACCTGGGGAAAGCTCTTTGAACAGGGCGGCCAGCGCTATCGCCCGACCACCCTCACCTTTTATCAGCAGTCCGGACAGTCGGGCTGCGGTGCCGCGCAGGCGGCCATGGGACCCTTCTATTGCCCGGCGGATCAGGGCGTCTATCTCGACACCAGCTTCTTCCAGGAAATGTCGTCGCGCCTGGGCGCCAAGGGCGATTTCGCCCAGGCCTATGTGATCGCGCACGAGGTCGGCCACCATATCCAGAACCTGACCGGTATCGCCGACCAGGTGAGCAAGGCCCAGCGCCGGGCGAGCAAGGAAGAAGGCAATGCGCTGCAGGTCCGGATGGAATTGCAGGCGGACTGCTACGCCGGTGTCTGGGCGGCGCAAAATGCCGACCGGATGGAAGCGGGCGATGTCGAGGAAGGGCTGAACGCGGCCCATGCGATCGGTGACGACACGCTGATGCGCGGTGCCGGGCAGCGTCCGGTCGAAAGCATGTTCACCCATGGTACTTCCCAGCAGCGCATGGCCTGGCTGCGCAAGGGCCTTCAGTCCGGCGATCCGGCAGCCTGCGATACGTTCAGCGAAAGCGCCATATGAATATCTCAGACTGCCACAATGTGAATGACTTCCGCGCGCTCGCCAAAAAGCGCCTGCCCTTTCCGATCTTCGACTATATCGACGGCGCGGCCGACGACGAGGTCACGCGCCGCCGGAATACCGAAGCCTATGAACGCTGCGATCTGGTGCCCAATGTGCTCGCGGGGGTCGAGACGATCGACATGAGCACGACGGTGATGGGCCAGAAGCTGGCGATGCCGCTGTTTCTTTCCCCCACCGCCCTTCAGCGCCTGTTCCACTGGCAGGGAGAGCGCGCCGTCGCCCGGGCGGCGGAAAAATTCGGGACCTATTTCGGTATCTCCTCGCTCGCCACGGTCAGCATCGAGGAGATCGGCGCGAGCATCAGCACACCGAAAATGTTCCAGCTCTATGTGCACAAGGACAAGGAGCTCAACCGGTCGATGGTCGAACGGTGCAAGGCGGCCAGGTTCGACGCGCTGACCCTGACCGTGGACACGATCGTCGGCGGCAATCGCGAGCGCTGCCTGCGCTCCGGCTTTACCAGCCCGCCCAGGATCACGCCGACCAGTTTCTGGAGCTACGCGGCCAAGCCGGCCTGGGGACTGAACTATATGTTCCGCGACAAGTTCGAGCTGTCCAACCTGAAGGACCATGTCTCGGAAGGCACCAGCGTTCCCAATTCCGTGGCAGACTATTTCACCAA
Organism: uncultured Sphingomonadales bacterium; assembly: GCA_964022135.1. GTDB lineage: Bacteria > Pseudomonadota > Alphaproteobacteria > Sphingomonadales > Sphingomonadaceae > Parasphingorhabdus. The sequence goes on along the minus strand of CAXIBD010000027.1, from coordinate 3,123 downwards.
TATGCTCGACCAGTCCCTCGACTGGAAAATGGCCGAGGAAATCGGCAAGGACTGGGGCGGGGAATTCTGCCTCAAGGGCATCATGTCGGTCGCCGATGCGAAGCGCGCCGTCGATATCGGCGCGACCGCGATCATGGTATCCAACCATGGCGGACGCCAGCTGGACGGCAGCCGTGCGCCTTTCGACCAGCTGGCCGAGATTTGCGATGCGGTTGGCGACAAGCTCGACGTGATCTGCGACGGCGGTATCACCCGCGGCAGTCATGTCCTCAAGGCGCTCAGCGTCGGAGCGAAGGCCTGCTCGGGAGGACGCCTCTATCTCTACGCGCTCGCCGCTGCCGGACAGGACGGGGTTGAGCGAATCCTCTCTTTGCTGCACAGTGAAATTGAACGCGACATGAAACTAATGGGCGTCACGGCGGTAGATCAGTTGAACCGCGACAATCTTCGCTTTCGATGACCCGCGCGTTCCAGGGATTATAGTATGAAAATGATGCACTTGAGCGGCTTGCTGTTGCTTTCTGGCCTTTTGCCTTCGGCCGCGTTCGCGCAATCGGGCGCGCAGGAGGATTCGACGCTGGAATCGGCGGGCAACAAGGTTACCGAGCCGTTTGACGGCAAGGAAGTGCCGCAGAAACTCAAGGATATCCAGGATGATCCCTATTCGCTCCGGGGTTTGAGAAGATGCGCCGCAATCATCGCGGAAGTCCAGGAACTCAACGCCGTGTTGGGGCCGGATGTCAACGAGCGGGTGGACAAGAGTCTCGGCAAGAAGCGCGAGCAAACGGCCGCCCGGGTAGCAGGCAGCGCGATCGGTTCGATCATTCCGTTCGGAAGTATTATCGGCGAAGTCACCGGGGCCAATGCCGAGCGGCGACGTTATAACGAGGCGGTTTATGCCGGTACCGTCCGGCGCGGATTTCTGAAGGGCGTCGGCCTGCAGAAGGGATGCAAGGCACCCGCACGACCCTGATCAACCTTGGGGGCAACAAGGGAGATATATCATGGCGAGAGCCGGATTTGCTGCTGTCATCGGCATGCTGACCCTGACCGCACAGCCGCTGCGCGCGGAAACGCCAGACGTCGAGCGACCGATGGTCGACCATGTGGAAGACGCCGTGACCCAGCCCGCCAAGGACGTGAATCTGAAAAAAGAGGAAATCCCCGAAAGACTGCTGGAGATTCAGGACGCGCCCTATGATCTGAGCGGGATGGACCGCTGCACCGCCATTTTGGCGGAAATCCAGGATTTGCGGCCACTACTCGGGCCTGACGTCAACGAAGACCCCCATCTTTCCCGCGCCGAAAAACGCGAGCGCAGCGTCAGCCGCGTTGCCGGTGGCCTGCTTGGCGGCCTGATTCCGTTTCGCGGTGTCGTGCGGGAAGTCACCGGCGCCAATGCTGCGGAGCAGCGCTATCGCAAGGCCCTGTCGGCCGGATTTGCCCGGCGGAGTTTTCTCAAGGGGGTTGCTTTCAGCCAGGGGTGCATGACAAGAGCTTCGCTGTCCCTGTCTGCCCGGTAGCGAACCGAAGGATGTTTAGGCGATCGCGACAACCAGCAAGGTAGCGAGCAACGCGACAGCAATTCCGCCAAAGCCAATGATCAGCCGGTTCTGCAACTGCAGCCTGCGATCGATCTCGGCCTGCAGAATACCGAAGGACTCTGCCAGCTCTTCCTGGGTCGGGAGTTGCTCCAGCTTCTCGTAAATCTGTTCCAGACGGGCGCGTTCGTCACCGCGGCCGGCCGACTCTTCCAGCTGCGGCGCGGCTTTCGAGCGCCCCATCACCCGGCCATAGACATCGCTGGCCAGACGGCCGGCAGCCTCCCGGACCTTGGGGTGCCCCGCGATGGTCGAGATTGTCCCGATCACCAGCGGAGGAAGCGCCATCAGTATACCCGCTTCTTCGGCTTCACATATTCCGCTTCGTCGGTCAGCGTGTAATCATGGACCGGCCGATAGCTGATGTCGCTATTGCCGCCCTTGCCGCCCCAGCCGTCAAAGGTGATGACGGTGTGCTTCATCCAGTTGGCGTCGTCGCGATCCGGATAATCTTCCTGCATGTGGGCGCCACGGCTTTCCTTGCGGTTGGCAGCGGATTTGATCGTGACCATTGCCTGGCTCATCAGATTGTCGAGCTCGAGCGTCTCGATCAGGTCGGTGTTCCAGATCAGCGAACGGTCGGTGACACCGACATCGGCGAGCTTGGCATTGACCTTGTCCATCGCCGCCACGCCTTCGGCAAGCAGCTTGTTGTCGCGGAACACCGCGGCATGGGCCTGCATCGTCTTCTGCATTTCGAGACGCAGCTTGGCGGTCGGGATCGAGCCCTTGGCGTTGCGGAAATGGTCGAGGCGGGCGAGCGCCAGGTCGGCGGAGTCCTTTGGCAGCGGCTTGTGCGACGCGTTCGGTACCAGCTTTTCCTTGAGCCGCAGACCGGTCGCGCGGCCGAAGACCACCAGATCGATCAGCGAGTTCGAACCCAGGCGGTTGGCACCGTGCACGGACACGCAGGCCGCTTCGCCGATGGCATACAGCCCTTCGACGATCGCGTCGGGATCCTCCGCGGTCGGGTTGATAACCTCGCCGTGATAGTTGCAGGGAATGCCGCCCATATTGTAGTGAACCGTCGGCACCACCGGCAGCGCTTCGCGGGTCAGGTCGACGCCGGCAAAAATCTTGCCGGTCTCGGTGATGCCCGGCAGCCGTTCGGCCAGCACTTCCGGCGCGATATGGTCGAGATGGAGATAGATATGATCCTTCTCCGGCCCGACGCCCCGGCCTTCGCGAATTTCGGTGGCCATGCAGCGCGACACGACGTCGCGGCTGGCCAGATCCTTGGCGCTTGGGGCATAGCGTTCCATGAACCGCTCGCCTTCGCTGTTGGTCAGATAGCCACCCTCTCCTCGCGCCCCTTCGGTGATCAGCACGCCGGCACCGTAGATGCCGGTCGGGTGGAACTGGACAAATTCCATGTCCTGCAGCGGCAGGCCCGCGCGCAGCACCATGCCGCCGCCGTCGCCGGTGCAGGTATGGGCCGAGGTCGCGCTGAAATAGCAGCGGCCGGCGCCGCCGGTGGCCAGCACCACGGCGTGGCTGCGGAAGCGGTGGATCGAACCGTCCT